>JAJUJV010000063.1 GCA_029265155.1 Altererythrobacter sp. | reverse complement strand
CCCCGCCGTGCCCGGTGAGGCTCGGCGAGGCAAGAGGCGCGTAGGCGCGGTGCCGGACGCGATCAGGCGGCTAGCCGCTGCCCTTCCGCGCCCGTCTTCAGCACAACCTTGGTGTAAGTGTCCTGCTCATCGTGGAACTTCTGGTAACCTACCGGACCGTCCTCGAGCGGCATCCGATGGCTGATCAGGAAGGTCGTATCGATCTTCGCTTCGGCAATCGCCGTGTAGAGCGGCCGCAGGTATTTCTGCACGTGGGTCTGGCCGGTTTTCAGCGTGAGGCCTTTCTGCATCAGCGCTCCCAAGGGGAACTTGTCGACAAAGCCGCCATAGACCGCCGGCATCGAAACGCGGCCGCCTTTCCGCGTGGCAATGATCACCTGCCGGATCGCGTGCGCCCGGTCGGTTCCGAGGAAGGTGGACACCTTGATCTGGTCGATGATGTTGTCCGCAAAGGCGCCGTGCGCCTCCAGGCCGACGCAGTCGATCGAGGCATCGGGTCCGATGCCGCCGGTCATGTCCTGCAGGGCCTCGTAAACCTTGCTCTGCTCGAAATTGATCGTTTCGGCGCCGAACTGCTTGGCCAGTTCCAGCCGATGCGGGAAATGGTCGATCGCAATCACGCGTTCCGCTCCCATGAGGAACGCCGACTGGACCGCGAACAGCCCCACCGGCCCGCAGCCCCATACCGCCACCGTATCACCCGGCTCGATGTCGGCATTCTCGGCGGCCATCCATCCGGTCGGAAGGATGTCGGTCAGGAACAGGACTTTGTCGTCCTCGATGCTGTCGTCCGGGATGACCAAGGGTCCCACGTCGGAGAACGGCACGCGCACGTACTCGGCCTGTCCGCCCGAATAGCCGCCGGTGAGATGGCTATATCCGAACAGACCCGCAGTCGGCTGCCCATAGAGCTCGCGCCCCATGTCCTGCTTGTCCGCCGGATTGCCGTTCTCGCACCCCGAATACTGGTGCTTCTCGCAGTGATAGCACCGTCCGCACGAAATCGTGAACGGCACCACCACACGCTGTCCGGGCTTGAGAGTACTGCCGGAGCCTACTTCGACGACTTCACCCATGAACTCGTGCCCGAGAATGTCGCCGGGCTTCATCGCCGGGATGTAGCCGTCATAGAGGTGAAGATCGGAGCCGCAGATCGCGGTCGAGGTGACGCGGATGATCGCGTCGCGCGGGTTCAGGATTTCGGGATCGTCGACTGTCTCATAGCGAACGTCGTGCTTGCCGTGCCAGGTTATCGCTTTCATGCCTGCTGCTCCGCGGTCTGATCTTCGTTACGTTCCTCACGCTGGCGCCGGGTGCGCGCGCCGGTGGCTATCTCGCCCGCTTCCATCAACTGCTTGAAGCGATGGAGGTCGCGGCGGGTCTGGATGCGCGGCTCGCGCTGGAACAACTTGGCTAGGAACTGGCCGATTTTGCCGCCCGGGGGGTCGTATGCGATGACTGCGCGGACGATCGTCCCGCGCTGGCCCGCTTCCTCGAACTGAATCCGGCCGCTGTTCCGGATGTCGGCTCCTTCGGCCGACTGCCAGTAGATTTCGCGGCCCGGCACTTCTTTGGTGATGACCGATTCCCAGCTCACCTCGTTCCCGCCCGGCGCGGCGACAGTCCACAGCGAGCGGTCGGGACCGATTGGCTCGATCCGGACCACGTTTTCCATGATGTCGACGAGATTGGCGGGATTGCGCCAGAACTCGTAAAGTTCCTCCGCCGGACGGTTGATGGTTACGCTCTCGGCGAGCAGGGCGCCGTCCGGATGGATGTCCTTTGCCGCCGTGACCGGTGCGTCGTCGCGCTCGCGGGGATCGCTGTATTGTTCATGTTGCTGCATCGTGGGGGCCTTTCGTGGAAGGTCGCACACCGGCTAACCCCTGCCCTCACCTGCACGTTCCCAAGCTGAGGAGGTATTCGACCTCGCAGAGCCACCACCCTTGCTCGCAGCGCAGGGACCGCTAGATAGGCCGCGAAGCTAAGGAATCCCGATGGCCGAGTTTACCCTGCCGAAGAATAGCCGGATCACTGCCAAAGGCCGCGAGCACAAGGCTCCGGGCGCCACGCGCGTGCGCCGGTTCCGTGTCTATCGCTGGGATCCGGAAAGCGGCGAGAACCCGCGCTACGACACGTTCGAGATCGATCTCGACGACTGCGGCCCGATGGTTCTCGACGCGCTGATCAAGATCAAGAACGAGATCGATCCCACGCTCACCTTCCGCCGTTCGTGCCGCGAAGGCATTTGCGGATCGTGCTCGATGAACATGAACGGGCGCAACGGTCTTGCCTGCACGACGGCGATGGAAGACCTCAAGGGCGAGATCCGCATCACGCCGCTGCCGCATATGGAAGTGATCAAGGACCTGGTCCCTGACTTCAGCCATTTCTACGCGCAGTATGCCTCGATCCGCCCGTGGCTGCAGACCGTATCGACCACGCCCAGCGGCAAGGAGCGGCTGCAGAGCCCCGAACAGCGCGAGCAGCTCGACGGCCTCTACGAATGTATCCTTTGCGCGTGCTGCTCGACGGCTTGTCCCAGCTACTGGTGGAATGCCGACCGCTTCCTTGGCCCGGCGATCCTGCTCCAGGCTTACCGCTGGCTCGCCGATAGTCGTGATGAGATGACCGGCGAGCGGCTCGACCAGCTCGAAGATCCGTTCCGGCTCTATCGCTGCCACACGATCATGAATTGCGCCAACGTCTGTCCGAAGGGGCTGAACCCGGCCAAGGCAATCGCAGAGACCAAGAAGCTACTGGCGGAGCGCGCCGCCTGAGTCGACTTCTCGAGCAGTATCGCCGGCTTGTCGAAGCCGGCGAATTGCGTCCCGATCCGGAGCAGGAAGCCGCCGCCCGGCGGCTGCAAGCGTTGCAAGCAGAGCTTGAGCAGCCCCCTGCCACCGGGTTCCTTGCCCGTTTTCGCAAGCCGAGGCGCACCCGCGGCGTTTATCTCTGGGGCGGCGTCGGACGCGGCAAGTCGATGCTGATGGACTTGTTCCATCAAACGCTCACCCTTCCCGCCAAGCGCCGCATCCACTTTCACGCCTTCATGCTGGAAGTTCACCAGCGGCTCCGCGAAGCGCGCCAGGCCGAAAGCGGCGATCCGATCCCCCCCGTCGCTGCGGCCATTGCCCGGGACGTTCGCTGCCTCGCTTTCGACGAGATGGTGGTGAACAACAGCGCCGATGCGATGATCATGAGCCGCCTGTTCCGCGGGCTGATCTGCGATGAGGGGGTGACCGTCGTCACCACCTCCAACCGGCCGCCGCGCGACCTCTACAAGGACGGTCTCAACCGTGAGCATTTCCTGCCCTTCATCGACCTGATCGAGACCGAACTCGACGTGCTCGAACTCAACGGCCCGACCGATTACCGGCTCGACCGCATCGATGGGATGAAAGCCTGGCACACGCCGCTCGGCGATGCGGCCACCGCCCAAGTGCGCGAGCTGTTCTTCCGCCTCACCGACTATCCGCCCGAGGATGCCGCACACGTGCCCTCGGCAGAACTCCAGGTCGGCGGCGGTCGCACGCTGCACGTACCCAAGAGCCTGAAAGGCGTTGCCGTGTTCAGCTTCAAGCGGCTCTGTGGCGAGCCGCGCGGAGCGGCCGACTATCTCGCCATCGCTCAGACTTACCATACGGTGATCATCGTCGGCATTCCGGCCATGGGCCCGGAGATGCGCAACGAGGCGACCCGCTTCGTCACGTTGATCGACGCGCTTTACGAGAACAAGGTCAAGCTCTTCGCCACCGCCGATGCCGAGCCCGAAGCGCTGTATCGCGCAGGTGATGGCAGCTTCGAATTCGAGCGCACCGTCAGCCGTCTCAAGGAAATGCAAAGCGCCGAATACATGGCCGAGGGCCACGGTGAAGGTGGCTAGGCTTAGCCGATCAGACCGAGACGCGTCAGCGACTTGTCGAGCATCATCAGCTGCCACAACAGCCGCGAATGATCCGCGCGGTGCGCGACATGGGCATCGGCAAGCCGCCCCAGCATGGCCGTGTCGAACCACCCCGTCCGCGCCAGCGCCGCGCTCGAAGCGATCGCCCTCGCCTCCCCGGCCAGCGGTCCACGCAGCCACTGCGCGATCGGTGTGACGAACCCCTGCTTCGGCCGGTAGAGGATATCGTCCGGCAGGTAGCGCCGCATGGCCTTCTTGAGCAGCCACTTGCCCTGCCGTCCGCGCACTCGCATCCGGTCCGGCAGCGCCGCAGCGCACTCGATCAGGCGGTGATCGAGCAGCGGCTCGCGCGCTTCGAGGCTCACCGCCATGCTGGTACGGTCGACCTTGGTCAGGATGTCGCCGGGTAGCCAGAACTTGAGGTCGGCATATTGCGCCCGGTCCAATCCCGACCGCGCCGGGGCCGCTTGCATCAACTCGATCAACGGCTGTTCGGCTCGATACCCGCCGAGCTGCCGCATCATGGTCGGCGCGTAAAGCGCCCCGCGCAATTCCGGCTCCACCGCGCAGAGGCCCCGCGCGTACCCTTGCGCGCCGTCGGCGGCCAATGAAAGCAGCGTCGCTTTGGCCCGCAGTGGCTGCGGCGCCCAGTCGGCTTTCGGGTAAGCGCGACCCAGCGGCCCGAGTACCTTACGCCGGAAGCTTTGCGGCAGGACACTCCGCACCCGCTCCTCATGCGCATGGAACACCTGCCGGCGATACCCGGCGAACGCCTCGTCCGCGCCGTCGCCCGACAGCGCAACGGTGACACTTTCGCGCGCCAATCGGCACACCTGCCAGGTCGGCAGCGCCGAAGCATCGGCGAACGGCTCGTCGAACATCTCGACCAGTGCATCCACGTGTTCGAACTGGTCGGCTGCTACGACTTTGGCTGCATGGTCGGTCCCGAACAGCCCAGCCACTTTGGCAGCGTGCGAGGTCTCGTCCAGCGCTCCTACGTCGAAGCCGATCGAGCAGGTCCGCACCGGCTCGCGGCTGGTTTCAGCCATCAGCGCCACCACGCTCGACGAATCCACCCCGCCCGACAGGAACGCGCCGAGCGGGACGTCGGCAATCATCCGGCTGGTCACCGCTTCGCGCAGATGATGCAGCAGTTCGGCTTCGAGATCCCGCTCCGATCCGCGGCGACGCTCGGCGAATGACACGTCCCACCAACGCTGCGGGGCAGCCGGCGGCGTGTCGTGCTTCAGCAGCCGATAGTGCCCGGCGGGCAGCTTCTCCACGCCCTTCAGGATCGAGCGGTGATCGGGCACATAGCCCCACGTGAGGTAATCCTCCACCGCCAGCGGATCGACTTCGCGCCGCAGCAGCGGGTGCGCCAGGAGGCCTTTCAGTTCCGACGCGAAGGCCAGGCTGCCATCCGAAAGGTGCGCCATGAACAACGGCTTCACGCCCAGCCGGTCGCGGGCGAGGAACAGCGTCCGCTCCGCCGCATCGTAAAGCGCGAAGGCGAACATGCCGTGCAGCCGCGACAGGCACTCGGTTCCCCACTGCTGCCAAGCTGCCAGAATGACTTCGGTATCGCCGTCGGTGCGGAACGCCGCCCCTCGGGCTTCGAGCTCCCGCCGCAGCTCGCGATAGTTGTAGATCTCGCCGTTGAAGACGATCACCGTGCGGCCGTCCGCCGAGTGCATCGGCTGGGGCGATCCGGCGAGGTCGATGATCGCCAGCCGGCGGTGTCCGAGCCCTACGCCAGGCGCCGTCCACACCCCCGATCCGTCAGGCCCGCGATGGACCAGCGCGTCGCACATCCGGCCGACCCGCGCGGGATCGACCGGCTTGATCGTGCCGCAATGAAAGATCCCCGCAATCCCGCACATGCGCCGTTCCGTTAGGCGACGTTCGCCAGGCGGTCCATCCAGAGCACCGCGGCAACGAGAAGTGCGATCGCCCCGAGCGCGCTCCAGCCGCCGATGCGGTACACAGACAAGCCTGCCAGCAGAGGCGCAGCCTGGACCGTCGCGACGTCGATCAGCGGGTCTTCCGGTGCTCGGTCGAAAGAGCGCCACGCGCCGCCGATCAGCACCACCATGACTACAGCGAAGAAAATCCAGCCATAGACGATGTGGTCGAAGCCGGCGGCGAACTCGAGGCCCTGCGACTGCGCGACGTAGATCGTGCCCCATGCGCGCACGCCATTGGCCAGGATCGGGACCACGACCGCGGCGGCCATGAACAGCGTCCGGCGCAGCGGCGACGCAAAGCTTGTGTGGGCGACAAGCGCCCCCAGCGCCACCATCGCCACCAGAAACTTCACCCCGGAACAGGCCCGCGCCACGATGAATAATCCCGCCGGCGTGTCGATGTAGATGCCGTCGAGCGTCGCCGGCACTCCGCTCGCGTGGGTGAGCCAGACCGCCAGCTTAGCCGTCACGTCCTGAAGCGGGGGGACGATCTCGTCACCGAACGGCACGAGGAACAGCATGTAGCCCAACGGAAACAGCAAGCCGGCGGTGACCCTCGGCCCTAGGAGCGTAGCCACCGCACTCTGCAACATCATCACCGCGCCGAACTGGCTGACCAGGTTCACGTCGAACGCGGCGCCGACACGCCAGACCGTCATCCCGAACACCAGCAAGACCAGCCCAGGCCACCAAGTCGAAGGCGTTAGCCGCAACAGTTCGCTCCAGCGCTGCCGGACGAGCCAGACCAGGATCGGCGGTACGAGCAGGATGTGGTTGTACGTGGAGGCGTTCCACCAGTGCCAAGCCATTGTCGCCCAGGCTTCCCAAGCCACGGCCACCAGCAGACACCAGGCCAGCGCCAGGCGAACGAGCGGCATCCGCCAGGCTGTCGGCACGCCGGCGTACCACGGCGGCCGCGGCAGGACCCGGACGGCTTCAGGCTGCATCGCGGCGCCCTGTCGGCTCGCGCCCGATCAGCTGCGGCAGAGCCGTAAGCGTTGCCGGCCAGCTCATCGTCTCCAGGACCAGCCGCCGCGCCGCACCGCCCATCCGCGCGGCCTCCTCAGGCTTGGTCAGCAGATCGAGCGCGCGGGCAGCCATCTGCGCGCCGCTGTCGGCGATCGCCAAGTGCTCGCCGTCGCGTGCCACTATTCCGGTCGCCGCCGCGCCGGTCACCAGCACCGGCCGGGCCATGGCCATGGCTTCGAGCACCTTGTTCTGCACGCCGCGGGCAATCGACAGCGGTGCCATCACGATCGCCGCACCCGCCAGGAACGGACGCACGTCGGCCACCTCGCCCCAAACGCGCGTGCCGTTCGCGCCATCGTGGGTGAGCAGCTCCGGCGCCGGCGCGCGGCCGACGACGTGAAACTGCGCTCCGGGATGAACCGCGCGGATCCGCGGCATGATGCGCTCGATCGCGCACAAGGCGGCATCGACGTTGGGCTTGTAGTCCATCTGCCCAGTGAACGTGAAATGAGGTCCGGGGCCGACCAGATCCGGATGCGGCTGCACACGCGCCGGATCGAACAAGTCCGCATCGACGCCGTTGCCGAGAACCGCCACCCGCGCGTTGGTCCCCGCGGGCAGCCGCTCCCGGAACAGCGCCGCCTCCGCCTCGGTCACCAGCAGCGTGCGGTCCGCCCGCGCCGCCAGCCGCGCCTCCTCGCGCCGCAGCAGCCGCGCCTCGCGCGTATCGATCCAGCGCATCGGCGGACGCTTGTCCCGCGCATAAGCTTCAAACTTGGCCGAATCGACATCGACCAGATCGACCAGCAGGCGCCCCTGCCAGTCATCCGGAACGTACTGGCCCATCTGCCCGGAGAAGACATAGATCACGTCGATCTTCTCGCGCTCGATCGTCCGCCTGACCCATTTTGCCAAGGCCGGGTGCCGGAACGCAGCGAGGCTGACCGGCTCGTGCCGAAGCAATGCTTCGCCCCCCGCCAGCGGCAACGGCTTGGAGCGCGTCGGCATGCACCAGCTCGCCGCTAGCCTCGCCAGATCGCGCTCGGCGTCGCGGTCGGCTGCGCTTTCGGCAAAGCAGCCGACGTGGACCGGCCCCAGACCGGTGAGCGCTCGCAGCACGTGATGCGAGCGGATCTTGTCGCCGCGGTCGGGCGGAAACGGCACGCGGTGAGCCAGGAACAGGATGCCGCTCATCCGAGGCCCCGCGCGATCGGCGGGCCCAGCCGGTTGGCGAGCGCCAGCGGGAGCTTGCGCCACAAGGCGATCCGCGCTGCATGCCGCGCGCTTGTTGGATCGGCGTCACGCCGCGGCGCGCCTGGCGCGGTCCAGGTGGCGTAGCACAGCGGCTCGGGTTCGAACCCCCAGTTCTTCTTGAAGGCAAAGGCGCCGCTGCCCGTCTTGCTGCGCCCGAAGTCGAACCGCGCGCAACCGCGCTCCCGCGCATGCTGCATCAGCTCGAGGTACATCCGATCGTTCGCACGCAGCGCTCGCGCCGCCTGCGTGCCCCCGCCCCAATAAGGCAACACCGCATCGCCGTGATACAGTGACAGCACGCTCGCAACCGGCACGCCGCGGTGGCTGACCGTCAGGATGTCGGCATCGAGAGCATCGAGCACCGCTTCGAACAGCGAGCGGGGAAATACCGGCGTGCCGAGATTGCGCACGCTCTCCGCATAGACCGCGTAGTGATCCGCACGATCCCGCGCCTCACGGCCGATGCGCACCTCGAGGTCGAACTCCAGCCCCTTGCGAACTTCCGCCCGCTGCTTGCGCGGGATCGCCAGAAGCTGCGCTTCCCGGCTCTCCGCCAGTTCGGCAACAAAGCCGCAATGGCTGTCGCTGCGTTGGTCCCAGTCGCTTGGGGCAGGGCCGCCGCGCAGCTCTATGGTCGGGCAGGAGCGACGCAGCGCATGCTCCTCCGCCGCGCGGCACAGCGCGATCGCCGTGCTCGGCCGCTCCGCCAGCGCTCCGCCCGCCACCGCAAAGCCGCTCGACGCCAGCATCCGGCCGAAAACGGGCGAGTGGACTTCGGTCAACGGCAACCATCCGGTGATGATGCCGAGACGCTCGGCCACCAGGCCCAAGGCACGTTGGCCGGTGCCGCGCTCGACCGCCTGCAGCCAGGCCGGCCGGTGGAACACGCTGCCACCGATCTCCGATACGAAACCTTCAATGCGTGCGGCTTCGTCGGACTGCCGCAAGTCGGCAATGCGCACCACTTCGTTCGACAGGGAGAGCGGAGCATTCATGCCGCAGGCGTGCCGGCGGCAAGCTCGGCCTCGACGCGCGCCGCTTCGCGATACGCGAGCAGGTCCATGCGGCCCCAGGCAAAGTCACGAACAAGCTGACGCAGCTTCGGCGCCATGCGTTCAAGATTGGTATAATGGCGCAGCCTGGATTTGAGCGGCGCACCTGCGACGCGCGGCTGGCCCGGATCGATTTCCCACGGATGGAAATAAAACACCGCCGGTCGCTCCTCGAGGCGGTTGACCTGGCGGATAGCCCAGCGGCTGAAACCGTAAGGCAGCACCCGAAAGAAACCGCCCCCGCCCGCAGCAAGGCGCCTGCCCGCAAACATCGCGGTGGTCACCGGGATCTCGATCAGCGAAGCCCACGGCAGCGGCTTGAAGGCAAAGCGCGGCGCGTCGGCCCAGCCGTAGTGGTCATGGGCGACGGGCGCCACGCTGGACGAATAGGCGTAGCCCTGCTCGGCCAGTTCCATGAACGCCCAGGGCGTGCGGCGATCCATCGAGAAGCTCGGAGCGCGGTAGCCGGTAGGGCTGACCCCCGCAGCGTCCTCTATCGCTCGCCGCGCCTTGGCGATGTCTTCGCCGAAGCTCTTGCGATCCATCGTGAAGACGCGCCTGTGGTCCCAGCCGTGGCTCGCGATCTCATGCCCGCGCGCAACAACTTCCCGCAGCAGCGCACCGTGGCGCTGGGCGACCCAGCCGAGGGTAAAGAACGTCGCCTTCGCATCGACCTCGTCGAACAGGTCGAGAATCTCGCGCACATTGCGGTCGACCCGGTCCGCCAGGCCGCTCCAGTCTCCGCGCTCGATCACCTGTTCGAAAGCGCCGACATGGAACCAGTCCTCGACGTCGACCGACAGCCCGTTGACGATCGCGCGCTGGTCTGCCGTCGCGGCGCCTGATGGATCGGGAATGGAAGGGAAGGCATTCACGCCGCAATGCTCCCGCGCCGCTTCAAGCGGCTTTGGTCTGGTCCATCTCGGTTTCGATCCAGTCGATGAGCATCGTCAGCGTCTGCCGGATCGTTCGCTCCTGCTCGAAAACCTTGGCTTCGAGGCGCGCCACCTGTTGCTGCAGTGCCGCCAGCTCAGGCCGCACCGCCGCCGTGGCCCGTTCGTCGTTCTGGTTGGCGAGTTCCACCACCGCCTGTTGCAGCTCGGCAATCTGCACGTCGCGTTCCGCCAGCAGCGTATCGAGAACCTCGCGATCGATGCTGGGCTCGGGCTTGGCTGCCGAAGCTGCCGGCGCAGCCGGCTCCACCTTCGGGCGGGTTTGCTGCGCTGTTTCCGAGAAAGTCCGCTCCGCCCTCATCTCTTCGAGCACCGACTTCAGCATGACGCCGTCGATCCGTGAGCGCTGCTCGACCGCGCCCAGCAGCAGCAGCCGGTTGGCAATCTGGTTGACACGCCGCGGGATGCCGCCGCTCGCCTCATACAGCTCGGCGAATACCCGCTGGTCGAATTGCGGATTGCCGTTCCAGCCGACCAGTTCGAGGCGGTGGACGATGTACGGCTCGATCTCGCTGCGCTCCATCGGCTCCAGATGGTGCGCTGCAATCACACGCTGACGGAGCTGCTCGAGACGCTCGTGCCCTTGGATCGTGGTGCGGAACTCCGGCTGCCCCAGCAGCAAGGTCTGCAGCAGCGGATGATTGCCGAGTTGGAAATTCGACAGCATCCGCAGCTCTTCGAGCGCTTCGACCTTCAGGTTCTGCGATTCATCGACGATCAGCAGGCAGCGCCGGCCGCTGCGCGCCTCTTCATGGAGGAAGCCCTCGATGGCTCCGAGCGCGCTCGCCTTATCATGCCCTTCGATGTCGAGGCCGAAGCTCTGGGCGACGACATGGACGATTTCTTCTTCATCGAGCTTGCTGGTCACGATCTGGCCAACCGTGATCTGCCGCGGGTCGACGGTACCGGTGAGGTGCGCCACCAGCGTCGATTTGCCGGCTCCCACCTCGCCGGTGATGACGATGAAGCCCTCTCCCTGCGCGAGGCCGTAACCGAGGTACGACAGCGCCTTGCGGTGGGTGATGCTGCGGAAATAGAACGCCGGATCGGGCGTAAGTTGGAAGGGCTTTCCGGTAAGGCCGTAGAAGTCGTCGAACATGATGTGGTCTCCGGTGGCCCGTCAGTAGAATGCGTAGCGAAGGCCCAGCAGGGCAGATGCGGACAGGAAATCGTCGAGGTTGTCGCGGCTGATCCCGTCGAGCCCGACGGCGGCCGTGGCGGTCAATCCGCGGATCAGATTGCGGCGGTAGGATAGCGACGCACTGTAGCCGAGCACACCTCCTGCCAGATCGGCTTCGCTCTGGAACCAGCTCACGTTGGCATCGGCCGAAAGGCTGGAACGCGCGTCGAGTTGAGTGCTGGCGTAAGTCGCGTACCAGACCGTCTCGTCCACCAAGCCGTTCGTGGCGCCGAGCACGGTGCCGGCGGCGGCGATGAACTTGCGCCGGTCGTATCCGACGCCTGTGCCGAATGTCGTCCGCCCCAGGTCGACCGAGTAGCTCGCGGCAATTCCGCGGCTGCGGAACACGGCGGAATTGACGGTGCCCAGTGCACCGGCGATGCAGCTGCCCCCTTCCAAGCTGGCGACACAGCCGCCGATCTGTCCGGTGATCGGATTGCGGAATGCATCGAACTCCTCGGGCAGCGCAGAGATGCGTTCCACCAGCACGCCGCCGAAGCTGGTTACGTTGTCATAGACGGCGACGTTCAGGCTGGTGCGCGCGTTCGGTGCATAGGACAGCGTCCCGAGGTAAGTCATCGAGCCGTAGCGCCGCCCGACCCGCGCCTCGAGCGACGTTCGACGGCTCGGCCGCCACAGCACGCCGGCGTCCCAGATCAGCCCATCGGTTTCGTAGGCGATCTGTCTGGGGCCAGTCTCGTCGGTGACGAAGCGCCCGTCGGGGCCAATGATCGGATTGCCCGCCGCATCGCGCCGCGCGTCGCGGCTCGACACTTCAACATCTTCATACCCTACCCCGCCCACGGCCGCGAGAGTCGGACTGAGCGGTACCGTCACGTCGGCACGGACGTGCCGATCGCGGATGCGCTGGTCGAGGTTGGAGATGTTCTGCTCGGTCCACCCGCCGCCGACTCCCACTCCGATCGGAGCGACAGTGTTCGGGCGCACGCCGGCCCGGGCATAAGCACCGTGAGTCGTGCTCTCGTCGAACACGTCT
>JAJUJV010000018.1 GCA_029265155.1 Altererythrobacter sp. | reverse complement strand
TAGGGAAAGTCCGCGACGATCTCGGCCGGGCTGGCGCCGCCCGCCAGCATTTCCAGCACGTCGCTCACCCGCACGCGCGTCCCCGCGACGACGGGCCGTCCGCCGCAAACTTGCGGGTCCACCGAGATGCGAGGGAAACCTGCCAGTGTCATGCTCGCAAGATGGTGTAAGCGCCACGCCCCGTCAACGCTCGCGAGCCTTCGCGCCTTTGCGTGAAACGCTTGACCAGCCCCTCCGCACACGCAACCAAGTCATCGGCACGCATGAGATGCCGAAACTCCAGGGAGGCACGCCCGAATGACAAGCCAGAGCAATCCGGGCCACCGCCGGTCGACGTCGGCCAGCGCCGCGATCAAGGCCGTCCTCCTCCTCGCCGGCCTGACCTTCGCCACCAGCGCCCGCGCGGAATGCAGCCGCGAGATGCTGCGCGGGCTCACCGATACCTATGTCGAGGCTCAGGCGGCCGGGAACCCCGCGCTGCTGCCGCTCGCGGCCGGCGCCACCTACGGCGAGAACGACAAGGCCCGCGACATTGCCGGGGGCATCCTCGCCCAGGCCCTGCCGGTCGATTTCACGCGCAGCTTCCACGATACCACCCGCTGCGCCACCTTCACCGAGCTGACCTCCGCCTCGCACCCGCACCCTTACGTGATCCACACCCGCATCGAGGCGAGCGAGGACGGCAAGGTCACGGGCATGGAATCGGTGGTCACCGACGAGGACGACTGGGTGTTCGGCGCCGACGCGCACCTCGCCCAGACGCGCATCGAGGACTGGGGCGAGGTCCCCGCCGATCGGCGCGACCGGCGCGAGGTGCTCCAGGCGGCGGCCGACGCCTACATCGACAACTGGGGCGACCCGGACCTGCCGGTGCCGCACGGCACGCCGTGCTCGCGCCTCGAGGGCCGCATCTACACCGGGGCGAAGGACCCGCAGGGCCAGACCTGCACGATGGGCCCGTTCCCGCAGCCGATCAAGACGGGCAACCGCCGCTACGTCATCGACGAGACCGTCGGCGCGGTGTCGATCTTCCACGACTTCTCGTGGATCGACGCCGGCCTGCCCGCCGACCACCCGGGCACCCCGGCCAGCCAGACCTTCCGCGTCGAAAACGGCATGAACCGCTACATCCACGAAGTCACCGCCTGCACCACGCCGAAGTGCGGGAGGTAGGGGGCGGCTCGCACAAACCGTTTTCCTACACGCCCGTTCGTGTTTAATAGCCCTGATTCGCGTTTTGTTCTCTTTTGCCGGAGAAGCGGATCATGCCTGCCCACGTCCAGATCGCCGCGCCGCCTCCAGAACCCCCACGCGCCCCGCGTCGCGACGGCTGGACGGCGGCGCGCCAGCGACTGTTCTTCGACGCGCTGGCCGCCGGCCATTCGGTCGTGTGGGCCTGCGCCCGCGTCGGCCTGTCGCGTCGCGCGGCCTACAGCGCGCGGCGGCGCGACGCGGAGTTCGCGCACCGGTGGCAGGCGGCGCAGCAGAGCGCCCGCCGCGCGGCCGAGCAGGCGTTCCTCGAAAGGCTCCCCGAAAACCTGCGGGACGTAGTGTCAGGTCCGTCAACCGGGTGTGAACTTCGCGGGGGCTCCATTCGTCTCTCAGGACGGTGTCAGATGCGTCAACCCGGTGTGAACTTCGCCCCCCGCGAGCGTCCGGCCGAACGCCCGCCCGAACGCCCGCGCTGAAACGGCCTCGAACGGGCGATTACCGAAAGATTAGGCGTTGGCGCGTTTTGCGTGTACACTGCCCACATTACCGCCTGATCCTCCGGCATGGCGGTGACCGTGAGACTTGGATGAGCTCCCGTCGCGATGGAGCATGCCCATGTCTTTTTTCCTCAGCGCCGCTTTGCCTGTGCTGCTCGTTTTCGCCGTGGTCTACGGCTTGTGCGAGTGGTTCCTGCGCCGCGTCGGCCGCGATGGCGACAACGACGATCGCCCGCCGCCCGAAGGCATCTGACGGTTTTTGCGGCACATCTTGCCGCTGCGCGAGCCGCACCTATAGTTACCCGCGTCCAGTTGATCTTCAGGGAGAGAGAAGACGATGAGTGACTTCCGTAAAGGACCACGCCTTCTGGCTATCGGCGCCGCGGTCGGCGCTTTGGCTCTGGCTTTGCCGGCTGCCGCGCAGTTCGGTGGCCCCCCGCCGGCGCCGAATACTGGCGTTCCGATTCACGCGCGCCTCGTCGGCGGCAACGCCAGCGGCAACATCACGGTGGTGGTCGATCCGCCCAAGGGGCAGGCCTGCTACCTGATGAATGTCGCCGGAGTGCAGAACGTGACCCGCGCCCGCATCCTCGCTGGCGAGAACGGCAACGCGGTGCTCAACCTCGACACGCCGCGCGACGGCAGCAGCGGCGGCTGCGTCCAGGTAACGGCGCAAGTGGCCGAAGCGCTGCTCGCCAATCCGGGCAACCATTATGTGACGCTCGAAACCGGCAACCCGGCCGCCGCGCTGCGCGGACAGCTGCAGAACGGCCTCGAGGCCGTCGCCAGCTAACCGCCATCGGGGAGGTCGGCTCAGCACAGCGGGCCCTCCTCTTCGCACCGGCCTGCCGCCGCCCCAGAGCTGACTCAGCTGATCGCACGTGGGGCACGGTTCGTCGAAAGGCTCGAAGCAGGCGGAAACGGACGGGAAGGGCGGGCATTCACCCGGCAAGCCCGCGCCGTCCCCCCCTCCCATGGCGCGGGCACCCCTCCTCCCGGAGAGGGTAAGCACGACACAAGAAGCGAAAGGGCCCGTTGAGGCCGGGCGGTTCAGCTCTGCAGCAGGGCCAGTTCGACGCGGCCTTGGCCGGCGCGGCGGATACCGAGTTCCTCGGCGGCGGCCTGGCTGAGGTCGATCACGCGGTTGCCATGGAACGGCCCGCGATCGTTGATCCGCACCACGACCGAGCGGCCGTTGTGCGTCACTCGCACTTTGCTGCCGAACGGCAGCGTCCGGTGCGCGGCGGTGTATTCGGTGGGATCGAAGCGCTCGCCGCTCGCGGTGCGCTTGCCGGCGAAGCCGGGTCCGTACCAGCTCGCCACGCCGTCGGGGATGTCCTCGGCGATCTCTTCGGCTTCAGCGAGCGGCGCGACCGGGGAGGCCAGCGGATCGAGTTCCGGCTCGGCCGATGGCGCGAACCGCGGCAGCTCCGCCGGAGCTTCGCTCGCGGTCGTCGCGGCGACCGGCGCGGCGAGCGCTGCGTCGTCCTCGGCGAGGGCCGGTCCGATGACGCCGCCTGCAGCCAGAAGGGCCAGGGCAGCCGCCGCCGCGGCCTTCAGAGTGGATGTCCCGTCCATCGGCGGCGGGAAATACGGGGCTTTAGCAGCCGGCGAAACCCGTCCGCCGTCGCTTCACCCCGCGGAGTCAACGACTCGTCCGTTAACCAAAAGCAGTTTGTACCCGCGCAAACCGCGTCCTTTCCGCCCACCGGCGTACCGCAACGCTTCACCGCTCGGGCCGAGTCGCGGGGGAGAGGGGCGATGCGCTCGGCTGTCGTGCCCCAAAGAGAAATGGGGCCAGCCTTGCGGCTGACCCCACTCTCACCGGCGTGTGGGCCCCGAGGGGCGCTTGACGCCTGGCGTCTCGATGCCGGTCCAGCGAACTCTCGCGAGCTGCGTTCCGGCTCCGTCGTCGCCCGGCGCTCGCGCCGGTGCCGGTTCCGTCGAGGAGGAAGCGATCGCAAGGATCGCATCGTCTTTCGGCGGTTCCGAGACCTCATCGTCGATCCGGTTTCGACATGCTCGCTTTGCTCGAAAGCGCAGCGAACGTGCTGGCACCCGATCGGCCATGCGGCCTGTCCGACTTTGCGCCTTCGCGGCTTCAACGGTCGGAGCGGCAACCGAAGCGGCTCGCTCTTTCCTCCACCACGCGGCATCTCGCCGTCGCGTCGCTACGGTTCCAAAATCCCTTCGTCCTCGCCGGCCTTTCGGCCTTTGCCTCGGAAGGGCCCATCTCCGTCGCGATAGTTGGAAGGTGCGCCCCGCATCCGATTCGGGCAAGCGCGAATCGCGCTACTTATCCACTCTGGCAGATTTCACCAGTGGACAAGGCTGGATAACTCAACCGTTCGCCGCAGCAGCGCTCGATTATCGGCGATCGCGTTGGGCGAGCAGTCTCAACCGCAGCGCATTGAGCTTGATGAAGCCCGCCGCGTCCTGCTGATCGTAAGCGCCGGCGTCATCCTCGAACGTCACATGTCGCTCCGAATAGAGGCTGTTCGGGCTCTTGCGCCCCACCACCTGAGCCACACCCTTGTAGAGCTTCATCCGCACCGTGCCGGAGACTTTCTCCTGGCTGTGGTCGATCGCCGCTTGCAGCATCTCGCGTTCCGGCGCGAACCAGAAGCCGTTGTAGATGAGCTCCGCGTACTTCGGCATCAGCTCGTCCTTGAGGTGCGCGGCGCCGCGGTCGAGCGTGATCTGCTCGATGCCGCGGTGCGCGCGGGCATAGATTTCGCCGCCGGGGGTCTCGTACATGCCCCGGCTCTTCATGCCGACGAAACGGTTCTCGACCAGGTCGAGCCGGCCGATACCGTGCTTTTTGCCGAGGTCATTCAGTGCAGCGAGCAAGGTCGCCGGGCTCATCGCCTGGCCATCGAGCGCCACGCCGTCGCCCCGCTCGAAATCGATCGTGACGTATTCCGGCTGGTCCGGCGCATCTTCCGGATTGTCGGTCCGCGAATAAACGTAGTCGGGCACTTCCTCCCACGGGTCCTCGAGCACTTTGCCTTCGCTCGAGGTGTGCAGCAGGTTGGCGTCGGTCGAGAACGGGCTCTCGCCGCGCTTGTCCTTGGGTACCGGAATCTGGTGCTGCTCGGCCCATTGGATCAAGGCGGTGCGGCTGGTCAGGTCCCATTCCCGCCATGGAGCGATGACCTTTATGTCGGGCGCCAGCGCGTAAGCCGACAATTCGAAACGGACCTGGTCGTTGCCCTTGCCGGTGGCGCCGTGGGAGATCGCATCCGCCCCGGTTTCGCGCGCGATCTCGATCAACCGCTTGGAGATCAGCGGCCGCGCGATCGAGGTGCCGAGCAGATAGTCGCCTTCATAGCGGGCGTTGGCGCGCATCATCGGGAAGACGAAGTCGCGCACGAATTCCTCGCGCAGATCGTCGATGTAAATGTGCTCGGGCTTGATGCCCATCATCTCGGCCTTACGGCGCGCCGGTTCCAGCTCCTCGCCCTGGCCCAGGTCGGCGGTGAAAGTGACGACCTCGCAGTTGTAGGTCGTCTGCAGCCACTTGAGGATCACGCTGGTGTCGAGACCACCTGAATAGGCGAGAACGACGCGCTTGATGTCGGACATTTCGAGGAAGGCTCCGAAGGTGAATTCGCTGGGCCGCTTACGAGCGTGCGCGCCCAGGTGCAACCTGTCGGCCGGTTAGCTGAAGATCCGCGCGCCAAGCTGAGGGTTGAGTCGCGCGATATGATCGAACCACTGCCTCGGCTTGCGGAGCAGCTCCTTCGGGAATTCGACCTTGACCCCGCCCAGTTCCGCAATGCGAGCCACGAAGTGGATGCAATTGCGCTTGTCGAGGTCGTAGAACTTGCCAGGGGCATCGCGCCAGGCGATCACTTCCGCCTTCATCCGTCGGTAGGTCGCGTCGGAGACGGTGAGCGTGAAGTGCCGGTTGGTGGTCCGGATGTACTTGGGCTTCTCGGTCATCACGATGTGAGCGGTTGGGCCGAGCAGGACGTTCGGACCGGCAGTTTTCGCGGAGAAGCCGTAGTTTTCGTTCACCTTCTCGCCGCTTTCCAACGTGCCTTCGAACACCACGAAAGCATGCGGATAGCGTCCGAGGAAGGAGCCGTTGAAGCTGTGGAAGTGGACCTGGATCTGGGCATGGGCCGGGAGGCTCCAGATAAGCAAAGCCACAACCATGAGCAGGAGGCGCAACGGCGCACGTCGGAAGGAAGTCCAGGGCATGCGGCCTTCTTCGGCTAGGTGAGCGTCGCCGCACCCTATCGCCGCACCGGCCTGGTCACAACCGACACGTCGGGATTCACTACTCAGCCGCCTCCTTGAGGCCGGGGTCGAGGTGCCAGACGGGCGGCTCGTCGCTTTCGCGCAGTCGCTCGCTTTCGTGGTGCATGAATTCGCGGGTCATCGGCAAAGCGGCACGGTCCTTCACATAGACCATCTGCCAGTTGACCATCGTACCGTGCCGGAAGCTCTGCTCCGCGCCCGCCAGGTAGAACTGCCACATGCGATAGAACGTCTCGTCGTACATGCTGACGATCTCGTCCTTGTGCATGACGGTGCGGTTGTACCATTCCTCCAGCGTGTGGCTGTAGTGGAAGCGCATCGCTTCCACGTCCATGACCTGCCAGCCGGCCTTCTCGCTCTCGGTGACCAGCTCGCTCAGCGCCGGGATATAGCCGCCGGGGAAGATGTACTTGCGGGTCCAGGCATCGGTGAACCCGGGAGGGCCCGTGCGGCCGCAGCAGTGGCTGAACATCACCCCGTCGGGCTTGAGCAGCTTGTAAGTGTGCTGGAAGAACTGCGGATAGTGCGGGGTGCCGACATGTTCGAGCAGGCCGACCGAGCTGATGCGGTCGAACTGCCCCTCGACGTCGCGGTAGTCCATCAGCGCGAACTTGACCTTGTCGTCGACGCCGGCGGCTTTCGCCCGCTCCTTGCAGAAGGCGATCTGGTCGGGGGCGAGAGCCACGCCCAGGACTTCGCAGCCGTAGTGCTTGTTCAGATAGAGCGCGAGGCCGCCCCAGCCGCAGCCGATGTCGAGCACTTTCATGCCCGGCTTCAGGTACATCTTGGCGGCGATGTGAGCCTTCTTGTCGAGCTGGGCTTTCTCCAGGCTGTTGTCGACGTCGCGGTAGTAACCCATCGTGTACTGCCGGTCCTCGTCGAGGAACAGTTCGTAGAGACGGCGCGTGAGGTTATAGGTGTGCTCGGCGTTCTTGCGTGCCTTGCCCCGCAGGTTGATGCTGTCGAACTTGGCGAGGGTGCGCTGAAGGGCCGTGCGGATCGGACCTCTCGTCCTGAAAGCATCCCCTTTCTGCGCTTTGGCGTTCATCGCGACGTAGAGCACCATGTCACGGATGTCGTGGGGCGGTTCGACGACGAGCCAGCCCCACATGTAAGCTTCGCCGGCACCTACCGCGGGATAGCGGGCGATGTGGTGAGCGGCCTTCTTGTCGGTCAGCCGCACGTGCATCGCCTGGCCGTGCTCCATACCTTCGGGGCCCGGACCGTACTCGTAAATTTTGCCATCGTGGTCGGTGATGACCAGGCGACCGACCTTGATCACCTTCTTCAGGAACTTGTCCAGCAACCACATTATGGCATCTCTCCCCACGCGCCCCTTATTGGTCCCCAGTAGAACCAGCGGCTCCCGCCAAGTCAATGATGGGTAACGTCACGTCACGAGGCGCTAAGGCTCAGATACCCGCGTACCATTGATAGCCGCGGTCCTCCCAGTAACCGCCCTGACCCTCGCCGATCTGGCCGAGGCTGGCCACTGCCTCAATTCCAGTCAGGTACTTGGCGTGCTTGTAGCCGAGGTGCCGCTCAATGCGCAGCCGCAGCGGAGCTCCGTTGCGGACCGGGAGCGGCTCACCGTTAAGCTCATGGGCGATGAGTGTCTGCGGGTGGAACGCGTCGTCGAGGTCACAGCTTTCGTAGTAAGGCACGCCGCGAAAATCGTCGGCGCAGCGGAAGACGATGAAGCGGGCCTCTTCCTGGAGGCCGGCCGCGTCGAGGATCGTCGAGAGCTGCGGACCGGTCCACTGACCGATCGCACTCCAGCCTTCGACGCAGTCATGGCGGGTGATCTGCGTACGTTGGGGAAGGGCGCGGATCTGGTCCATCGCCAGGCAGAGCGGGCGATCGACCAGCCCGCGCACCTCGAGCCGCCACTCGGCGAAATTGGAGGCCTGGTGAGCGCGGTAGAAGTCGGTTTCGATGTCGGTGTTGCCGTTGCCCCGGAAATACGGCGAGATGTCGGCCGGCGAATACTCGCGGGCCATAGCCGGACGTCCCCCGAGCAGACGGTGCGCGCCGCGGTGGAGCCTTTCGGCGCCGTCGACCAGCGCTGAGAAGGTCTCGCTTTCGCCCACTTTGGCGCAGCCGGCGGTGAACGCGGCGGCGAGACCGGCGAGGACGTTACGCCGTTTCATCGATACGCCCTCCAGTAAACATCGCGAGCAAGTTTCCGATCGGCTTGTTGAGCAGCACCAGCAGCACGTGGCCGACGGTGAAGGCGAACAGCGCCCAAGCGACGATGAAATGGATCGAGCGGGCGCTTTGCCGGCCGCCGAACATCTGGCTGAGGAAAGGCCAGGCCGCGTCCATCCCCGGGCTCATCGCCATGCCGGTCAGGATCATCAGCGGCAGCAGGATGAAGATGACCAGGCTGTAGCTGGTCTTCTGCAGGAAGTTGTACTTGCCGGAACGACTTTCGAAGCGCAGCCGCAGGTGCGCAGCGAGATCGGCACGGATCGAGGCGAGCCGCCACTCCTCCCGGCGCGCGGCAAAATCGCGGCGCAAGTGCCCGTTGACGAGCGCGGCGATCAGGAACAGCAGCAGCGACAGAGCGAAGATCCAGGCGAACAGCACATGCCAGTCGCGCGCTTTGGCGAGGCTGTAATAGCCGGGGATCGTCGCCCAACCGGGAAAACGGGCGACATGGAGCCAGGCCTGTTCAGGCGCGAAGCCCCACTCGCCCCAATAGAGGCGGCGGTGCGCGTTGGAGATGTTGAGCCCGGACATAAACAGCACGACCAGGCTCGCCGCGTTGATCCAGTGCCAAAGCCGGGTGCTGAGCGCGTGACGCTTCATAGGGACAGCCCTTCCTGCCGCGCCAGGTACATCACGTCGCGTGACTGGGCGAGCAGGTGCTGGCCAGAATCGACGAACAGGCTTTGGCCGCTGGCGAGCGGGCCCGTCGCCAGAAAATACGCTGCATCCGCGACTTCCGCGGCGGCCGTACGCCGGCGCAGCAGGTTCATCCGGTGCGACACCTCAGCTTCTTCTTCGGACTGGTCATGGCTAGCGAGGATGGCGCCGGGAGCGAGCGTGTAGACCCGGTCCGGCTCCGCAACCGCCATCGAGAGCATCGCCGCAGCCGCGTCGACGGCGTGCTTGCTCATTGTGTAGCTGAAGAAGTCGGGGTTCGGGTTGGCGAGCTTCTGATCGGTGAGCTGGATCACCCGCCGGCCCGCTACGGAGCGGGCGGCCTTCAGGTAGGTCTGGGCCATCATGGCCGGCGTCGCGGCATTGATCTGCATCGCCTCCCATTGGACGCCGACGTCGAGGCCGCGAACATCGTCGGGGCGGAATACCGAAGCGGAGTTCACTAGAACTCGCCAGTCAGGGAGGCGTCCGGCCAGATCCTCGATCATCGCAAGGGCGGCGTCGCTATCGGCCAAGTCGCACCGCACGACTTCGGCCGTCGGCAATTCGTCAGCCAATTTCTGCGCCTCAGCGTAGGAGCGGCAGCAATGGATCACGACATGCCAGCCGGCCAAACCGAAACGACGGGCGATGGCGGCCCCGATTCGCTTGGCGCCGCCAGTGATGAGAACAGTTTTCGGGCTCATCGGCTGAACAAGTTCACACCGTGTTGACGGTGTTGACGTAGTCCTGAGGGAAAACTCCGCCTCCCCTCAGCAGCCGTGTTCCGATGCTCGGTCGCTGGCGAAAAGGGTATGCTACGACAGTCATGCGCGGAGTGGAGCATATTGCGGGCGTGTAGGAAAGCGGTTCAGCTTCCTTCAAACGCAGCGATGATCGGGCACGGACCTTGGGCGCCGGAGGCGCATTCACGGGCGAGGTGCGACAGTGACTGCCGCGCCCGCTCGAGCTCGGCGATTTTGTCGTCGAGCGCAGCGATCCGCGCGGTGGCCATCTCGCGCGCCCGGGGCCGATCGTTGGTCGCGTCGAGCCGCAGCAGCTCGGCGATTTCCTCCAGCGTGAAGCCTGCGGTCTGCGCGGAGCGGACGAAACGCAGCCGGCGCAAGTCGTCCTCGTCGTAGTGGCGGATGCCGGAGCGGCCGGTCGCCTGCGGGCGGGGATCGGGCAGCAGGCCGCGGCGCTGGTAGTAACGCACCGTCTCGACCCCCACATCGGCGCTGCGCGCGAGCTGCGAGATGGTCATCGCGGCCATGCTTGACTCCGTACCATGGTACGGAAGTTATAAGGTGAATCGCCAGGCTCGGCCAGACCGAAAGACTCGACCACGATGAAACCGCTTCTCCTGCTAGCCGCCGCAGCGCTGCCGGCCGTCTGGGCTGCTCCGGCCCACGCGCAGGACCATGGCGCGCACCATGCGCAGCCAATGCCGGCCGAAGAGGTCGACCATGCCGCTATGGGGCACGGCGCTGCGCATGCCCCGACAAGCGGCCCCGTCGAAGCCTCGGGCACGGCGCGCTTGCCGCAGGCCGAAGGCATGATGCCCGGCCTGCATTTCGATCTCGGCAGCGGCTGGAGCGGGATGGCGCACGGCTTTGCCTGGGGCGTCTATACCGACCAGACCGGCCCGCGCGGCGACGACAAGCTCTACGTCCAGTCGATGGCCATGCTGATGGCCGAGCGCGAATTGGAAGGTGGGCGGCTGCAGCTCAAGACGATGCTCAGCGCGGAGCCGCTGATGAACAACCGCGGCTATCCGAACCTGTTCGCCACCGGCGAGACCGCAGGCGGCGGGCCGCTGGTCGACCGCCAGCATCCGCATGACCTGTTCATGGAGCTGGCGGCGAGGGTGGACGTGGACATTGCCGAGGGGACGAGCGCGTTCCTCTACGGCGGCCCAGTCGGGGAGCCGGCGCTGGGGCCGCCCGCCTTCATGCACCGCGCCTCGGCCAGGCTGAATCCGGAAGCGCCGATCACTCACCACTGGTTCGACTCTACGCACATCACCTACGGCGTAGTGACGGCGGGCGTGGCCAGTTCCTTGTGGCAGATCGAAGCCTCGGCGTTCCGCGGCGAGGAGCCGGATGAGGACCGTTGGGACATCGAGACTCCGCGGCTAGACAGCTGGAGCGTGCGTGGGACGCTGACCCCTTCGCCGAACTGGGCGCTGCAAGTGAGCCATGGCCGCATCGACGAGCCCGAAGCGACCCATCCGGGCGTGGACGAGGCGAGGACCACGGCGAGCGTGAACTATAACTCCGGCAACGGCCTTGCCGCGACGGCGGCGTTCTCGGCCAAGAACCGGGTGCCGGGCGACACGCTGACCGCGTGGCTGGCCGAAGCGAGCTGGGACGTGAGCGAGCGCCACACGCTGTTCGCCCGGTTCGAGAACGTCGCCAACGACGAGCTCTTCCCCGATCACGCGCACCCGCTGCATGACCGCGCCTTCCGAGTGAGCAAGCTGCAGGCCGGCTATGCCTATACTCTGCCGCTCGGGCCGTTCGGCCTCTCGCTCGGCGGCAGCGCGGCCACTTTCATCAAACCCGACGCCCTCGACGCTTTCTACGGCGACGATCCGATGGGCTATACCTTGTTTGCCAAGCTGACGCTGGGGCGCTGACCATGGCCGATTGCCACAAGCACCATCACCACGCTCCCGCCGAGGCTACGGGCGGCATGGCCAAGGATCCGGTCTGCGGGATGGATGTGAACCCCGCGACCGCCAAGCACATGCGCGAGCACGAGGGCGAGACCTACTACTTCTGCAATCCGCGCTGCGCCGAGAAGTTCGAAGCCGATCCCGAGCGATACCTCAACCCGTCCGACGAGCCGGAGGAGGTCCCCGCGGGCACGCTGTGGACTTGCCCGATGGATCCGGAGATCGTGCGCGAGGAGCCCGGCGCCTGTCCGATCTGCGGCATGGCGTTGGAGCCGATGGAGCCATCGCTCGACGAAGGCCCGAACCCCGAGCTGATCGACATGACGCGGCGGTTCTGGATTAGCGCGGCGTTCTCGCTGCCGGTGTTCGCGCTGGCGATGGGCGGGGACTTCCTCGGCTGGCAGCCGCTGCCGATCAACGTTGCGGTCTGGGTGCAACTGGCGCTGGCCAGCGTGGTGGTGCTGTGGGGCGCGGCGCCGTTCTTCGCGCGCGGCTGGGCTTCGCTGAAGACGCGCCACTTCAACATGTTCACCCTAATCGCGATCGGGGTGGGCGCAGCTTACGGGTTCAGCGTGGCTGCGCTCCTGCTGCCGGGCCTGTTCCCGCCTGCCGCGCGGACGATGGACGGCATGGTGCCGGTCTATTTCGAAGCGGCCGCGGTGATCACCACTCTGGTGCTGCTCGGCCAGGTGCTGGAACTGCGGGCGCGTTCCGCCACCGGCCGCGCTATCCGGGCGCTGCTTGGCCTCGCGCCCAAGACCGCGCGGCGCGTGGGAGCCGATGGTGCCGAAGAGGACGTGCCGCTCGAGCATATCGCTGTCGGCGACGTGCTGCGGGTGAGGCCGGGCGAGAAAGTGCCGGTGGATGGCGTGGTGACCGAAGGCCGCTCCTCGGTCGACGAGTCGATGATCTCGGGCGAGCCAGTGCCGGTCGAAAAGACGGTGGGCGACAAGGTCACCGGCGCGACGGTCAACGGCACCGGATCGCTGCTGATGCGGGCCGAGCGCGTCGGGCGCGACACGATGCTGTCGCAGATCGTCAACATGGTCGCGCAGGCGCAGCGCTCGCGCGCGCCGATCCAGGCGGTGGCGGACAAGGTCTCGGGCTGGTTCGTGCCGGCCGTGCTGATCGTGGCGGTGCTGACGTTCGCTGCTTGGATGGCGCTGGGGCCGGACCCGCGCCTCAGCCATGCGCTGGTCGCTGCCGTCTCGGTGCTGATCATCGCCTGCCCATGTGCGCTCGGGCTGGCGACGCCGATGTCGATCATGGTCGGCACCGGCCGCGGGGCAGGCGCGGGCGTGCTGGTCAAGAACGCCGAGGCGCTGGAAGTCACCGAGAAGATCGACACGCTGGTGGTCGACAAGACCGGAACCCTGACGCTGGGGCGGCCGAAGCTGATCCAGGTGCTGGCGGCCGAAGGCTTCGCCAAAGACGACGTGCTGCGCCTCGCCGCCTCGCTGGAGCGGGGGAGCGAGCATCCGCTGGCGGAGGCGATCGTCTCCGGCGCCGAGGGGTGGGGCATCACGATCCCGCCATCCGCCGATTTCGCCTCGCACACCGGCAGGGGCGTGACGGGGACGGTCGAGGGGCGCTCCGTCGCGCTGGGCAACGCCGCGCTGATGGAGCAGGTGGGCGTCGACCCTCAGCTGTTGGTCTCGGCCGCGGACGAGCGGCGGAGCGATGGGCAGGGCGTGATGTTCGCGGCCGTCGACGGCGCGCTCGCCGGGCTCTTGGTCGTCGCCGATCCGATCAAGGACAGCGCGGTCGATGCGATCGCCGCCTTGCGCCGCGGTGGGGTCCATGTCGTGATGCTGACTGGCGACAACCACCGCACGGCCGAAGCGGTCGCGCGCGAGGTCGGCATCGACGAAGTCATGGCCGACGTGCTGCCCGAGCAGAAGCAGGCGGTGGTCGAGCGGTTGAAGCACGAAGGACGCCGCGTGGCGATGGCCGGCGACGGCATTAACGACGCGCCGGCACTGGCCGCGGCCGACGTCGGCATCGCCATGGGCACCGGCACCGACGTGGCGATGGAAAGCGCGGGCGTGACTCTGGTGAAGGGCGACCTTTCCGGCATTGTGCGCGCGCGGCGGCTGAGCAAGGCGACGATGCGCAACATCCGCCAGAACCTGTTCTTCTCGTTCGTGTTCAACGGGGCCGGAATCCCGATCGCGGCGGGCGTGCTCTATCCGTCGTTCGGATTGCTGCTGAGCCCGATGATCGCCGGCGCGGCGATGGCCCTGAGCTCGGTGGCGGTGATCACCAACTCGCTGCGGCTACGGGCGATGAAGCTCTAGCGCGCTTGTGCCGCTCGGGCGGCACCCGTAAGGCGCGGAGCCGTGACGAACGCCTTCCGCCCGTTCCTGTGGGTCCTGCTGGCCGCGGCGCTGTTCGTGCGCGCGTTCGTGCCGCAGGGCTACATGCCCGAGCGCGCGGCCAACAGTACGATCACGGTCGCGCTATGCGGGTCGGACGGGCACTGGGCGATCCCGGTTGGCAAGAGCGCCCCGGCGCCGGAAGAAGCCCGCGCCGACCCGCCTTGCGCCTTCGCGGGCCTCGGAACGCCGGCCCTCCCACCTGGACCCGCGCTTGACGTTCCGACGCTTGCCCTGGGCGCGGCGCCTTATCCTGGACCTTCCCGCATCGTCGGCGCTGTCGGTGCAGAAGTCCTTCTCCCGCCTGTAAGAGGGCCGCCTCCGACTGCCTGAACCGCCGCCGGGACGCCCGGCACCAAGCGTATTCAGACAGGATGGAACTCATGAGGACTCTCTACACGGGCACCGCGCTGGCGCTGCTGGCTTGCACCATGCCCGCAGCTGCGCAGGACGGGCCGGAAATCACCGTGCAATCGCCGCTGCTTCTCCCCTCAGCCGGGATGATGAACGATCACATGCACGAGGGCGGCGAGGCCATGATCGGCTTGCGCTTCGAGCGTTTCCGCTACGGCGGGACCAATCAGAGCGGCACCGACGAGATCGCCGATCCGGCGATCGTCGCGGCCGGTTATTCGGTGCGCACCACGTCGATGACGATGGACATGGTCATGCTCGACCTGATGTACGCGCCGAGCGAGAACATCACTCTGATGGTGATGCCGCACTACATGTGGCACCGGATGGAGATGGTGGGCATCGATCCCGACGCCGGCACGGGCGGAGGCCATGGGGGGCACGAGGGCCACGGCGGCGCGCACGCGATGCCGTTCGGCGAAGTGCATGGCCATGGCACCGAAGGTTTCGGCGATACGCTCGTGTCCGCCTCCTACCGCCTCGCGCGCGGCCCGAAGCTTTCTGCCCACGCGACGCTCGGGGTTTGGGTCCCGACCGGCGCGTCGGACAAGACGAATGCCGACGGCACTTTCGTCCACTACGGCATGCAGCCGGGCGGCGGCACCTGGGATCTTGAGCCTTCGGTGACGGTGAGCGGCCGCGCCGGCGGCCTCGGCTGGGGCGCTCAGGCGTCGTACCGGTGGAAGACCGACCAGAGCAATGCTTCCGGCTTTGCCTTCGGCGACAAGGCGCGGGCGACGGGCTGGCTGAGCTATCTCCTGGGCAGCGCGGTCGGTGCCACGGCCCGCCTCGAGTACGTGCACGAGGGGCAAGTGCAGGGGCACTACAACGGGCCGCACCATCACTCCTCGCCTCCCGACCGGCAGGAGAATTACGGTGGTGACACGGTGACCGCCGGGCTCGGGCTCAACTGGCTTCTGCCAGTGCGGACCGCGCAGCGCCCGCAACTCGGGGCGGAGGTCGCGGTGCCGATCTATCAGGACCTCAACGGCATCCAGGCGCCGCAGGAGTGGCGCTTCTCGCTCGCGCTGAGCCAGACGTTCTGACACTACCCGGAGCGCGCCGACGTGGAGCGGCGCGCTCCGATCAGTCCGGTACGTTGGCGCGAAGCTCGTCGAGCCAGACGCTGGCGACGGAATCGCTTGGCGCTCGCCAGTCGCCGCGTGGAGAGAGCGCGCCGGCTGTGGAGACTTTGGGGCCGTCGGGGATCGCGCTGCGCTTGAACTGGCTGAACCCGAAGAAGCGCTGCAGGAAGCTCTCGAGCCAGCGCTTGATCGTGGCAAGATCGTACTGGTTCTTGTTCTCGTCCGGGAAGTTGGCAGGCCATGAACCGCGGGCCTTGTCGCGCCAGGCGTGCCAGGCGAGGAATGCGACCTGCGACGGCAGCAGCCCGAAGCGGACGATGTGGTGCAGGTAGAAGTCGTTGAGCTCGTAAGGTCCGATCTTTTCTTGCGTGCTCTGGATCTCGCCGTCCTCGCCCACCGGGACCAGTTCGGGGCTGATCTCCTGGTCGAGGATCGCCTCGAGCACGGCGTCCGTTTCAGCGTCGAACTGGTTGGTGCGCGTGACCCAGCGGATCAGGTACTGGATCAGAGTCTTCGGCACCCCGGAGTTGACGTTGTAGTGGCTCATCTGGTCGCCGACGCCGTACGTGCTCCAGCCCAGAGCGACTTCGGAAAGGTCGCCGGTGCCGATCACAAAACCGCCGTGCTGCCCCGCGAGCCGGAATAGGTAGTCGGTGCGAAGGCCGGCCTGCACGTTCTCGAAGGTGACATCGTAGACCGGCTCGCCGCGCCCGAATGGGTGGCCGATGTTCTCCAGCATCGTGCGCGCTGTGGGGCGGATGTCGATCTCTTCGGCGGTGATGCCGAGCGCGTTCATCAACTTCCAGGCGTTCGACTTGGTGCCCTCCGTGGTGCCGAAGCCTGGCATCGTGTAGCCGCGGATCGTCGTGCGCGGCAGGCCCAGGCGGTCGCAGACTTTGGCGGCGACGATCAGCGCATGCGTGGAATCCAGCCCTCCTGAGACGCCGATCACCATCGAGCTGCCGCGGGTCTGCTCGAAGCGCCGCATCAGGCCGTCGACCTGGATGTTGAACGCCTCGAAGCAATCGTCGTCGAGCTTGTCGAGGCGGCTCGGTACAAACGGGAAGCGGCGCACCGTACGGATCAGACCGATCTCGCCCGTCGCCGGCCGGTGATCGAAGGCGATCGTGCGGAACACCTCTTCGGGCCGCCCTGCGGCTTCGGCGGCATCGTTGAAAGTCGGCAGGCGCTGCCGGTCGCCGATGATCCGGTTGGTATCGATATCGGCAATGGCAAGCTCGGGGTGCCGGGCGAAGCGTTGGCTTTCGGCAAGCAGGCCGCCGAGCTCATAGATCATGCCCTGGCCGTCCCAGGCGAGGTCGGTCGTGCTCTCGCCGTGACCAGCCGCCGAGTAGATATAGGCGCTCGCCGTTCGCGAAGACTGCGCCCGGCATAGCAAATGGCGCTCATCGGCCTTGCCGATGACGATGTTCGACGCAGACAGATTGGCGAGGATCGTCGCGCCGGCGAGCGCTGCCGCGGTCGAGGGCGGATTGGGCGCCCAGAAGTCTTCGCAGATCTCGATGCCCACTTTGAAGCCGAGGATGCGGTTTGAAGCGAAGATCAGATCGACGCCGAACGGCACTTCGAAACCGGCGACGCGTATGGTCTGCTCGACGATGTTGATGCCCGACGCAAACCAGCGCTTCTCGTAGAACTCGCGGTAGTTCGGGAGGTAGCTCTTGGGCACCACGCCCAGGAGCTTGCCGTCGGCAATCGCCAGTGCACAGTTGTAGATGCGGCCGTCTTTGCGCAGCGGCGCACCGATCAGCATGACCGGGGACAGCCCGGCGCTGGCGGCGGCGATCGCAGCGACCGCCTCCTCGACGGCGTCGAGCAGCGCGGACTGCATCAGCAGATCGTCGATTGCGTAGGAGGAAACGCACAGCTCCGGATAGACTAGCAGGTCAACGTGGGCAGCGTCGGCGCGGCGAGCTTCCTCGATGATCGCGTCGCGGTTGAAGCTCACGTCGGCGGTCCGCACTTGGGGCGTGCTGGTGGCTACCCGCACGAAGCCATGGGTATGGATGTCGAAGAACGGGTGCGAGCGCTGCTCGCGAGTGCCGGTGCTTTCGGCCGGACCATCGGCGGGCAGCAGCCAATCCTCGGGCCTGCAGATACCGAGCTCCGCCAAGCGGCGCTGCGCGGCCGCGCGCGGAATCTTGCCCTTGGCTTCCCAGCCATAGACGGTGCGGCTGGGCCAAGCCGAGGGCGCGCCGTAACGCTCGCCGAACTCGCCTGCCGAAAGCGGCGGATCGTGAGCTTCTCTCCAGGCGCGGATTTTTTGGCCGGCGCGGTGCATCAGCAGCATGTATCCTGACAGGATACTATGGGCAACATCGTCATACGCGCAGTGCCTGCTCAAGCATTTCGAGCGCGGTGTTGAGCGAAGCGATTCGCACCCCTTGTCGGCCGATCGGACCATAGTGCTCGCATTGGTGCACGGTCGGACCGTCGCGGACGGCGCAGGCGAAATGGACTTGCCCCTCTTCGTCGCCAACCTTTCCGGGGCCAGCGAACCCGGTGATTGATAGCGCGACATCGGCTTCCGAACGCCGCAGCGCGCCTTGGGCCATGTCTATGGCAATCTCCTTGCTCACCGCGCCGAGCGACTCGATCCGCTCCAGCTCGATGTCGAGCATCTGGGATTTGGCTTCGTTCGTGTAGACCACAAACCCGCGCTCGAACGCATGGCTGCACCCCGGCACATCGGTCAGCAGCGCGGCAAGCAGCCCGCCGGTGCAACTTTCCGCGGTCGCGAGCATCAGTTCCTTATCGCAGGCGAGTTCGAGAACTTTGTTCGCCCTATCCTGGACTTCGTTCGGAAGGGCGGGGTCGAGCGTTTCGGCCATGCTGATGGTATCGCACAAATCGGCGGGGGGTTCCGCGCACCGCGTAACTTCGTGGGCCTCGCGCCGGCGAGCGCTTTCCTGGACACAAAAAAGAGCCCTCCCGCGAGGGAGGGCCCAGGGTAGGCTCGGCTAGTTCAAATCAGAATTCAATGTTGGCACCGAGGTAGAAACGGCGGCCAATGGTGTCGTAGAACTGGCTGTTGAAAGCGCCGCCCGGCAGCTGGCCCAGCGCCGGGTTGGCGCTGGTGTTTACGTTGCCGATCGGCGGGGCCTCGTTGAGCAGGTTGTCGACACCCAGCCGCAGCCCGATGTCCGGTGTCAGCTCGTAAGTGAGCTGCAGATTGAACAGGTTGTAGGACGGGTATCCGGTGAACGGCGTGGGAGCCACGGCCGCCCCTTCCTGCTCCACCGACGGCAGGTGCTGCCACTGCACCGACGCCCGTACCGGGCCGATGCCGTATCCGATCGTGGTCAGGACGCGGTATTCGAACGCGCCCGGATTGAGCCCATTCTGCCCCGTGCCCAACGTTCCGACGAAATCCACCAGTGGGTTCGACGCCAACTCGCGGGACTTATAGTGCAGATAATAATTGACGAGGGCGTTCACGGTGAGCGTGCCCGGGCCTACGTCGACGCCCCAATCAAGTTGAGCATCGATGCCGGAAATATCGACTTCACCGGCATTCACATAGGTCACGTCGAAGTTCGCTGCGCCGAGGATCGGCGCCGGATCGTAGCGGATGCCGGCGCAGAACGGGCTGGCGGCGGCGGTTGCGGCCTGAGCGGCGCTGCCGGCAGCGCCCGAAACGGCCGGGTTGTAGAACGGATCGAGGCACTGCTGCAGCGCAATACCGGCGCTCTGCAGCCCGATCGCGTCGGTCAGGTGGATGCTCCACCAGTCGACGGCCAGCCGCAGGCGGTTCACCCAAGGCGAAGCAAATGGCGATTGGATGACGACGCCCGCCGTCCATGTATCTGCCTTCTCGGGCTGGAGGTTCGGGTTGCCGGTTGCGTTGGTCCAGGCAAAGCCGCCGCCCGGAGCTGGCTGTGACGAAGCGGGGCGCCCGTAGTAGGCCGCTCCTGTGCCCGCACCGCCCGTTCGATCCATGACCGCGCTACAAACCGCCTGCACGTCGGGTGCAAGGCTGCCGGCAGCCGTCGGATTGGCAGAGATGTTGTAAGTCGACCGCTGGGAGCAGAGATCCCCCAGCGCGCTGAACCCGAAGATCTGCGACGAGGCCTGGAACAGTTCGGCGATGTTCGGCGCCCGTTCCGCGCGGTTGAACCCGCCACGCAGGCGGAGCCAGTCGGTCACTTCCCAGTCGCCAAGGATCTTGTAGGTCCAGCTGCCGCCGGTCGTATCGTAATCCGAATAGCGAGCGCCCAGCTCGAGACTGAACGTCTCGATGAACGGAATATCCGCCAGGACCGGGATCAGCAACTCGCCGTAAACTTCGCGGACGTCATAGCTGCCGAACGAGTCGCTGCTCGGATAGATACCAACAGCCTGATCCAGATAGGATTGACCCTGATTGGTGATGGTGTCGTTGATGAATTCGTAGTCCAGCGCGCGGTAACTGGCGCCGACCGCTGCTTTCAATTCGCCCGCGGGCAGGGTGAACAGCGTACCCTGTGCGTTGGCTTCGGCGATCGTTTGCGTGATCTCTTGGTTGTTCTTGAGATCGGCGCGGATCGCTTGCTTACAATCTTCGGAAATCTGATCCCAGCTCAGCTCATAGAAGTTGAGGCCGGTCGTGCAGTTGGCGAAGTTTGCGCCGAACGCCGGACGCGCACTGGCTTCATTACTGTTGGCTACAAAACCCTGTCCAAATCCCGGCGCACCCAAGATGGTGCGGAGGCGGGTTAGAGAAAACACGCCGGTCTGGCGAGTGTACGTGGTCGTCACTCCGTGATTGCCAAAGATTTCCCACGTCCAATCGGATCCCGGAATACTGCCTTCGAACCCAGCGAGCAGGTTCAGGGTGGAGACGCTGTTCTCTACTGATCGGTTTTCGGGAAAAGCGTAGTTCAGCTCGACACGCCCGTTGGGGTTAGGCCGGCTGTTGAGCAATGCCTGGATCGCATCAGGGAAGAACTGCCCGATTACGTCGTTGTTGGTGCAGCCGCCCAGCGCGCTGGTGGCGCAGGCGAATTGGCTTCCGTATTCGCGGGTGAACACCGGGTTGGTTGGGTTATCCGTCAGAATCCCCGGGGTGGGGTCGACGTAAGTGGTGCCGTTAAAGGTCATTCCGTTCAGGATGACCGAGCTCGGATTGCCTTGAGCACCGAACGCGGTGTCGGGGATCGCACTGCCGGTATAGACCCCCGTGCCGTAAGGAACGAAGACGTCCCAGCCGCTGGTAATCGCGCCACCTTGCTGCGTCGTGCGGGTTTTGGTGGTGCTGTAGAGCCCCTGCGCAAACACGCCGATATGGTCGTTCAGCTCGTAATTGCCGCGCATGAACATGTTGTACCGGGTCAGCGGCAACACCAGGAACGGGTTGGTATCGACGAAGTTCAGCGCGCCGTTGGCGCGCGTAACGGCGATGTCGCCCTGGAACAGCTCGCCCTGGAAGAAGGGCACGCCGCCACGCTGATTGTAGCCGGTCGTGAATAGCGAGCCGTCTGGGTTCACGTAAACCGAGAAGCCGTTCGGCCCCAGGGCGCGAGAGCTACCGCCGAAGATGGTATTGGGAAGCGGTTGGCCGTTGGTCGTGCCGGGAGGCGCCACTTGCGGCGCATTGAAGCCGCCCTGGCCAAGCGGTGTGGTGCCGGGGAAGAGCTGGCCATAGAAAACCGCATCACTCGGCGCGTTACCGAAGCCGAGCGCAATCCCTGGGTAGAGCGGGAAGAACCGGTTGGTCCCGATATTGGGATCGCTCCACAGGTCCTGGTACCAGTCACGATCGCGCTGGAAGCTTGCCTCACGGGTGTTAACCGAGGCGGCGATGCTGATGTTGCCGCGATTGTCGTCGAAGTCGGTCCCCATGATGCCCGACAGCTGGTATTCGAACCCGTCGCCTTCCTGGCTGATGCTGGCCTGACCATCGAGTTCGAGCCCGACGAAATTCTTCTTCAGGATGAAGTTGGTGACGCCGGCGACTGCGTCGGCACCATAAGTGGCCGACGCGCCGCCGGAGATGATCTCGACCCGCTCGACCGCGGCAGAAGGAATGGTGTTGATGTCGACCACGCCTGCGGCGTTGCTCGGCGTCGCACGACGGCCGTCGAGCAGCACCAGGTTGCGGTTGGCACCGAGGCCGCGCAGCGACACGGTTGCCGCACCCGGCGTGTTGGTCGCGGTGGGCTGAATGTCTCCGCCGCCCGTCGGCGTCTTGGCCGGCGTGAACTGCGGGAGCCGGTTGAGGTTGGATTCGATCGCGGCGGTGGACGACTGTTCGAGCAGAGCCTCGTCGATCGTCACGATGGGACTGGTCGATTGATAGTCCTGCCGCGCGATACGCGATCCGGTGACCACGATCTGGCCTGAGTCGGTCTCACCGGTAGCGCCTGCAGGGCCGGCCGGTGTCTGCTGTTGGGCCAAAGCCGGGGCAGCCACGGTTAACGTACCCGTGCAGCCCGCAAGTAGAAGGGCCTTATACAGGCCCATGCGATTGAAATTCCTCATGATGCGCTCCCTTCATCCTCACTACCAGCAGTTCGCTGCCGGTCCTTCTTCGAATAAATTTGCGGGAGCGCGTGTCGGCAGTTGTTCGCCTCAACATCCAGGATGAGCGGACACGCTGTTTCCTCAGACTTTTCCCCCGCCTAGTCGCTGTTGTCGCGACTTCGCTCGTCTCGATTATGAGATGTCGCGTATCTTGTCCACTTGTCGCAAAGCTTCGCAGTTCGCACCGATGTCGTTACAAGCTGATTCCAGAGCTAGTGTGGCGAAATCGCATCATCGGAGAGATGGCCACGATGCAGTAGCTTCGCCATGCAGATAGAACGGAGGGAGAGATGGGCTTTCGGTTTTTGGCCTGCGCTGGCGCGGTGGCCGCAACGCTGCCCGTAGGCGCCGCCGCGCAAGGTGCGGCGGGAGACGCTGAGCGCAACTGGGCGGCCGTCGCTCAGTGCGCCAGCATCGATGCACCGGCGCAGCGTCACCAGTGCGTCGACGAAGTCCTCCAGCGATCAGGCCTGCTGAGCCCGCAGCGGATCGCCGAAGCCGCGCGGCAGGATTTCGGCCGGGAAGAGAGAACGCGGCCCATACAACGGACGGTCAGCGCGCCGGCGGTGGCGGAGCGGAACGGAACGGTGAGCGTTTCGCAGCCCGCCGACGAGATGCGCGAGTTGGTGACGACGATCGCTTCGGTCCGAACGGTCGGTTATCGCCGGCTGGTGGTGACCACCGCCGAGGGCTCGGTTTGGCAACAAACCCAGGCGGAGACCTTCACGACGACACCCGAACCCGGCGACCCGTTCGTGATCCAGCAGGCGGCGTTCAACAGCTATCGCTGCCGGTTCGCCAACTCGAGCCGGTACCGTTGCGAACGGGTAGACTGAGCGTGAGGGCGGTCGCTAGGCCGCCCTCTTGCCGCCGATGGGGAGCTGGGCGCGCACGTGCGCCCGGCTGAGGTCGAGGCCGTAGAGCTTGGCGGCGTTCCGGCCGACGAGGCCGCGGACCACTTCTGGGGCCATGTGGCCCATGGTTTCGCCGATGGTGCTGACGCTGTTGGGCCAGATGCTGTCCGGGTGCGGGTAGTCGCTGGCCCAGAGCAGGTTTTCAGGGCCCCAGAATTCGAGCAGACGCATCGCGGTGGGGCTCTGCTGGAAGGTCCCGTAAACTTGGCGCTGGAACACCTCGCTGGGCTTCATCTTGTGCGGGATACCGCCCTTGTCGTCCCAGAACTCCTTGCATTCCCACAGACGCCAGTGGCGGTAATCCAGTTCCTCGACCACCCAGGGAACCCAGCCGACGCCGCTTTCGGCAATGACGATCTTCAGTTTCGGATGCCGTTCGAGGATGCCCCAGGCGAACAGATCGACGAACGGATCGAGGAACTGTTCGATGAACATCTTGGCGTGGAGGAACGTGGCGCCGGGGCTGCCTTTGTACTTGTCGAATGCCTTGGTGACGCCGGGGAACACGGTGACGTGGAAGCTGAGGACGATGCCGCTTTGCTCGAGCAGGTCGAACAGCGGCTCCCATCGGGAGTCTTCCAGACGCGGTTCGGCCATCGCGATCTGCAGGTTGGCTTGACGTACGCCGCCGCGCTTAGCCAGCCGGCCCAGTTCGTCATACGCGGCCTCGGGTGTAGGCGGCAGCATCGCCACCCCAATCAGCCGGTCGGGCGCGGCGACGCAGAAGTCCTCGTAGAGCCAATCGTTGTACGCCGAATAGCAGGCACGCATGAACGCCTCGTCCTCGGTCTTGATCGAGGTCACTGGGCCGAACACCAGATGCGCCCAGACCTGGTCGCGGTCCATATCCTCAAGCCGCAACTGCGGGTTTCCGGCGCGCAGTTCGCTGGTGTCCTCGATCCCGCCGCGGTCGTAGGCGGTGTGGATCGGCTTAGGTCCGCCGAAGCTGATCCGCTTGCCGCTCCACATGCCCCAGGTCTGGCCGTCTGCGATCCACAAGGCAGGGCCTTGCTCCTGATCGACGACCTTCGGCGTGCGGTCGCTCCAACGGCTAGCCATGCGCCGCTGCCACAGATCGGCGGGCAGCATGTTGAGATCGAGATGGTCGTCGCACGAGACGAGGACGGCTTCGGTCATGACACTCTCCGGAAACGATCATTTCCGGACCGATGGCAGCCGGACCGGGTGGCCGCAATGGAAAAGGGCGCCCCTCGCGGAGCGCCCTTCGCAGTTCAGCGCGGAAAGCCGATCAGCGGCAGGTGACCTTGCGGTCCACCTCGCGCCCGAGCAGTGCGCCCGCGGCGGCGCCGAGCAAGGTGCCGGTGGTACGCTCCCCGCGGGTGTCGATTGCCCGGCCGGCGAGAGCCCCGGCTGCGGCACCGACGATCAGGCCGGTGGTGCCGTTCGACTTGCGGCAGTAATAGCGGCCATCGTCGCCGCGCCAGTAGCGCACGCCGTTGTCGGAGGTGTAATAGCGGCGGTCCGCATCCTTCGCGCGCTTGCCGTGGGCGGGAGCCCAGCGTGGCGGATCGGCCAAGGCCGGTGCAGCGGTGGTGAAGGCCATCGCGGCGGCGGCAATGGCGAGAGCGGTCTTACGCATCGTCTTGTATCCCTCGGTTGTTCTGCCCTGATAACGCCCGATTTCGTTCAGCGCTCCACAACCTGAGATGAACAAAACGCTGCAGGATACGAGGGGCGACAAGCCGCTCCGTTCATGCGGTGGATTGAAGGTTTGGGGTAGGGCAGGTGGCCCTTGGGCGGTATGGCTGCTTCACTGGACGGAGGAAAAATGAAGCGGTCGCTTCTCGTATGGGCGAGCCTCGCGCTGGCCGCACCGGCAGGTGCGCAGGACATGAGCCCGACGGCTATGGGCGGCTGCGCGGTCGTGCCTCTGCTTCGGGCACCTGTCCCGGCGGTCGAAGTGACGATCGGCGGTAAAGGCCCCTACCGGTTCGTGGTCGACACCGGCGCGCCAGGGCACGGGCGGATCAGCCCGAAGCTAGCGGCCGAGCTCGGCTTGCCGAAAATGGGCGCGGCGGCGGAAGGGCCGCTGTTCGGCATGGCCGAAGTCTCAGTGGGAGGCGTGAGCTTCAAGAACCTCGACCTGGTTGCATCGCAAGGGGCAGTAGGCGAGTGGGACGGCAGCCTGGGAAGTGCGCTGATCGAACTGCTGCCGCTTACGCTGGACTACGGTAATGCGCGGGCGCGGTTCGGCGGGACGGAGCTGGCGGAAGGGCTTCCCATCTCGTTTGAGGATGGCGTGCCGATCCTGCCGATTGACATTGCCGGCCAGCGTTTTCGCGTAAGTTTCGCCAGCGGAGAAGCCACCGGCGCGCTGTTCATGGACGAAGACACGGCTATCGGTCTGCCGATCTCCGGCGAACCGGTTCCGCGTGCCGGCAACGGAGCGCAGGGTGCCGAGGCCGCGTTGCCGGTGGCGGTGACGGTCTCGGGTGTGCCGCTGACCGTCCGGGCGGTGAACTGGCCGAGTCCGCGACCACGCGGTCTGCTCGGATCGCGCGCGATGACCGGCCTTAGCGTGACCTTCGACGCTGCCGCTCAGCTCGGCAAGGTGGAGAGGTCGGGCCTGCCGCCGCGGTGCCCAACCTCTCCTTCCGGGACGAACTAGAGCCCGACCACGCCTCCATCGTCGCGGGTGATCGCCACCACCGCCGAGCGCGGTCGGCCGCTCGCATTGCCCGACTGGCTCTGCGGCCAGTGGCTGGTCGGCGAATTGGCGCTGCCGTTCTCGCCCGGGTGCTGGATGCCGACGAACAGCGTCCGCCCGTCCGGCGTGGAATCGACGCCGGTGATTTCACACTCCTTCGGCCCGGTGAGGAAGCGCTTCAGCGTGGCCGCCGTCGCCGCTGCACCCACACGGGTGGTCTGCGTCGCGGTGGCGCCGCCCGCTCCGACGTTGGTGATCGTGCGCGTGCCACCGTCGCCGACGGTGCCCGGAAGCGCGGCGAGCATCTGGTTGTTGGTGCGGTCGGTCAGCGCGCCGTCGTCGGTCTGGAGCCACAGCAGCGGCCGGATCTGCCCCGCCGCGTTCTGCGGACGTGAGAACCACACGCCGTCCGGGCTCGAGAAGTCGTTGCTCGCATCGAGGCCGGAGAGGTTGACGTTCGCCGCGTCTGCCTGCGCGGAGTCCGCGCCGAACAGGTAGATGTCCCAGACAAAGCTGGTCGCCGCCGGATCGTCGCCGTTCTCGCGAATGCGGACGATGTGGCCGTTCGGGTTGCCGAGCTGGTTCGACGTGCCCTTCGGGTCATTGTAGTGGCGCGGGTTGGCAGGATCGGTGCCGTCGAGCGGCCGCCCGCCTGCGTTGTTGTTGGTCAGCGTCAGGTAGATTTCGCCCGTTTCCGGGTTCACCGCCGTCCATTCCGGCCGGTCCATTGGCGTCGCGCTTAAGGCATCGGCGGCGAGCCGGGTGTTGACCAGCACGTCGGCCTGGCTCGCGAAGACATACTCCGGATCCGATCCGGTCGCCGGGCGGTTGGGGACTTGCCCGTGGACCAGCGGCATCCAGGTCCCGGTTCCGTCGGCGTTGAACTTCGCCACGTGGAGCGTGCCCGCATCGAGATACTTGTCGCCGACTGCGAGGGGATCGGCCGCCTGCGCATCGGCCGGGTTCCACGCAGCGTTCGAGACGAACTTGTAGAAGTACTCGCGCCTCGAATCGTCGCCCATGTAGACCGCCAGCTTCCGGCCCGCGGTGAGCTTGCCGACCCAGGCGCCCTCGTGTCCCATCCGCCCGAGCGCGGTGCGCTTCCGCGGGGTGCTCGTCGGGTCATAAGGATCGATCTCCACGACCCAGCCGAAGGTGTTCGGCTCGTTGCGGTAGTCGGCGAGCGCCGAG
>JAJUJV010000165.1 GCA_029265155.1 Altererythrobacter sp. | reverse complement strand
TATCAAGTGAACCCGGGAGAAACCTGGGACTTCACCGCGACGCAGCAGATCACCCTGGCTGACCTCACGATCGACGGACAAGTTCGCAAAGTGCTGATGCAGGCGCCGAAGAACGGGTTCTTCTACGTCGTCGATCGCAGCGATGGGAAGCTGATCAGCGCGGAGCCCTATGCGCCGCAGAACTGGGCCGAACGAATCGACCTAGCCACCGGCCGGCCGGTCGAGCGGCCCGAAGCGCGTTATGCCGAGGCGCCTTTCCTGATCTATCCCGCCGGGATCGGCGCTCATGCCTGGCAGCCGATGAGCTATTCGCCGGTCACCGGGCTCGTTTACATCCCGGCGATGCACGTGCCGCTGAGCTACGGCGACGACGCGAACTACAAGCGCAACATCGGCCGGTGGAACACCGGCGTCAGCTTCCTGGCCCCTCCCGAAGGCTCGGTGCCGGGCGCGGATCCGCTGGCGCGGCGCGCCGCGCTGGCGGCGATGAACAAGGGGATGCTCGTCGCCTGGGACCCGGTAAAGCAGGAAGCGCGCTGGACCATCGAGCAGCCCTGGCCGTGGAACGGCGGCACGCTGGCGACGGCCGGCAACCTGGTGTTCCAGGGCGATCCCTACGGCATCTTCCGCGCGCGTGCCGCGGACACCGGCAAAGAGCTGTGGAGCTTCGATTCGCAGCGCGGCATCATGGCCGGCCCGGTTACGTACCGAGCGAACGGCGAGCAATATGTCGCCGTACTGGCTGGATATGGCGGATCGATGGGCATGGCGACCGCCAGCGAGTGGATGCGCCGCCCGCCGCCGAACGGCGTGCTGCTGGCGTTCAAGATCGGCGGCACGGGCAAGCTGGCGCCGTTGCCGCCGATCGAGCCGCGTCCCTACATGACGACCGAGGAGACCTTCACGCCGGCGCAGGTCGCCGAAGGACAAGCGCAGTATTTCGCGTTCTGCACGATCTGCCACAACGGCCCCGTGAACCCGGATCTGATGCGGTCACCCGTGGCCGCCAATGCCCAGGCCTGGCGCGCGGTGGTGATGGAAGGCGCGCTGGCCGACAGAGGCATGATCGGTTTCCACCCCTGGCTGAGTCCGGAACAAGGCGAAGCGATTCGCAGCTACGTGCTCACCCAAGCGCGGCAACTCAGCGCCCATTAATCATTAGCGGTTCAACTGTTCAAAATTGAACTAATTGTGTAGAGCGGCCGCCTGGGTTAGACCGAGTCAACGAACCGGCCGTTTTTCGGTCGCCGTTTTGGGAGAGGAACCGAATGCGCAAGATGATCGCCCTGCTGCTGGGGGCTGCCGTCATGGTGACCGGCGCGCAGGCACAAACCGATGCAGTTCAGGTCGATCCGGCCGACTGGCCGCGCTATGCGCGCGACCTAGGCGGCCAGCGCTATTCCCCGTTGACCGAAATCAACACCGATAATGTCGAGAACTTAGACCAGGCCTGGAGCTATCGGCTGCGGCCCGAAGGCGGCGCCGGGCTGCTCGGCGGCACCGTGCCGATCGTGATCGAAGGCATCATGTACCTGCCCGTCGGTAACGCGGTCGTGGCTCTGGAAGCCCATACCGGCCGCGAAATCTGGAAGCATCCGGTGCAAGGCGGCCTGGTCCGGCGCGGGGTGACGTGGTGGGCCGGCGACGGCGACTACAAGCCGCGCATCTTCTACAACACCGGCAACACTTTTGTCGCGCTCGATCCGGCCACGGGCGAGAAGGACCCGACCTTCGGCGAGAACGGCGAGATGCGGTTCGAAGGCACGCCGTACGCCTATCCGCCGACGATCTTCGGCAATGTGATGATGATCGGCGCCAGCACCGCCGAAATGCCGCGCGGACCGGCCGGCAACAGCCGCGCCTTCGATGCGCGGACCGGCGAGAAGTTGTGGGAGTTCAACTCGATACCGCAGCCCGGCGAAGTCGGCCACGAGACCTGGCTCGACGACGGCTGGAAAGAGCGGTCCGGCACCAACATGTGGATCTGGTACACCACCGCCGATCCCGACAGCGGCCTGATCTACATGACGCTGGGCAGCCCTTCGCCGAACTACTACGGCGGTGACCGGCCCGGCGACAACCTGTTCGGCAACTCGCTGGTGGCCGTCGATGCCCAGACCGGCGAATACCGCTGGCACTTCCAGACCATTCACCACGACCTGTGGGACTGGGACCTCCCCGCCCCGCCGGTGATGGTCGATGTCACGGTGGACGGGAAGCAGATCCCGGCGCTGGCGCTGACCGGCAAGCCGGGGCTGATGTACATCCTCGACCGCGTGACCGGCGAGCCGGTCCACGGCGTCGAGGAGCGGCCGGTCGCCGCCGCCGACGTGCCGGGCGAATGGTACAGCCCGACCCAGCCCTTCCCGGTCAAGCCCGAGCAGCTCAACCGCGGCGTCTGGACCAAGGAAGACATCGTCAGCGCCGAGGACACCACGCCCGAGCACGCGGCGGCCTGCCGGACGCTGCTCGATTCCTACGGCGGAGACTTCTTCAACCAGGGCAGCTTCACGCCGTTCTTCCTCCACGAGGAAGGCGATGCGCCCAAGGCCTCGATCAACCTGCCGCACAACGGCGGATCGAACTGGGGCGGCAGCGCGGTCGATCCGACCAAGGGCTACGTCTTCGTCAACGTCAGCGAAAGCGGCAGCATCGGCTGGATCGAGAAGCGCAAGGAAGGCGGCGACTATGGCCGCGGCACGGCGGAATCGAACCAGCTCTACGACCGCGGCAGCCTGCAAGGGCCCGGCGCCTATTCGTCGTTCAGCGCGAGCTTCACGACTGAGGATGGCCGCCGGGTGAACCTACCTTGTATCCGTCCGCCATGGGGCAAGCTGGTGGCGGTGGACGCGAACACTGGCGAAATCGCTTGGTCGAGCCGGCTGGGGATCACCGAGGATCTGCCCGAAGGCAAGCAGGACACCGGTTCGAACAACACCTTCGGCGGGCCGATCGTGACCGCGGGTGGTCTGGTGTTCATCGGTGCGACGTCCGACCGGTTCTTCCGCGCCTTCGATGCGAGCAACGGCAAGGTGCTGTGGCAGAAGCGGCTCGAGTACGCACCGATGACGGTGCCGATCACCTATCGCGGCAAGGACGGAAAGCAGTATGTTGCGGTGCTTGCCGCCGGGTCGGGATTGGGTGGACCGCCGGTGCGCGGTGCCGACGGCCGGCCGGCCAACAACGAGTCGGTGGTCGCCTTCGCGCTGCCAGAATAACTGGAGAGGACTTATGGGACGCAAGCTTAAGATCATGCTGGGCGCGGCGAGCGCCGCCCTCGCCCTTCCCGCCGCGGCGCAGACGGTAACCACGCCCGAAGGCGCGCTGATGAGCGTGGCATCGGACCTGGCGTACAAACCGGGTGAACTCAGCGCCGACCAGCTTTCGGCGTCGACTCGGGACCTGTTCATTCAGGACTCGATGAACGTGTTCCGCCGTTTTCCGCGCGAACAGACCGCCGACATGGTGAAGTTCTACACCGAAGCACTGGCGCTACGGGCGCTGAACCCGATCCAGCTTACTCAGTCGCAGCAGATGATCCTGACCGGCGTCGGCACCGGACAGATCAAGCTGTCGGCCGGCCAACAGGGCAACCGCAAGTATGACTTGTCGGGCGGCATCCAGGGCACGGGCATCCGGCTCTTCGCGCTGACTTACCCGGACGAGGGGCAAGTGCGTGAGCGCTTCAAGGCCGCTGGGTTTGCCGAGCCGCAGTTCAGCGACCAGGGAGACGGCACCCGCGCGGCTCTGGTTACCGATCCGGGTGGTTTCCCGATCCAGATCGTGATCCGTCCTGGTGCGAAGGACGGCTCGAACGACGGGGTCGGTGTCGGGATCGGGGTATCCGATCTCGCCGAGAGCCGCGCCTTTTATCGCGAGTTCGTCGGGCTCGATGAGCTTGCCCCGGTCGAGGACAAGCTGCTTGGCGTGACCAAGTACCCGTACCGCCACAAGGAGACGACGATCTACCTCTATGAGGTCGGTGACGGGGTCCCGCAGGACAACGGCAACGCGGGCATCCAGTACGTCGTGCGAGATGCCCCGATGGTCGATGCCAAGGCGAAGTCACGCCAGATTGCGGTGGAAACGCCGCTCAACAAGCTGCGCGGCTTCGACTTGGTGACCGTGTGGCTCAATGACCCCGACGGCGTGACCAACTACTTCGCGCAAGTGGGGCCGGATAGCCGAACCGCGCAACAGGCCCGCGCCGGCAGCTGACAAAAAAGGGGGCCGAAAGGCCCCCTTCCTCTTTTCGGCGTCGCGAGCTTACTTCTTCGCGTGGACGATGTAGCTGGCCATCACATCAATATCTTCTTCACCGAGCCATCCGTAGCTGGGCATCGCGCCTTGGCCATTGGTCACGATGTTGACGATGTAAGCCTTGTCGAGCTTCCCATTGCCGTCGAGCGCCGGGCCGATCGAACCGGCAGCCTTGGCGTCGGCCAGGGCATGACAAGCGTTGCAGCCGTTATCGGTGAACAACTGGCGCCCCTTGTCGACCTGCTCGGCGGAAAGGGCAGCAGTTGGATCCTCGGCGGACGCCAGGGCACCG
>JAJUJV010000047.1 GCA_029265155.1 Altererythrobacter sp. | reverse complement strand
GGCCAGTGCAAAGCTGTCGGCGGACAGCGTTCCGTCTGCGTTGTACATCCGCAGCCGCATGCGCTGTTCTTTGCCGATCTGGATCAGCAGCGCTTCCTGCCGCTCGCGCGACGCTCCGGCGAGCGCTTCGGCGGTAATCTGCGCTTCGATCCGCGCCAGCTTGAAGCGCTCTTCCAGCAGCTGCCGCCGGTAAGAATCGAGGAAGAACAGGCTTCCGGCGAGCAGCAGCAAGGGAATCAGGTTGACGGCCAGAATGCGCGCGGTGAGCGACGCCGACAGCGGGAAATGCAGCCGGTCGAGGTGGCCGCGCAGTCCGTTTTCAGCCATCCGAGAAGCTGTATCCGGCGCCATAGAGCGTTTCGATGGCTCCGAACTCAGCGTCTGCGGCGCGGAACTTGCGCCGCAGCCGCTTGATGTGGCTGTCCACCGTTCGATCGTCGACGAACACGTCATCAGGGTAGGCCGCGTCCATCAGCTGGTTGCGGCTCTTGATCACGCCGGGGCGTTGAGCCAGCGCTTCGAGGATCAGGAACTCGGTAACCGTCAACGACACCGGCCGCCCGTCCCAAGTCACACGGTGGCGTGATGGATCCATCCGCAGGCGCCCGCGCTGGATGATCTGTCCATCGGAAGTTGGAGGCGCGTCGGTCTCCGAGGACGGCTCCCGCTCAGGTGCGGCGCGGCGCAGGATGGCGCGGATGCGCGCCAATAACAGGCGCTGGCTGAAAGGCTTGGCGATGTAATCGTCGGCTCCCATCGCCAGGCCGGCTTCCTCGTCCTGCTCCTCGTCCTTGCTGGTAAGGAAGATCACCGGCAGCTCGGAATGAGCGCGTAATCGCCTCAGCAGCTCCATCCCGTCCATGCGCGGCATCTTGATGTCGAAGATCGCCAGGTCGGGGGGATTCTCCAGCAGCGCCTTCAGAGCCGCTTCGCCGTCGGAATAGACTCGCGTTGCATATCCTTCCGCCTGCAGCGCGATCGACAGGGTGGTGAGGATGTTGCGGTCATCGTCCACCAGCGCAATGCAGCGGGTAGGCTCTCCGGCGGGCGCGAGGGCGGCGTCTTCCATCGGCGCTGACCTATCGCGTTGGCAGCGCGGAGACAATTGTACCGCGCCTCAGCACCATCACGGCTTGCACCGTTTGACGGACACCTGCGGGGCGATTATGCGCTCGCGCACTGCCGCGGTGGCGGCTTGTCCGTTGCAAATCTATCCCGGGAGAACGCCTGAGTGACTGCCCTGACTGCCGTTAGCCTGTCCGATCAAGGCATCCAGACGGGCGCCCGGATCTTTGCCAACCTGCAAACCCCGCACTTGGTCGAGCACGCCGTCGCCAACGGCGAGGGTAAGCTGGCCAAGCATGGCCCGCTGGTCGTCGAGACCGGCAAACACACCGGCCGTTCGGCCAAGGACAAGTTCATCGTCCGCGATGCCGAGACCGAGAGCACCGTATGGTGGGGCAAGGTCAACGTGCCGATGACGCCAGAGCACTTCGCCGCGCTGAAGGCGGACTTCCTCCAAGCGCTGGGGCAGAAGGACAAGCTCTACGTCGCCGACCTGTTCGGCGGCTCGCAGCCCGAATACCGGGTCAACGTGCGCGTCATCAACGAGCTGGCCTGGCATAATCTGTTCATTCGCACGCTGCTGGTCCGTCCGACCGCAGCGGAACTCGAGGGTTTCGCGCCCGAATACACGATCATCGACCTGCCGAGCTTCCGGGCTGATCCCGAGCGTCACGGCTGCCGCAGCGAGACGGTGATCGCGGTAAACCTGTCGGAAAAGCTGATCCTGATCGGCGGCACCGCTTATGCCGGCGAGATGAAGAAGAGCGTGTTCGGCATCCTCAACTACCTGCTGCCGACCAAAGGCGTGATGCCGATGCACTGCTCGGCCAACATCGGCGCAGACGGTAGAACGGCGGTGTTCTTCGGCCTGTCGGGCACCGGCAAGACCACGCTGTCTGCCGATGCCAGCCGCACGCTGATCGGCGACGACGAGCACGGCTGGTCCGACACCGCGGTCTTCAACTTTGAGGGCGGCTGCTACGCCAAGATGATCCGGCTTTCACCCGAGGCGGAGCCTGAAATCTACGCCACGACGCAGATGTTCGGGACCGTCCTCGAGAACGTGGTCATGAACCCGGAGACGCGCGAACTCGACTTCGACGACAACTCGCTCGCCGAAAACAGCCGCGGCGCCTATCCGATCGAGTTCATTCCCAATACCAGCGAGAAGAACCTTGGGCCGGTGCCGGCCAACGTGGTCATGCTCACAGCCGATGCGTTCGGTGTGCTGCCGCCGATCGCGCGGCTGACGCCCGACCAGGCGATGTATCACTTCCTGTCTGGCTATACCGCCAAGGTCGCCGGCACCGAGATCGGCGTGACCGAGCCCGAGGCAACTTTCAGCACCTGCTTCGGCGCACCGTTCATGCCGCGCCATCCGTCGATCTACGGCAACCTGCTCAAGGAGCGGATCGCCAAAGGCGGGGTGCAGTGCTGGCTGCTCAACACCGGCTGGACCGGCGGAAAATACGGCACCGGGAGCCGTATGCCGATCAAGGCTACCCGCGCGCTGCTTAACGCGGCGCTCGATGGATCGCTCAACGATGCCGAGTTCCGCAAGGATCCGAACTTCGGCTTCGACGTGCCGGTCAGCGTGCCCGGCGTGGATGCTGGCATCCTCGACCCGCGCTCCACCTGGGCCGACAAGGACGAGTACGACCGCACGGCGCAGAAGCTGGTGCAGCTCTTCGTCGACAACTTCGCCCAGTTCGAAGCCCACGTGGACGAAAGCGTGCGCAAGGCCGCCCCGCAGGCGGCCTGACTTTCGAATGTAAGGACAACGCGGGCGCCAGGCCCGCGTTGTCTTACCCCCGGCCCGAGGCGATGTAGCGCTCGACGTTGCGGGCGAGCACGTCGAGCGGCGCGTTGCCGCCCTTGACGACCGCGTCGTTGAACTGCCGCAGATCGTAAGCCGCACCGAGCGCCTGCTGTGCGCGGCTGCGCTGGCGCACCATCTCGCTGTGCCCGACCTTGTACCCGCAGGCCTGGCCGGGCCACGAGCAGTAGCGATCGACCTCGCTCTCGACCTGTTCGCGCTTGTTCCCGTTGCGCTCCATGAAGAAGACGATGCCTTGTTCGCGGCTCCAGCGCTTGTGGTGCAGGCCTGTGTCGACCACCAGCCGGCAAGCGCGGAACGCCTGGTCCTGCAGGTAACCGAGCCTCCAGGCAGGGTTCTCGTCGTAGGCGCCGAGTTCATCGGCAAGTTGCTCGGCGTAAAGCGCCCATCCTTCGGAGAAGGCGTTGAACGCCAGGATGGAGCGGATCAGGGGCAACTGGTTCGAATATTCGCCTTCCCAGACGTGGCCAGGGATCGTTTCGTGGTGAACCAGCGTGGGCACGTCGAACTTCCTGTGAAGGTCGGTAGTGCGCAGGTTGATCCACATCTTTCCGGGGATCGTGCCATCCTTGGAACCGGCACCCCCGTAGGCAGTCGGCGCCCCAGGCTCTTCGGCGAGCGGCAAGCGACGGACTTCGAGATTAGCCGGCACGAGCGTCTCGAACGCCCGCGGCATCTGCGCCCGTATCCATTCAATGCGCTCTTGGATGAAGGCCATGATCTCGGCCCGTCCAGGATCGCCTTCGGCAAACTTGAAGCGTGGATCCTCGCTTAGCGCAGTCATCCGCTCTCCGACGCCGCCTTGCGTATAGCCGAGGTCGCGCAGGATCGGGTCCATGCGGCCGTGGATCTCGTCCAGCTGGGTGAGGCCCATCTCGTGGATTTCGTCGGGCGTCATGCGCGTAGTGGTGCTGGCGCGCAGCGCCCAAGCGTACCATTCGTCGCCGCGCGGCTGCGCCCACATTCCCGGATCGTCCTCCGCAAGAGGTTGCTGGCGCTTGAGCTCCGCCAATTGGCGCTCCAGCGCGGCAGCGATCGGCCCAGTCACCAGCGGCCGTGCTCGCGCTGCCCAGTCGCCCGGCACGTTGGCTTCTTCCGCCTTGCGGACCAGCGAGGCGACCATTCCGCCGCCGTCCTTCGCGTCGGCCAGCGAGGCTTCCAGCTGCGGTATGGCCTTCGCCAGCAAGAACGCGGGCGGGATTACTCCCATGTCGGCAGCCGCGCGGACTCGCTCCAGCTCACCGTCGAGCGCGACAGGGATTGCCTCGAGCCGCGAAAGGTAAGCCTCCGCGTCGGCGGTGTCGCGTACCGGATGATCGGAATCGAGAAAGCGGGGAAAATCGATGTATCCGCCAACGTTCTGGATGACCGGATAAGGGGCGTTCCGCCAAGATCCGATTGCCACGTCGCCATAAGGCAGGGCGAAGCCGTCGAGTGCGGTCGCGTAAGCGCTCTCGACCACTTCGAAGCTGGTCCGAGTCGCCGGATCGAAGGCCGAAGTATCGGCGACGCGCACCCGAGCGAGATCGGAGCGCAAGGTGCGGGCGAGCGCGTCGAGCCCTTCCGGCCTCAGGTCCTTGATCTGTCCGCGCAGCGCGGTTCGGGCGCCGGTATCGACACCGAGCGAAGTCGCTCGCTCTGGCTCATGATGCAGCAGGTTCCAGGCGATTTGATCGAGCAGTACCTGCGGATCGGCCGCGGCGGACGATCGCGCACCGAGCGAAGCGCAGCCGGGCAAGGCGAGGGCAGCCGTGCCTGCGCTAAGCCCGGCGATCACTTGGCGGCGGCTGAAGGTTTCATTTGCAATCGGCATCGCCGGTTAGTGCGAGCCGCCCCGCGCTAAGTCAATCGGCGTGGATTCGCTTCGCCAGCACCGCTAGGCATGCGCCATGGACGCAATACTCTCGATACTCGTTCTAGCGGCGGTCGCGCTGATCGCCGCTGCAACCTGGCAATGGCGCCGCGGTAATGCGAACCGGCAAACCTGGTTACTGCTGTTGCTGGCTATCGTCATGATCGCCAACGTGCTGATCTGGACGATCCCCGACAGCAGCGGAACCGCACCCGTGAGCCGCGCCGCCGAAGGTCCGAGCAGGTAAATCGGTTTCGGCGGCGCTCAGTTCAGCGGATCGTGCATTCGGGCGAGAGGCGGAAATCGAGGTAGTTGTCGACTGAGGCCATCAGTTCTTCGATCTCGTTCTCGAAGAAGTGGTTGGCCCGCGGGATTTCCTCGTGATGGATCGTGATGTGCTTCTGAGTGCGCAGCTTCTCGACCAGCTTGGTGACCGACTGCGGCTGCACCACAGTGTCCGCCGCGCCCTGGATGAAGATGCCCGAGGCGGGGCAGGGCGCGAGGAATGAAAAGTCATACATGTTGGCCGGCGGCGCAATTGAGATGAAGCCGCGGATTTCTGGGCGGCGCATCAGCAGCTGCATCCCAATCAGCGCGCCGAAGCTTACGCCGGCGACCCAGGTGGTCTGCGATTCGGGGTGGATCGACTGCACCCAGTCCAGTGCCGCGGCGGCGTCGGACAATTCGCCGATGCCGTTGTCGAAGCTGCCCTGACTGCGGCCGACGCCGCGGAAGTTGAAGCGCAGCGTGGCGAAGCCGCGGTCGACGAACGTCTTGTACAGCCGCTGCACGATGCGGTCGTTCATCGTCCCGCCGCCTTGGCTGTGCGGATGGAGGATCATCGCGACGGGCGCCCGGGGACGCGGGGCGGGGGCAAAACGGCCTTCGAGACGGCCTTCGGGGCCGGGAAAGATCACGGAGGGCATGTGGCTCGCTCTTTTCGGTGCTCGGGCGCGCGACTGGCGCCCGGAAAGTGCCGGGCTATATAGTGACGATGCAACTTTTCGCAATTCCCGCGCGATGACTCGTATCTATCTCGATCACGCGGCGACCACGCCGCTGCGCCCCGAAGCGCGCGAGGCGATGCTGCGCGGGTTTGAGCTGTGGGCCAATCCATCCAGTCCCCATGCTGAAGGCCGCGCCGCGCGAGCTGCGCTCGAAGACGCGCGCGAGCGGGTCAAGGCGGCGCTGCAGTGGGACGGCGAACTGATCTTCACGTCCGGCGCCAGCGAGGCGGCCGCGCTGGCCCTGAACCGCTCCCGTGGCGGGCGCCGATTGGTCTCGGCGGTCGAGCATGACGCGGTGCTTCGCGCGGCGCCTGACGCGACGGTGCTTCCAGTGGGCGCCGATGGTGCGCTCGATCTCGAGGTCCTACGCCGCGAACTGAACGCGAGCGATACACCGATCGTCGCCGTCCAGACGATCAACTCGGAGACGGGCAACTTGCAGGACTTCTGCGAAGTCTGCGACCTGATCGATGAAGCAGGTGGCCTGTCGGTGATCGATGCCTCGCAAGGGGCGGGCAAGTACCGCTTTCGCTATCCCGCCAGCATGGTGATCGTTTCGGCGCACAAGTTTGGCGGCCCGATCGGCATCGGCGCCCTGCTGGTCAGCGATTATGCGCTGCTCGAACCCGTCGGCGGACATGAGCGCGGCTATCGTCGCGGCACCGAGAACCTGCCCGGCGCGCTCGGCATGGCCGCGGCGCTCGAAGCGGGCGGCGAGCCGTACATGAGCTGGGATTGCCATACCTTGATGGAGCAGTTCGCTGCCGAGGTTCGCGCCATGGGGGGAACCTGGTTCGCCGATCGGCTCGACGCGCCGACCGGCTACATCCATGCAGTCGCGATGCCGGGTCTGTCGGGCAAAGCGCAATTGATGCGCTTCGATCTCGCGGGCATTTCGGTAAGTCAGGGCAGCGCCTGTTCGTCGGGCAGCCTCCATTCGAGCCATGTGCTCCGGGCGATGGGCGTACCCGAGGAAGAGGCCCAGCGCACCATCCGCGTCAGCTTCGGCTGGAATACCACGCGCGATGAGGTTGAGCGGTTCTGTGAGGCGTGGCTGTCGATGGCGCGGCGAGCGGGCGAGCGCGCCGCGTGACGGGTTCCTCAGTTGTAGCCCGCGGATGATCTACCTCGACTATCAAGCGACGACGCCGCTCGCGCCCGAAGCTCGCGAGGCAATGCTGCGCTGGCTCGACGGGCCGGAGAGCGGCAACTTCGGCAACCCCCATTCCGCCCACCGGCTGGGTCGCCAAGCTGAAGCTGCGGTGGAAGTGGCGCGGGAGCGGGTCGCGGCGCTGTTTCCGCCGGGCGGCCGGGTCGTCTTCACCGGCAGCGCTACCGAGGCGCTCAATCTTGCCCTGCGCGGCTGTGCGCCAGTCCGGGCGGGGAGGCCGATAGCGGTCAGCGCGATCGAGCATGCCGCGGTGCTAGATACCGCGCGCGACTTGCCCGCTGAGACGTTCATTCTGCCGGTGGACTCCGCTGGTCTCGTCGACCCGGACATTGCGCTGCCCGATGAGGTAGGCGTCGTTGCGGTGATGCAGGTCAACAACGAGATTGGCACGATCCAGCGGGTCGGGGAACTCTATTCCCGCGCCAAGGCGGCGGGCGCGTTGTTCGTCTGCGACGCGGTTCAGGCCGCCGGCAAAGTGCCGATTGCTGAAGCGGACCTGATCGCGATCAGCGCGCACAAATTCTACGGCCCCAAGGGCATCGGAGCGCTGTGGGTGCGCGACGGGGTGGACCTGCGCCCGTTGATCACTGGGGGCGGGCAGGAGCACGGCCTACGCTCGGGCACGCTCAGCCCTGCGCTTTGCTCCGGAATGGGCGCGGCGGCGCAATTGGCATTCGACCGCATGGAAGCGGACGCAGCCCACGTCGGCACGTTGTGGAACCGCGCCCGTGAATTGTTTGCCGATTGGCAGCTCAATGGCCACGCGGAGCAGCGCTGGAAAGGCAACCTCAACATCCGCCGCGAAGGGCTGGACGTCAGCCGTCTGATCTCGGATCTGCGGCAGGTCATGATTTCCGCCGGCTCGGCCTGCGCCAGCGGTAGCGGCCGGCCAAGTCATGTCCTCGCTGCCATCGGCTTGAGGCCGGACCAGTCGCGCGGATCGATCCGCCTCGGTTTCGGTCGGTACACGATTGTCGAACAGCTTGAAGCCGCGGCCGAGATGATTAATCACGCTGCAGCGCAACAGGGATAGCCATCATTCGGGTCGTTTTCATCACACGCGACGGGGGCAGGGTCGAAGCCGCAGCTGAAGCCGGCACGCGACTGCTTGAAGTTGCACAAGCCGCGGGAATGCCGCTTGAAGGCACGTGCGAGGGGCAGATGGCGTGCTCGACCTGTCACGTGATCGTCGCGCCCGAATGGTTCGCACGGCTTCCCGAAGCGGTTGAGGACGAAGAGGACATGCTCGACCTCGCCGCGGGTGCCTGTCGCACCAGCCGGCTGTCCTGCCAGATCGAGCTGACGGAGGATCTGGACGGGATTGAGGTCCGGATCCCGGCCGACAGCCACGATATGCAGAGGCGGTGAAGCTAGAGCCCGCCGGTCTAGGCCGGCTGCGGCTCCGTTTGCTCCTGCAGGGCCTTGATTAGCTCGTCGCTGAAGGCGGGAATGTCGTCGGGCTTGCGGCTGGTGATGAGGTTGCCGTCGATTGCCACTTCGCGATCCACCACGTTGGCGCCCGCGTTCCGGAGGTCGGTGCGGATCGAAGGCCAACCGGTCACCGTCTTGTTGTCCAGGACGTCGGCTTCGACGAGCAGCCATGGACCGTGGCAAATCGCCGCCACCGGTTTTCCAGCTTGGCAGAAGTCCCGAACCAGCTGTACCGCGCCGTCTTCCATCCGCAGCTTGTCAGGGTTGATTTGGCCGCCCGGCAGCAGCAGGGCGTCGAAGTCATTGGCGTCGACCTGACTGATCGTCAGATCGACCTTCACAGGTTGGCCCCAGTCGGTCTGGTCCCAGCCTTTGATTTCGCCGTCGTTCGGGCTCACCACGGCCGTCTCGAAGCCGGCTTCCTCGAGCCGCTGTTTGGGTTGCTCCAGTTCCGACTGCTCGAAGCCGTCCGTAGCGAGGATCATCACGCGCTTGGTCATCGGTCACTCCTGTGGGTGTTTTGACCAGGCAACGGGTGTTGAAACTCACGCGTTCCGTGCTGTCCCGTAAGCCGTGCCGCTGCTAGGCCGAACCGCATGAGCGTTATCGAAGACGAGAAAGATCCGTACGACGCAATCGTCGATGCGCCGTTCGACAGCGCGCTGAGCGAGCGGTACTTGGTCTATGCGCTGTCGACGATCACGGCCCGCTCGTTGCCGGACTTGCGCGACGGGCTGAAGCCGGTTCACCGGCGCATTCTGTGGGGCATGCGGGGGCTGCGGCTCGATCCGGGCAGCGCCTTCAAGAAGTCGAGCCGCGTGGTCGGCGACGTGATGGGCAAGTACCATCCGCACGGCAACGTCGCGCTGTACGACGCGATGGTCCGCCTCGCCCAGCCGTTCACGCTGCGCTACCCGCTGGTCGAAGGGCAGGGCAACTTCGGCAACATCGATGGCGATGCCGCGGCGGCCGAGCGCTACACTGAATGCCGCCTGACCAGGACGGCCATGCAGCTGATGGCCGGGCTCGACGAGGGCACCGTCGATTTCGTCCCGACCTACAACAACGAAGAAGAAGAGCCGGCCATCTTCCCCGGCCTGTTTCCGAACCTACTCGCCAACGGCGCCAGCGGCATTGCAGTCGGAATGGCCACGTCGATCCCCAGCCACAACGTGGCCGAAGTGATCGACGCCGCACTCGAGCTGATCGACAACCCGCATGTCGAGCACGCGCGGCTGATGGAGCTATTCAACGGCCCGGACTTCGCGACGGGCGGTCTGATCGTCGATTCAGCGGCCGCCATTTCCGCCGCTTACGAGACCGGCCGCGGCAGCTTCCGCGTGCGCGCGCGCTTCCACGCTGCCGAAGCCAAGGAGGAGGCGGACCGGGAGGCCGGGATCGAGCGGCTCGGTGGTGGGCAGTACCAGCTGGTGGTGTCGGAAGTTCCCTATGGGGTACCCAAAGGCCGGCTGATCGAGCAGATCGCGCAACTCATCGCCGACCGCAAGCTGCCGATCCTCGAAGACGTGCGCGATGAAAGCGACGAGCAGATCCGCATCGTCTTCGTGCCCAAGAGCCGCAACGTCGATCCCGAGCTGCTCAAGGAATCGCTGTACAAGCTTACCGACCTCGAGACGCGCTTCGGGCTCAACCTCAACGTGCTCGATGCCACCCGCACCCCGATGGTCATGGGGCTGCACGAGCTGCTCTCGAACTGGGTTGCGCACCAGATCGACATCCTTCAGCGCCGCAGCCGCCACCGCCTGCAGAAGATCGCCGACCGGCTTGAGCTGGTCGAGGGCTACATCATCGCCTTCCTCAATCTCGACCGGGTGATCGAGATCATCCGCACCGAGGACGAGCCGAAGCCGGTGATGATGGCCGAGTTCGGCCTCACCGATCGCCAGGCCGAAGCGATCCTGAACATGCGCCTGCGCAGCTTGCGCAAGCTCGAGGAGATGCAGCTCCGCCAGGAGAAGGACGAGCTGCTCAAGGAGCGGGACGAGCTGGAAAAGCTGCTCGCCTCGCCCGCCCGTCAGCGGACCCGGCTTAAGCGGGACCTCACCGCGATCCGCAAAGACTACGCCGAGGATACGGCGCTGGGCCGCCGTCGCACTACCATTGCCGAGGCCGCTCCGACCGTCGAGTTCAGCATGGACGCGATGATTGAGAAGGAACCGGTCACGGTGATCCTCTCGCAGCGCGGCTGGATTCGGGCAGCGAAGGGCCACGTCCCGCTCGACGGCGACTTCAAGTTCAAGGAAGGCGACGGGCCGGCGTTCGCATTGCACGCGCAGACCACCGACAAGTTGCTGCTGGCGGCGGACGATGGGCGCTTCTTCACGATCGGCGCCGACAAGCTGCCGGGCGCGCGCGGCTTCGGCGAGCCGATCCGCAACACGCTCGATATCGACGCTGCGGCGCAGATCGTCGCGCTGATCGTCCACAAGCCGGGAACGCAGCTGCTGCTCGCCTCCGATTTCGGGCGCGGTTTTGCGGCAGTCACAGACGAGCTGCTCGCCGAGACGCGCAAAGGGAGGCAGGTTGTCAACCTGAAGGACAAGGTGAAGCTCGCGGTGGTGCGTCCCATTGCCCCTGAGCACGACCACGTCGCGGTCGTAGGCGACAACCGCAAGCTGGTGGTGTTCAGCCTCGAGGAGCTGCCGGTCATGTCGCGTGGGCAGGGTGTCACCCTGCAGCGCTATCGCGACGGCGGCCTGTCCGATGCCACGACGCTGAAGCTCGAGGACGGGCTGTCCTGGGAGATGGGCGGCGACACTGGCCGTATCCGAACCGAAAGGGACATTCACATGTGGAAGGTGGCCCGCGGCGCCGCGGGCCGGCTCCCGCCGCAAGGTTTCCCCCGCGACAACAAGTTCTAGGAACCCTACCGGGCTTTGCCCAACGCTGGCCATTGCGAGCGTAGCGATGCAATCCAGGGCAGCCTTACACTCCCGGGATCGCTGCGTCGATTCGGTCCTCGCTAGGACGATTCAGGCGAGACGGGCACGTCTCGGAGCAAGTCCTCCCCGAGCGTGCTCGGGGAGGATAATCAGATCAGTCGCCGCCCTGCGCGGTGTCGCCGCCGGTAGCCGCGGCCGCAGCGGCCTGCACGTCGGCGGCCGTGGCGAGGAACGTCACCTTGTCGGCTTGCAGCGCCATCTGCGCCTTGGGCAGAGCAACCGGGCCGCTCTCAAGCGTCACGACGACATTGTCACCGTCGACGCTCTCGACCTTGCCGAGCAGAACTGCGTCGGAGCTGTACACTTCGGCTTCCGGCACAAGCGCCGCGGCGAGTTCCTGTTCCGCCGCTTGGTTCGCTTCGGTCACGGCCGCTTCGAGTTCGGCCTTGTTCCAGCCGAGCGTCGGCCCATTGTCGCCTGGGGCGAAGGAGTCGGCCGGCAGCGCTGCGGACAAGTTGCCGGTGTTGATCACCACCGCATCGCCGTTGACGCTCTCGATCGTGCCGACCTCGGCACCGTCCGGTCCGTAGACCTTCGCACCGACAGTCACGCCGGCATCCTGTGCCATTGCGGGGGCGGCAACGCCGGCTACCGCAAGAGCCGCGGCGGCGGCCAGGGTTTTGAACTTCATGCTAACTCTCCGTGTCGTACAAGATGATCCGGGCGCCGAACGGCGCTCGCAAAAGCGGATGGCAGAAACGGGAAAGGCTGCGCTCGGCGCCGGACAATCGCGACGCGGCATCACGCACCCTCCCAAGTGACACGATCCGACTTTGCCCCAGGGTGCCGGAGACACTCGGCCGATTGCAAATAGTTAGTGGACGAACCGGTTCTCATATGCGATGAAGTCGTTAACGGCCAAGCCGCTGGTCCAGCAGTGCAAGCACGCGTGGCCGCTCAGGAAAACCTTCATCCACCCACTGACTTTCCAGCTGGCGGAGGATTCGCGCGACTTCCGGGCCGGCGTTCACTCCGCGGGCTACGATCTCTCCTCCCTTCAGCGGAAAGGCGGGAATTACCCAGCCGGCAAGTGAAGAGGTGTCCGCTCCTGCCAACAGCAGCCGATCCGCGGCTTCGTCTCGGCCGATACGGTAGGCCAGCGCCCGTGGATCGCCAGGCGGGGTCCCCCGGTCCGCCACGGCTACTAGCCGCTTGCGCTGCGCGGTCGAGAGCCGCAGTCGCGCCGCGACCAACTCGGCCACCGCCGGTTCCTCGGGCAGCAGCGCGGCAAGGCGCCGCAGCGGGTGGGGCTCCACGCCCTGCCGCGCTTCCTCCGCGATTAGCGCTTCAAGCGCCCCAATCCCGCTCCGCTCCGCCTCGGGCAAAATCACCGGCAGCACTCCGCGCGCGTACATCCGCGCTACAGTGGGTGCAGGGTCGGGCAGGGCGAGCAGATTGAGCAGCTCCATCGCCACTCGTTCGCGGCTCAGACCTTTCAGCGTCGGCGCCAACTCGGCACAGGCTTCCTCGGCCTCGGCGTCGAGTTCGCTGCCGAACCGTGCCTGGAACCGGTAATAGCGCAGGATACGTAAATGGTCTTCGCGGATCCGTTCGCGCGCATCGCCGATGAAGCGGATGCGCCGCGCCTCCAAATCGGCGAGCCCGCCGAAGTAGTCGCTAATTTCCAGCGTCTCGGGGTGGGCGTAGAGCGCGTTGATCGTGAAATCGCGCCGTGCCGCATCCTCGCGCCAGTCGTCGGCATAGGCCACCGTTGCGCGCCGGCCGTCGGTGCTGACATCGCGCCGCAGCGTGGTGATCTCGACGTTGCCTTCCGGAAGTACCGCCGTCACGGTGCCGTGATCGATCCCGGTCGGGATGGCGCGGATATTCGCCCGGCCGAGCATCTCCATCACGGCTTCTGGACGGTGCGGCGTTGCGGCGTCGACATCGCTAACCGGCTTGTCGAGTAAGGTATCGCGCACGGCGCCGCCGACCCAGCGCAGCGAGTTAGCGCCAACGGCGGCGACGAGCGCCGCAAGGTCCTCGCGCCGAGTCCACGGGACGGAAGGAAGCGTGCTCATCGCCCGCGCCATGCGAGACGCCGTCCGAGGTTGGCAAGGATCGCCGCGGTTATTCCCCAGATGCGGTGGCCTTGCCAATCGATCTCAATGTAGTGCCGCACCCGCCCCTGCAGCTCCGCTTCCCGATGAACGTGGTTGCCTTCGTCGAACAGGAAATCGAGCGGCGCTTCGAACCATGAGGCCACTTCGGCGGGATTGGGGACCAGCGGGAGGTCGGGCGGAACGACACCGAGCACGGGCGTCACGTCATAGCCGGAGCCCGTGAGGTAACGATCGCTGGTCCCGATCACGCGTACTGCTGACCCATCTATCGATAGCTCCTCGTGAGCTTCCCGCAGAGCCGCGCGCACGGCGTCCTCCCCTGGATCGACGCTGCCACCTGGAAATGCGACCTGGCCTGGATGCGCGCGCATGCTGGCAGGGCGGTGTGTGAGGATGACCCCGGGCCGGGGACGGTCCGTCACGGCGATCAACACCGCTGCGGGCCGCGACAAGGGCGGGGCGAAGCTCGCGTCGGTGCGCAAGTCCGACAACTCGACGTCGTGTCCCCGGTCAAATAGGCGCTTCAGCCGGTCGTACAGGTCGCTCATGCTGGGACGAGGGAAAATCGAGCGCCCTGGCTTTCCACTGCTAGCTCGTCCCCGGTCTCCAATGCGTGCTCGGCCAATTGCAGCCAGGTCGACCGGTCGAGCCGCGCTTCGCAGCCCCGCCGGACGTGGAGATAGATGGCCGGCGTATCGGCATTTCCTCGCGCGTGAAGCGGATGGTCGGGTCCGGCGATCACCAGTTCATCGATGTTGAGCCGGAAGGCGAGGGCGCCATCTCGCACCTGCATGTCGACCGCGACGAAAGCGGCATCCTCGACTTCAATCGACTGCCGGCATTGCGGCGTGACCAGCCAGTGCTGACCCGTCTCGTCGCGCATCAGCAACGAGGCAAACGCGCGCACCATCGCGGGTCGTGCAATCGGC
>JAJUJV010000136.1 GCA_029265155.1 Altererythrobacter sp. | reverse complement strand
GTAACGACTGCAGAGAACCAGAGAACGGGAATGGCCGCATGAAACACTGCCTGATCGTCGATGACTCGCGGGTGATCCGCAAGGTCTCGCGGCACATCGTCGAAAGCTTCGAATTCGAGGTCAGCGAAGCCGAGAACGGCCAGGATGCGCTCGACAAATGCGGCGAAAGCATGCCGGACCTGATCCTGCTCGACTGGAACATGCCGGTGATGAACGGCATCGAGTTCATTGCGGAACTCCGCCGGCTCAATGGCGGAAGCCGCCCGAAAGTGGTGTTCTGCACGACCGAGAACGACGTCGCCCACATTCGCGAGGCGATCGAAGCGGGCGCCGACGAGTACGTTATGAAGCCGTTCGATCACGATACCTTGCAGATGAAGCTGCAGCTTATCGGCGCTGCCTAGGTCAGCTGCGACGTGGGCGCCGCGCCGAACATCGCGGTTCGCGACCGGAGCAGCCAGCGGGTTGACCCAGTGCGCGTTCTGGTGGTCGATGACTCTCCGACCGTTCGCGCCGTATTCGCCAGGCTGATTGGAGAAGAAGCCGATCTCCGCCTCGTAGCAGCCGAGGAAAGCGCGGAACGGGCGATCGCCGCGATCCTGACCAGCGCCCCCGACGTCATTCTTCTCGACCTCGACATGCCCGGTATGGGCGGGCTTCATGCCATTCCGACGCTGATCGAACTGGCTGCGCCGGCCCGGGTACTCGTCGTGTCCTCCCTCACCGTACGAGGCGCCGAACATACCCTTGCGGCGCTCTCGCTGGGTGCGGCCGACACTTTCGCCAAGCCGCGTCCGGGGAAGTTCGACAAGGAATACCGCGCCACCCTGCTGCGCAAGATCCGCTTGCTCGGTCGCGTCGCCAGGCGAGCCCGGCAAACCTCCGCAACGCCGTCGCAGCCGCTCCGACCGGCCGCGCCCGTCGTTCCGCACGTTCTTGCTATCGGCGCCTCGACCGGCGGCATCCACGCGCTCGGCCAGCTGCTTGGCGCGCTCACCGACGCGGTCGACATTCCGATCCTGATCACCCAGCATCTGCCGGGTTCCTTTATGGCGCCGTTCGTCCGCCAACTGCAGGCCGCCTCCGGTCGCGGGGCTACGGTGGCGCGCGAAGGGATGGCGCTCCTGCCGGGGCAGATCCTGGTCGCGCCCGGCGACGCACACCTTACGGTGGCCGCCAGCCGTGCAGGCGTACTGGTCGTGCGGCTCGACGATCGGCCGGCGCCGAGTGGATGCTGCCCTTCGGTCGATCCGATGCTGGCGAGCTGCGCCGGGCTTTACGGCTCGCACGCCCTGGGCGTGGTGCTTTCCGGCATGGGGCGCGATGGCGCGGACGGTGCCGCGCGGGTTGTCGAAGCAGGTGGCACGATCCTGGCGCAGGATGCCGCCAGCTCCGCAGTCTGGGGAATGCCCGGCGCGGTCGCTGCCGCAGGCCTTGCCGCCGCAGTGCTGCCGCCGGACCAAATCGCCGCCCGGATCGTCTCCGCGATGGGGGGCGCATGATCGATCATCGCGACAACGCACTCGGTATCGTCGCGGGCCTGCTCGAAGCGCGCACCGGACAGAAGCTGACGGCGGACCGGCTGTGGCGTGTCGGCACCGCGCTCGCCGGAGTGCTGCGCCAGAACCAGCTTGATTCGCTTGAGGCGCTTGCTGATCGCCTCAGCATGCCGAACCAACTGCCGCTCGCCCAGCAGGTCGTCGAGGCGCTGCTGAACAACGAGACCTATTTCTTTCGCGATCGCTCGACGTTCGATCAGCTCGCCACATCGATCCTCCCGCAATTGGCGCAGAGCCGCGCCGCGACGCGGCGGCTGGCGATCTGGTCGGTCGGCTGCTCCACCGGGCAGGAAGTCTATTCGCTCGCGATGCTGTTTGCGGAGCAGCCCGCGCGCTGGCGCGACTGGACCATCGACATCATTGGCACCGATGTGGCTCGATCTGTGGTGGCCGCAGCGCGCGAAGGAAACTTCTCGCAGTTCCAGATCCAGCGTGGGCTCGGAGTCGCGCAGATGGTCGCGTTCTTTGAGGAGAGCCGCACAGGCTGGCGCGCTTCGGATACGCTGCGGCGAATGGTCCGGTTCGATCAGCACAACTTGCTAGATCGACCGCCGGAACCGGGCCGGTTCGATCTAGTGCTCTGCCGCAATGTGCTGCTTTATTTCGATCGCCCGACCCGCGAGCGGGCGTTCAGCCGCCTGGCCTCGGCCTTAGCCCCCGACGGTCTGCTGATGCTCGGGGCCGGGGAAACGACGGTCGGACAGACTACCGCCTTGGTGCCGGAAAAAGGGCGAACGGGCTTCCACCGGCTCAGCAGCTCCGTCCAGCCGTTGGCTCCTTCCATGGCCGCTGCCGCCGGGCATCGGCTCGCGGTGCCAAGGTAAACCCGGAGTTACTCAAACTTAAGCAGTCGGCACTAAGCTCGGTTCGGGCCTTCCAGGGTGGGGAGAGGATTTCCCGGTGTTGCAGTCGATCGGCCTGAAGCAGGTTAGCCCGGCGGTGCTCGTCATCGCTCCGGTCGCCGTGCTCACGCTGATCTCGGCGGCCGTCATGGCGATGCTTCTTGATCGTGCGGGTACGGACGCCGAGTCGGTCGGCACCATCCTGCTCGCCGGAGGGTCCGCCTACGCGGTTGCTGTGGTTCTGCTGGTGCGGTTCGGCCTGGCCAATATCGCGCAGCTTGAAGACCTCGGTCTCACCGACAGCCTGGCCGCGGTCCCCAACCGCCGTGCTCTCCACCTTGACTACACGCGTGCCGATCCCGGCACTGAACGCGCTCTGGCCTTGCTCGATCTCGACGGCTTCAAGTCGGTCAACGACCAGTACGGCCATTTCGTCGGCGACAGGCTGATCAAGGAATGCGCCCAGCTTCTGATTGAAGTGTGCGGCAGCGATGCACGCGCCTATCGCCTTGGCGGCGATGAGTTCGCGATCCTGGTGGTGGGACCCATCGCCGGCAACATCCTTGAGGGAATCTGCCACAACGTCCTGGCTCGGCTCGCGGAGCCGATCGTGATCGACGAGCGCAAGCTAACGATTGGTGCCAGTATAGGCCTGTCGCGGAGCAGCCGCCGGGATGAGCTGTCGTCCTCCGAGCTGCTGCGCCGGTCCGACATGGCGATGTACGTGTCCAAGGAAGGTGGGAAGAACCGCTGCACTTGGTTCAGCGAGGACTTCGACAAGAACCGGGACGTGGCGCAGCAGGTCGAAGCGGACTTGCGTGAGGCGCTGCGGCTGCAGGAGTTCCGACTGGCTTATCAGCCGCTGGTCGACGCGCGGAGCGGAGACATCGTCGCGGCCGAAGCGCTGCTGCGCTGGCAGCGCTCCGACGGCTCGATGATGGCCCCAGGCATGTTCGTGCCGATCGCCGAGAAATGCGGCTTGATCTACCCGATCGGGCTGTGGGTGCTGCGCAAGGCCTGCCGCGACGCGTTGAACTGGGACGGCATCAAGCTGTCTATCAACGTTTCGCCCGCGCAGCTGCGTAACCCCGAATTTCCGATCGAGCTCGGCCACATCCTTGAAGAAACCGGCTTCCCGGCTTCCCGGCTCGAGCTCGAAGTGACCGAGACCTACCTGGTTACCGACCCGGTGGTGGCCAGCCGCAATTTGGAAGTGATCCGCAACTTCGGCGTCGGCATCGCGCTCGACGATTTCGGGACGGGCTATGCTTCCATCGGCTTTCTCAGGAACTTCCGGTTCGAAAAGCTCAAGCTCGATCGCACGATGATCGTCGATGCGGGACAAGACAACGGTTCGATGGCGATGATGGCTTCATCGATCGCCGTCGCGCGGGCGATGGATATGTCGGTGACGGCCGAAGGCGTCGAGACCCAGGCGCAGGCCGATCTCGTCCGCTCCGCTGGATGCGATCAGATCCAGGGATGGCACTACTACAAGGCGCTCACCGCGTCGGAAATCCGCGGGCATCTCGACCAGCTGCGGCGCCGCAACAGCAACATCTTCGAACAGCGTAATGGGGAACGTCATGGATATGTCTGATAAGCTCGTCGCCGGAACGGCCGACGAACTCGAGCGGGTGCGCGAGGAGCTGAAGGCAAGCGGCCCTCATGCGCTGCCCATCACGGGTTCATCGGTGTCGTCCATCGGATGGAAGCTGAAGCTGATGTTCGGCGCGGCGGCCGCCGGCTCGGCGCTGCTCGGCATTCTGGCGCTCGTCGCGCTCGTTTCGGGCACCGCGGCGAGCGCTGGCCTGCTGGCCGCGATGATCATCGTCGCGATCGCCGCGGGGCTGGCCTCGGTGCTGTCGATCCGCTTCGTCCAAGATCAACTGATCCATCCCGTCGAGGAACTCTGCGCGGCAATGCGTGAGCTCGCCGAAGGCAACCGTGACGTACAGGTCCCGCACGAGGATCGGCAGGACGAGATCGGCGCTATGGCCCGCTACCTTGGTGTGATCAAGATGGCGGCCAACAAGTTCGATCGCATCCGCCGCGAACGGGAAGCTGCCGAGGCCGAAGAGCAGCGCCGGCTCGCCGAGCTCGAAAGCGAACGTGAGGAGCAGCGGGCCGAGCAAGCGAAGACGCTCGGCTCGCTGGCCGACCAGTTCGAGCGCACGGTGGGCGATATCGTCGGCGGCGTGGCCGCGGCATCGACCCAGCTTCAGGCAACGGCCAGCTCGATGGCTTCGGCCGCCGAGCAGTCGGCGATGCAGACCGGTGACGTCTCGGCCAGCCTCAACGAGGCCGCTGCCGGGGTCACAGCCGCCGCCGCTGCCAGCGACGAGTTCGCGATGTCGATCGGTGAAATCAGCCGTCAGGCTTCGACATCGGCCGAGCTGGCCCGCAAGGCCTCCACTGCCGCCGAGGAAGCCGACACGACGATCTCTGCTCTGACCGCATCCGCCAGTCAGGTGGGCGATATCGTCAAGATGATTTCGACCATTGCGCAGCGCACGAACCTGTTGGCGCTCAACGCGTCGATCGAGGCGGCGCGCGGCGGCGAAGCGGGCCGCGGCTTCGCGGTCGTGGCCGCCGAGGTCAAAGAACTGGCAACGCAGACCGGCAAGGCGACGGAGGAAGTCGCCGGCCAGATCCGCGCCATTCAAGAGACCACCCACGCCAGCGTGGAGGCACTACGGGCGATCGCAGGCCAGATTCAGCAACTCGAAGCCACCTCGGTGTCTATCGCTGCCGCGGTTGATCAACAGTCGGTGGCCGGGCAGGATCTGGCACGCTCGATCGATCTTGCCGCCCGCAATACCGAAGATGTGTCCACCAACATCGACCAGTTGCGGGAAACCTCGCTGGCGACCGGCGCCGCGGCGAGTCAGGTGCTGACCAGTTCCACCGAGCTGGAGCAGCAGGCTTCGGTGTTGAAGGCTCAAGTCGACGAGTTCCTGCGACACGTTCGGGTGGCCTGAAGGCAGCTTCGCTGGCTTTCGGCAGCGGCACAGGCCCGCTATGCTCGGCCCAGCGTACAAGCAGGAGATCGAGCGCCATGAGAGGTTACGTCCACGACATCGAGCGCGTCACCAAGGAGAATGGTGACTTCCGCCGCGTGCTCTATACCGGCCACAACCTGCAGCTGGTGGTAATGTCGCTGAACCCCGGTGAGGAAATCGGCGCCGAAGTGCATGATGATCGCGACCAGTTCTTCCGCATCGAAGCCGGCGAAGGG
>JAJUJV010000151.1 GCA_029265155.1 Altererythrobacter sp. | reverse complement strand
GGAGCGGCTCGTCAGGCGCCTGACCGCGCTGCACCGCGCGTTGCTCACCAACAGTCAGGCGGCCGAGTTGCTGCTGGCGCAGGAGCTGGAAGAAATCACCCGCTTTGCTCTGAAACGCTGAAACTTGCCCTCGCGGCGGCGCGTGGCCATCTCAAGGCCATGACCCAGCCCAGCTTCCACGCCATGCCCGACGGGCGCCGCATTGCCTTCCGCCATTGCCAAGGGGAGGGGCCGACGCTTGTCTTCTTGCCCGGCTACATGTCCGACATGGCCGGGAGCAAGGCCACCGCGCTGTACGATTGGGCGCAAGCTGAGGGGCGCGGCTGCCTGTTGCTCGACTATTCGGGATGCGGCGAGAGCGCCGGCGCCTTTGCCGACGGCACGCTGAGCCGCTGGCAAGAGGAAGTCGAAGCGCTGCTCGCCAGCGAAGTGCCGGGTCCGGTCGTGCTGGTCGGCTCCTCGATGGGCGGTTGGCTGATGCTGCTCCTGGCTCAAGCGCTGCGGGAAACGGTCGTCGGCCTCGTCGGTATCGCCGCTGCGCCCGACTTCACCGACTGGGGCTATTCGGCGGAAGAGAAGCAGCGTCTCGAAGCCGGCCAGACCGTGTTCCAGGACAATCTCTACGGGCCCGAGCCTACTCCGACTTACCCGGGTTTCTGGCACGACGGGCAGGCACGGCGCCTGCTCGATGGCGAGATCGCGATCAATAGCCCGGTGCGCCTGCTGCATGGGCAGGAGGATGCCGACGTTCCGCCCGAGATCTCGCTGCGCCTGGCGGCCGCGCTGCGTTCACAGGATGTGCAGGTGACACTGGTCAAGGGAGGCGACCACCGCCTCTCGCGCGACGGCGACATCGCCCTGCTCCTGCGCACCGTCGCTGCGCTGGCCTGACCGGAACATCCGATGCTTTCCGCCTTCTTCCATTCCCTGCTTCTTGCCCAGGCCGCTACCAGCCAGGTTCCGCTGGAGCAGGCGCGGCTCGACGTCTGCCTCGAACAGGCGCGAGCCGATCCGGCCACCGCCATCACCGAGGCGAGCACATGGCTCGGCGAAGCGAGCGGGGCGGAAACCAGCTATCCGCAGCAGTGCCTCGGCTATGCCTATACTTTGCTGCTGCGCTGGGACGCCGCCGAACGGGCTTTTCTCGCCGCACGCGAGGCGGCTTTGCCCAGCAACGCCTTCCGGCGCGCCCAGCTGGCGACGATGGCCGCCAATGCGGCGCTGGCGGAAGAGCGCGCTGACGCGGCCTTGATCTCGCTGACCATTGCCGCCGAAGATGCCCAAGCGGCCGCCGATGACGGCCTGCGCTCGATCGTCGAAACCGACCGGGCGCGCGCTCTCGTCCTCAAAGGGCGCGAAACCGAGGCGGAAGGCGCGCTCGAAGCCGCGCGCAGCCTCGATCCCCAGAATGCGCTGGCCTGGCTGCTCTCCGCCACCCTCGCCCGCCGCCTCGGCAAGCTCGACGAAGCGCAAGGGCTGATCGAAACCGCGGTGGCTCTGGCCCCGGACTACCCCGAAGTGGGGCTCGAAGCCGGCGTCATCGCCATGCTGCAGGGCCGCGAAGCCGCCGCCGAAGCGAGCTGGCGGTCGGTAGTCGAAATCGAGCCTGACAGCGAAGCTGCCGCGACCGCGCGCGGCTATCTCGCCCAGCTCGCCGAACCGGCCGCGGAGGAAGCCGCGCCATGATCCCCCTTTCCGTCCTCGATCTCGTCCCGGTCCGCGAAGGAAGCGGCATTTCTGAAGCGCTCGCCGAAGCGGGCCGCCTTGCCGCTGCCGCCGAAGCGGCCGGATACAAACGCTTCTGGGTCGCCGAGCATCACGCCACCGCGGGAATTGCCGGCGGCGCGGTGTCGGTGGTTCTCGCGCACATCGGCCACATGACCTCGACCATCCGCATCGGCGCGGGCGGGATCATGTTGCCCAACCACAACCCGTTCGTCATCGCTGAACAGTTCGGCACTCTCGACGGCCTGTTCCCCGGCCGCGTCGATCTCGGTCTCGGCCGGGCACCAGGGGCAGCCGGTATCGTCGGCCAGGCCTTGCGCAAGAACCTGCGCGAGGCGGCCGAATACTTCCCGCAGGACGTCGTGGAGCTGCGCGCGCTGTTCACCGGCGACGTCGATCTGCCGATCGTCGCTACGCCCGGATTCGGCGCGAAAGTCGAAATGTGGATGCTCGGCTCCAGCCTGTTCGGCGCCCAGCTCGCTGCCCGGCTCGGCATGCCTTACGCGTTCGCCAGCCATTTCGCGCCCGACCATCTCGATGCTGCGCTGAGCGCCTATCGCACCCAGTTCCGCCCCTCGGCCTATCTCGACAGGCCGCACGCGATGGCGGCGATGACGGTGATCTGCGCCGATACCGACGAGGAGGCGGAACTGCTCGCCTCCAGCCAGGACCAGTCGTTCGTCCGCTTGCGCAGCGGCGACCCGGGCAAGCTGCCGCCGCCGGTGCCGGGTTACCGCGACAGCCTGCCGCTGAGCGCGCGGGCGATGATCGAGCACCTGAGCCAGGTTCGGGCCGTTGGCTCGCCCGAGACGGTTCGCGACCGTATTTCCCGTTTTGTCGAGCGCACTCAGGCGGACGAGCTCATCGTCTCGGGCGCCACTTACGATCCTGCCGCTCGGCACCGCTCGCTCGAACTGACGATGCAGGCGGTTTCATAAGAGACCGGTTGGGGGTGTCCCCGCGGTCGGTTCGCTGTAAGGCTTGCCGGAACGAGCATTGCTGCAAGGCCGTTGGCCTCGAGCAGACAACTGGCGGGAGACTTGGAGGCATGGCCACTGCGCAGCGGCAGGGTAAGGCAAAGAACGGCGGAACAGCGACGGCGGAGCGCAAGCTGATCCGCGGCTTGTGCGACCGACTGGCCCATTCGCTCCTGCCTGGCGAGCCTCCGCTGACCGGCGAAAAGCTCGACGAAGCGGCCGATTTCCTGCTCGAAGCCGCTGCCAACCGCGCCGAAGGCGAAGCCGCGCTGCTGGTCCGCTCCGCAACCGGCGAGCGGCGCGTGACTCGGATCGCCATCATCAACCGGGACATGCCGTTCCTGGTCGATTCCATCGCGGCGACGATCGCTGCGCAGAACCTTGCCATCGATCTGCTGCTTCATCCGATTCTGCCGGTCAAAAGGGACACTGAAGGGCGCCTCTCGGATTTGGCGAACGAGAGCGATGCCAGCGCCATTCTCGAATCGATGATTTATCTCGAGACCGGCCGGGTCGATGCCAAGGAGCGCCGCATTCTCGAGCGGGAGTTGGCGCTGACACTCGCCGACGTTCGCGTTGCCGTGGGCGATTGGCACAAGATGCGGGCGCTGATGGCCGCCGATGCCGACCGACTCAGCGACCCCGAAGGCGCCGAGCTGCTGCGCTGGTTCGAAGGCGGGATGCTGACCTTGCTCGGCCACCTCACGCACGCCCGCAGCGGCAAGCAGGCCCAGCGCCTCGGTATTTGCCGCAAGAGCGCGCGTGAATTGGTCGCAGCCGAGACCTACGAGCGGGCCTTCGCCTGGTTCGAGAAGAACGGCACCGAAGCGCCCTTGATGGTCAAGGCAAACCGGCTATCGCGGGTGCATCGCCGCGTCCCGCTGGACCTGATCATCGTCCCAGTCGTCGAAGACGGGCAAGTCGCGGCTCTCTCCATTCATGCCGGCATCTGGACCAGCGCCGCGCTCGCCGCCCCGCCGCAGGACGTGCCCGTGCTGCGGCGCCATCTCGATCGGATCGCGCGGGATCTGCGTTTCCAGCGCGGCGGCCACGATGCCAAGGCGCTGATCCATGCGCTGACCGTGCTGCCGCACGACCTCGTCATCGGCTTCACCGACGAGGATCTCGCCCGGGTCGCCACGGCAACAATGGCGCTGGCCGATCGGCCCCGCCCACGCCTCGCGCTGGTAATGGCGCCCCTGAGGCGGCACCTGTTCGCGTTCGTCTGGCTGCCGCGCGACATGATGTCGACCCGCGTCCGGCTGCGCATCCAGGACCTGCTCGAACACTCCAGCGGCGCCGACACGATCGACTGGAGCCTGCAGGTCGAAGGCGGCAATCTCGCCGTGCTGCGCTACGTGCTCGATTTCCGCGGCGAAGCGCATCAACCCGATGCTGCAGAAGTCGAAGGCGAGTTGGCGGACATGCTGCGCGGCTGGGTGGACGCCGTCGAAGCTGCGCTTGCCCAAAGCGAGGAACCGAGCCGCGCCGCTGCGCTCGCCACCCGCTACGCGGAGGGGTTCCCCGAAGGCTATCGCATCGCCTACGGACCGGCCGAAGCCGCCCGCGACATTGAGCGCCTGCGCCGTCTTGCCGCAGACCAGGTGCTCTGGCCGCTGCGGCGGGATGCCCGGCTCTATCGCCACCCGGACGATCCGGCCAACCAGTTGCGGCTCAAGATCTACCAGCTTGGCGGACCGATGCCGCTGTCAGACGCAGTGCCGGCGCTCGAGAACTTCGGGTTCCGTGTCTTGTTCGAGCAGCCGACCCGCATCTCCGGGCCGGAAAGCGGCACGATCCACGACTTCCACTTGTGCCTTCCCGCAGGCGAGCAGTCAGAGCCGCTGCTCGGCCGCGCCGAAGCGATCGAAGACGCGGTTGCCGCGGTCATCAACGGCATGGCCGAAGACGACGTGTTCAACCGGCTCATCGTCGGCACTGGCATGAGCGCGCAAGAGGCTGACTGGCTGCGCGCGATCTACCGCTATTTGCGCCAGGTGGGCGTCAGCTTCACGATCTACACCGTTGTCGATGCCCTGCGCAGCGCCCCCGCCGTGACTCGCGCGCTGATCAAGCTGTTCCGGGTCCGCCACGATCCCGCCTTTGCAGGTGATCGGACTGCGGAAAGCGCCCAGGCCGAAGACGCGATCCGCACCGGCCTCGCCGGCGTCGCTGCGATCAACGACGACCGCCTGCTCCGCCTCTATTGGGGCGTCGTCGCCGCCATCCTTCGCACTAACGCCTTTGCTCCCGCCGGCGAGGAAGCGCTCGCGCTCAAGCTCGATTCGGCGCAGGTCCCAAGCCTTCCCCAACCGGTGCCGTGGCGCGAGATCTTCGTCTATTCGCGGCGGGTCGAAGGTATTCACTTGCGCTCCGGCCCCGTCGCCCGCGGCGGTCTGCGCTGGTCGGACCGGCGCGACGACTTCCGCACCGAAGTGCTCGGGCTGATGAAG
>JAJUJV010000107.1 GCA_029265155.1 Altererythrobacter sp. | reverse complement strand
TGTTGCTCATCGCCGCCTCATGTGCAGAGGCGGACCGGGCGAAGCAAGCCCCTGATTAGAGCCGGGCCAGCGTGCCGTGGGCCCAGGCGTAGAATTCGTCCTGCTTGCGACCCAGTTGGTCGACCGATTGGCGGTACCCCGCCGGATCCTCGTCGATGTTGGTGCTGCGCCAGTTGGTTTGGTGTTGGGCCAGCGCCTGACGCATCTCGAAGAACTTGGCTTCGAACTCTCGCGCCAGGTCCGGGGAGGCCTGCAGGCGGACATCGCCGCGAATGGCCCCCATCATCTCGGCCACCAGCGTGGCGAAGCGAGTGCGGAGGCGGACGATGTCGCGCACCGCCCGCTCATGGCTCGACTTCGCCGCTGCCTGCATTTGTTTGTGCGTTTCCTGAGCCTCGCCCAAGATCCGATCCAGCTCAGCCATGGCACTCCCCTGCGTTATGTTCTCGCCCGTCGCTGGCGAGGCTTCTTAAAGCAGAGCTGATGCCGAATGGTTAACGGCCGCCTAGGGAAGCGTCAGGACCAACCGTCCTGCGCCTCCAGGCTGGCGGCCAGCTCGCCGATCACGCGGTAGCAATCGAGCACCTGGGCGACCGAGCTGTTCGGCTCACGACCTTCGCGGATCGCGGCAATGAACTCGCGGTCCTGCAGCTCGATGCCGTTGTTCGACACCGCAACTCCGGTGAGGTCGACCGGCTCTTCCTTGCCGGTGACGAGATCGTCGTAGCGCGCGATGTAAGTGGCGGTGTCGCCGATGTAGCGGAAGAAGGTGCCGAGCGGACCGTCGTTGTTGAAGCTGAGCGACAGCGTGCAGATCGCCCCAGTCTCGCTCTTCAACTGGATCGACATGTCCATCGCGATGCCGAGTTCCGGATGCTTCGGGCCCTGGATGGCGTTGGCCGTGACGATCTTGCCCGCCTGGTAGGCAAAGAGGTCGATCGTGTGCGCCGCGTGGTGCCAGAGCAGGTGGTCGGTCCACGAGCGCGGCTCGCCCTTGGCGTTCATGTTCTTGCGGCGGAAGAAGTAGGTCTGCACATCCATCTGCTGGATTGCCAGCTCGCCGGCGACGATCTTGTTGTGGACGTACTGGTGGCTCGGATTGAAGCGGCGGGTATGGCCGACCATGCAGACGAGCCCGGTTTCCTGCTGCTTCTTGAGCACTGCCTCGGCATCGGCCCACGAATCCGAAAGCGGAATTTCGACCTGAACGTGCTTGCCGGCGTCCATGCAGGCGATCGCCTGTTCGGCGTGCATCTGGGTGGGGGTGCAGAGGATCACCGCATCGACATCGTCGCGCTCGAGCGCTTCGGACAGCTCGGTGCCGGAATGTTTGGCGCCGTACTTGGCGGCGACTTCCGCGGCCTGTTCGGCGCGGCGGGAGATGATCGAGACGATCTCGACCCCGTCGATGTTCTTGAGGCCGTCGAGATGCTTTTCACCGAAGGCACCGGCGCCGGCGAGGGCCATGCGCATGGGGGAGCTCCTAAATTGCAATCCCCTCCCGCGTCCGAGAGGGGATCGAGTGGGTGTGTTCGAGGGGTGGTGCAAAGCCCACCCGGGGCCCCTCCCGCGAGCGGGAGGGGAGGAAGGTCAGGCCGCAGCGCTGAGGCTGTGGCCGCTCATGATCTTGCGCGGCTCGAGCGCCTCACCGGCGGTTTCCTCTGGCTGGAGGATCAGCGCGCCGAGCGCGGTGTTCGAGGCGGGGATGTGGTAGAAGGTGTAGAGATCCTTCACCTTGTCGCCGAGCGCGCCGCGCATGATCAGCCACATGACCAGTTCGATGCCTTCCGAGCCGGCTTCGCGCAGGTACTCGATGTGCGGCATCTTGCTCAACGTCTCGGGGTCCTTGATCAGCTGGTCGATGAAGTTCAGGTCGAACTCCTTGTTGATCAGGCCGGCACGCGGTCCCTGGAGCTGGTGGCTCATGCCGCCGGTGCCCCAGACATGGACGTTGAGGTCTTCGGGGAAGCTCTCGATCGCGGCCTTGATGCTGTCGCCGAGGTTGAAGCAGCGGCGGCCCGAGGGCGGCGGATAAGTCACGACGTTGACCGGGAACGGGATGACCTTGCACGGCCATTCCTCGGGCTCGCCGAAGATCATGCTGAGCGGCACGGTGCAGCCGTGGTCGACGTCCATCTGGTTCAGGATGGTCATGTCGAAATCGTCGAGGATCAGGCTCTGCGCGATGTGCCAGGCGAGGTCGGGGTGTCCGATCACGTCGGGAACCGGACGCGGTCCCCAGCCTTCGTCGGCGGGCTTGAACGATTCTGCGCAGCCGATCGCGAACGTGGGGATGATGTTCATGTCGAACGCCGAGGCGTGGTCGTTATAGACCAGCACCACGACGTCGGGCATGTTTCCGGGCTGCTTGATCCAGTCGCGGATCGGCTGATAGCCTTCGAAAACCGGGCTCCAGTAGTCGTCGCCGGTCTTGCCGGTCTGGATGGCGGCGCCGAGCGCCGGGATGTGGCTGGTGGTAATGCCAGTAGTGACACGGGCCATGATCAGTAACCTCCTTTGATGGAGCGGACGCCGTCGGGCTTGCGCCCACCCTTCAGCATCATTTCGGCGTATTCTTCCTGGGTCATGCCGGTCATCGACCCGGCCGCGAACTGGAAGCTCTTGCCGTCGGTGGAGAATAGCTTCGAGAGGAAGTAGACGTTCCCGCCTTCGTCGATCATCGCGTTGTAGTCGCGATCGAGCACGGCCTGCTTGGCGGCGGGCGTCAGGTTCCATTCGTCGAGATATGCGCTTTCGTCGGCGAGGAACCGCTTGCGGTTCTCTTCCTTCATCAGGCTCATCGCGAACTGGTTGAGGTTGTACCCCTTGCGCGCGCGCTGCGCGGTGAAGACGCGAGTGCCCGGTATGTCGTCGAACTGGGCAAGGTACTCGTGAATGTCGATGCGCTCTTTTTTCTTGTCGCTCATTGTTCGGTCCATTCGTAAGTGAGCGGCGCCTCGCGGAAGGCGAACCGATCGATATGCCGCTCGATCACGCCGCGAAGGTGCACGTTGCGCTCGCGGTCGGCGGTGACGAGAGTGATGGCGATCCCTTCCGGGCGCGCCGTCATCACCGCGTTCTCGAGCTCGGAGAACGGGAAGGATCCCATGCCGTCGCCCTCGTCATAGCTGGTCGCCATCTTGTGGCTCCAGTGGCTGACGAGCTGTTTGATATACCGCTCCGGCTTCTCGCAGCGAGCGAGACCCATGGCGGTGACGGCGGCATCGGAACTAGTCATCTACCCTGCGCTTTCAGTCTCGCATCGAGCCGCGGGAAGACCCGCCGCACGTTGCCTTCGTAAATTGCATGTCTAGCAGCTTCGTCCAGCGGCAGGGCATCAATGTATCGCTTAGTGTCATCGAAATAATGGCCGGTGGTGGGATCGATCCCGCGGACGGCTCCGACCATTTCACTGCCGAACAGGATGTTCTTCGTATCGATCACCTCCGCCAGCAGGTCGATGCCCGGCTGGTGATAAACGCAGGTGTCGAAATAGATGTTGTTCATCAGGTGTTCGTCCAGGCTCGGCTGCTTCAGCATATCCGCGAGGCCGCGATAGCGACCCCAGTGGAATGGCACGCCGCCGCCGCCGTGCGGTATGATGAATCTCAAATTCGGGAAGCGGCCAAAAAGGTCCCCTTCGAGAAGCTGCATGAAGGCGACCGTGTCCGCCGCGATGTAGAAGCCGCCGGTGGCGTGCATCGCCGGATTGCACGAGCCCGAGACGTGGATCATCGCCGGAACGTCGAGCTCGCACATCGCCTCGTAGATCGGAAACCAGTACTCGTCGGTCAGCGGCGGATGAGTGAAGTGCCCGCCGCCCGGATCGGGGTTGAGGTTGCAGCCGACGAAGCCGAGCTCCTCGACGCAGCGGCGCAGCTCCTTGATTGAGGCGGTAAGATCCGCCTTAGGGCTCTGCGGCAGCATGCAGACGCCGGTGAACCATTCCGGATAGAGCTGGGTGACGCGGTAGATCAGGTCGTTGCAGGCGATCGACCACGCCTCGCTGACAGCCTGGTCGCCGACGTGGTGGGCCATCGCCGAGGCCCGGGGCGAAAAGATCGTGTGATCGGCGCCGCGTTCCTTGATCAGCTTGAGCTGATTGGCTTCGATCGTCTCGCGAATCTGATCGTCGCTGATCGTCGGGTAAGGCGGCGGGGCGCTGCCTTCCTTGAAGGCGGCCTTCTGCGCCTCGCGCCACTGGTTATGCGGCTCGGGAGCCGTGGTGTAGTGACCGTGACAATCGATGATCAGCGTCATGTTCCCTCTCGTTCTAACGGGATTTGGCGGTGCGCCGCTGCAGCACGATCGTGCCGCGCGTCATCACCGGCTCCACGCCAAGACCCTGCAGGGTCTTGGCAGATTCTTCCATCTCGGCCGCACGACGCAAGCCATGCGTTGCCATCCGTTCGCGATTGTAGGCGAAGCGTTCGCTCCAGCCGAGAGGCTTCTCGGAAGCGTCGAGCGACGCGGTCACTTCGTCAAGCACGCCGGCCGCCTCGGCCGCCGTTGCGCATTCCAGGCTCAGCGCCTCCAGCCCCTTCACCATGACCGACCGGATCATCTTGATCGCCGATGCCCGGCCCACTTCCTCGCCAACGCACCTCACGTTCGTGAACCCGAGCCGCTTCAGCAAGACCAGCGCGTCGGCGGCAGCGGGGCCGGCGACCAGTAGTGGCACTGACAAGGCTTGCTCCACCGGCGCCATGACCGCGACGTCGACATAGCGCCCGCCGGCGCCGTCGACCGCAGCGGCGGCCTCGCGCTTGGTGTCGGGCGACACCGAGTTCATGTCGCACCAGAACGCGCCCGGCTTTAGCAGCGGTGCATAGCTACACGCAGCGTCGAGTGCTGCATCGGCAGTGACCAGCGACAGAACGATGTCGGCGTCGTCCAACGCGTCCGCCGGATTGGCAACCGCATCGACTTGGCACTCCGGCATCAACTCGCGGCGGTCGGCGGCAATGTCCCAGCCCCACGACCGGCCGCGCCAGGCGCCGGCACGGGCGAATCTCTCGCCGGCTTCTCCGAAGCCGATCAATGCCACCCCGGGGGCAAGAGAGAGGGCAACCTTGTCTGACATCCGCTTAGCTTTCGCGTTAGTGAATGTAAGTGTTACTTACAAGTTTGCCAGGCGGCCCACCGCTGGTCTCGCTGCTCTTGACGGAAAGAGGCTCGGGGGCCACCGACGCCAGCAGCATAGCAGGAGGAATCGCACAAAATGCACGGTGTTGTCGTCCAGAACATCGAACGCGCAGAGCTGTCGGTCGTAGACGGGCTTGCCGCTTGCGGCGTCGCCACGGTGCATGAGTCGCAAGGCCGCACCGGTCTCCTCGCCAGCTACATGCGACCGATCTACCCGGGTGCCCGCATCGCCGCGACGGCGGTGACGATCTCCGTTCCGCCGGGCGACAACTACATGGTCCATGCGGCCATCGAGCAGTGCCGCGAAGGCGACGTGCTGGTGATCGCGCCGACGAGCCCTTGCGAAGACGGCTACTTCGGCGATCTCCTCGCCACCAGCGCCCAGGCGCGCGGTGTGCGCGGGCTGATCATCGACGCCGGCGTGCGCGACGTGCGCGACCTCCAGGAAATGAACTTCCCGGTCTGGTCGAAGCGCATCTTCGCGCAAGGCACGATCAAGGCCAGCCTCGGCAGCGTCAACGTACCGGTGGTCTGCGCCGGCGCTTACATCGAGCCGGGCGACGTGATCGTGGCCGACGACGACGGTGTGTGCGTGGTGAAGCGCGCCGAAGCCGCGAAAGTGCTCGAGGCGGCGCAGAAGCGCGAAGCCAACGAAGGCGACAAGCGCAAGCGCCTCGCTGCGGGCGAGCTCGGCCTCGACATGTACGGCTTCCGCCAGAAGCTCACCGACATGGGCCTCAAGTGGATCTGATGCCCCACTCCTCAGGAAAAGTGGGAACCGGTTTTCCGCCCGGAGGAGTGGGAGCATGGTAACTTCAGCGCCCGTGATGTGGATGCGCGGCGGCACGTCGAAGGGCGGCTACTTCCTCGCCTCGGACCTGCCGCAGGACACCGCCGAGCGCGATGCCTTCCTGCTGCGGGTGATGGGTTCGCCCGATCCGCGGCAGATCGACGGCATGGGCGGCGCCGACCCGCTGACCAGCAAGGTCGCGGTGGTGAAGAAGAGCGAGCGGGAAGGGATCGACGTCGACTACCTGTTCCTGCAGGTCTTCGTCGACCAAGCGATCGTCACCGATGCGCAGAACTGCGGCAATATCCTCGCCGGCATCGGTCCGTTCGCAATCGAGCGCGGCCTGGTGGCTGCCACCGGCGACGAAACCCGGGTTGCCATCTACATGGAGAACACCGGCCAGGTGGCGGTCGCCACAGTGCAGACGCCCCGCGGGCAGGTGAACTATGCCGGCGACGCGAAGATCGACGGCGTTCCCGGTAGCCACGCGCCGGTCCCGCTCGAGTTCCGCGACACCGCCGGCTCCTCGTGCGGCGCGCTGCTGCCGACGGGCCAGGCGGTGGACGAGATCGAGGGCGTTCGCTGCACCCTCATCGACAACGGCATGCCGTGCATCGTGTTCAAGGCCGAGGATGTCGGCGCCACCGGGTTCGAAACCCGTGAGGAGCTCGAGTCCGACAAGTTCGCCGAGATGCGCGCGAAGATCGAGGCGATCCGCCTCGCCGCCGGGCCGCGTATGAACCTGGGGGACGTGAAGGAAAAGTCCGTCCCCAAGATGATGCTCGTCGCCCCGCCGCAGCACGGCGGCGCGGTGACCGTGCGGAGCTTCATTCCTCACCGCGCCCACGCGACGATCGGCGTACTCGGCGCGGTGAGCGTCGCGACGGCGTGCCTGGTCGAGGGTTCGCCCGCCGCGGAAGTCGCGACCATTCCCGGGGGGAGCCGCAAGACTCTCTCGGTCGAGCATCCGACGGGTGAGATGACCTGCGTGCTCGAAGTAAACGACGCGGGCGACGTGACGAGCGCCGCGCTGCTCCGCACGGCCCGCAAGCTTATGGACGGAACCGTATTCGCATGACCGCTAAACAATCGGGCCGCATCGTTTCCTGGCACGCGAACCCTTCGAAGCCGCGCTACACTCCGCCGCCCGGCGCGGTGGACGCGCACTGCCACGTGTTCGGCCCGATGGCCGAGTTCCCGTTCAGCCCCAAGGCCAAGTACCTGCCGGACGATGCCGGGCCGGACATGCTGTTCGCACTGCGCGACCACCTGGGTTTCGCCAAGAACGTGATCGTCCAGGCGCGCTGCCACGGCACCGACAATGCGGCGACGCTGGATGCGATCGCCAAGTCAAATGGCAAGGCGCGCGGCGTGGCGGTGGTCGATCCGGCGATTTCCGAGCAGGAGCTGCAGCGCCTGCATGACGGCGGGATGCGCGGCATCCGCTTCAACTTCCTGAAGCGCCTGGTCGATGACGCGCCCAAGGACAAGTTCCTCGAAGTCAGTCGCCGGCTGCCCGCGGGATGGCATATCGTAATCTATTTCGAAGCCGACATTCTCGAAGAGCTGCGGCCGTTCATGGATGCGATCCCGGTGCCGCTGGTGATCGACCACATGGGCCGGCCCGATGTGACGCAAGGGCCCGACGGCACCGACATGCGCGCCTTCCGCGCGCTGCTCGACAGCCGGCCGGATATCCACTTCAAGCCGACCTGCCCCGACCGCCTCGACCCGACCGGCGATCCGTGGAACGCGTTCGCCGAGGCCGTGCGTCCGCTGGTCGAGGACTATCCCGATCGCTGCATCTGGGGCACGGACTGGCCGCACCCGAACATGCAGGACAGCATCCCCGACGATGGCCACCTGGTCGACATGATCCCGCGGATCGCGCCGACCGAAGAACTGCAGCGCAAG
>JAJUJV010000178.1 GCA_029265155.1 Altererythrobacter sp. | reverse complement strand
GCCCATTCGTGGCAGACCAGCCAGAACGCCGCGACGAAAGCGCCCATGAACAGTACGGAAACCGGGGCGTAGCGCGCCGAGACATCGCCCTTGAGCAGCGCGTTGATCGCCACCGAGCCGATCGCCACGCCGATCGAGAAGATCACCAGGAACAGGCTCGCGACTTCCTTGCTGGCGAACAGCACGTTCTTGGCGAGGGGCGGGAACTGGATGAACAGCACCGCGCCGATGGTCCAGAAGAAGCTGATCGCGAGGATCGCATAGAATACCTCGCGCTGGTGCATCGTGTTGCGCACCAGGTTGAACGAGGCACGCAGCAGGTGCCAATCGAGCGGCTGGCCATGTTCGTAGGGCGGGGCCGGCGGCACTTGCCGGCTGGTGACATAGCCGATCACAGCGGTGGCCATCACCGCGACCGCTGCCCACTCGACCGGAAGGTAGCCGGCCAGGATCGTCCCGGCGAGAATGGCGATGTACGTCCCGGCCTCGACCAGACCGGTGCCGGCCAGCACTTCATCCTTCTCCAAGTGTTGCGGCAGGATCGCATACTTGATCGGCCCGAAGAACGTCGAATGGATGCCCATCGCGAACAGGGCCAGCAGCATCAGCGGAATGGCCATGGCCTGCGTCAGAATGTCCTGCCAGGCCATCAGCAGGCCGGCGGCGCCGACGGTCATGATCGCGATTTCGGCCGCTTTGACCCAGCGGATGATGACCGCCTTGTCGCGCATGTCCGCCAGCTGGCCCGAAAGCGCGGAGAGCACGAAAAACGGCAGGATGAACAGGCCGGAAGCGATCGCGCTGAACTGCGCCTCCGCCTCTTCGGAGTTGTACACGCTGTACACGACGAACAGCACCATCGCGTTCTTGAACAGGTTGTCGTTGAACGCGTTGAGCAACTGCGTCGCGAACAGCGGGAGGAACCGTCGCTGCCGCAGCAGGTATGTCGATGTCAGCATGGCCCGCGGGCGTACCTCTCTGTTGCGGCTCCCGGCTTAGCCGCCTCGCCGCCAAGAACAACCTAGCACCGCACTTTTTCCCGGTGGCGCAAAAGGCTAGGGCTGCACTCGATGATGTCGCTCCCGAACATTCTGACCTTGTCGCGAATCGTGGCGCTGCCGCTGCTCGCGTTCCTGCTGTGGTGGCCGAACTGGAATTTCGGCTACGCATTGGCATTCGGGCTCTACTGCCTGATGGGCATTACCGATTACTTCGACGGCTATCTCGCGCGTTCGAGCGGCGCAGTTTCGCGCCTCGGCATCTTCCTCGACCCGATCGCCGACAAGATCATGGTGGCGGTGGTGATCCTGGTGCTCACCGCTCAGGGCTATCTACGTGGACCTTATGTCGGCGACATGCACGTGATTGCCGGGCTGATCATTCTGGTGCGCGAGATCGCCGTTTCGGGCCTGCGCGAATTTCTCGGCGGCCTGCAGGTGTCGGTGCCCGTCAGCAGGCTGGCGAAATGGAAAACGACGTTCCAGCTCGTGGCGTTGGGGGCCCTTATCCTCGGCGGAGCGGTTCATGGCCAGCCTTGCCAGTCGCTGGAGCAGGATTGTGGAACGCTGGCGAATCAGTGGGTGCATCTGGTTGGCCTGATCAGCCTCTGGGCCGCGGCCATCCTGACCCTGATTACCGGCTGGGACTACTTGCGAGTCGGCTTGAAGCACATGGATTGAGGGGCGTCCCACGGGGCGGAGGACCCGGAGCCAGTTGTTGTTTCAACCTGTGGATAACGTATACTGACCCCCCACTCAGGCAAGGGGACCCGTGATGCGGTCGCCACGAAACCATTTGCAACACACGTACCGGCTCGTCCTGGCGGAGGATGGGCGCGGCGTCGCCCGAACGATCGAGTTCGAAGCCTCCGGCGCGGAGTCCGCGCTCCACCACGCTCAGCAGCAATGCCGGGGGCGCGAGGCCGAGCTGTTCGAGGGCGACCGCAGCCTTGGCCGCCTGAGGTGCGTGCCGCATGGAGGCTTCTGGGTGCTGTCCCCGCCCGGAGAACCGAGCCACCTGCGGGGCTTCTAAGCCGCCGGCCTCAGCCGGCTCGCAATTCTTTCGCCAGCAGCCGGAATTCTTCGGCCCGCGGGCTGTTCTTGCGCCAGATCAGCGCGATCTCGCGGCTGGCGTTCTTGGCTTTGAGCGGGCGCGCGACCACCTGAGTGCCGCGCAGGATGCCGGCATCGATTGCCATCTCCGGCAGCATGGTCATGCCGAGGCCGTTGTCGACCATCTGCACAAGCGTGTGGAGGCTGGTCCCGATCATCGTTGCCGAAGCGCGCAACTCGGGCCGGTTGCAAGCCGAGAGCGCGTGCTCCCTCAAGCAGTGCCCGTCCTCCAGAAGCAACAGGTGGTTCTCGTCGATCATCGCCGGCGGGATCGAGTCGGGCGGATTGCGCGGATCGTCTTTCGGAAAGGCGACGAAAAGCTTGTCGGCGCAGATATGCTCCTGGTCGACCTCCCCGGTTGCGAAGGGGAGGGCGAGCAGCACGCAGTCGGCCCGTCCGTGATGGAGCGATTCGACGGCGTCGCCGCTGACTTCCTCGCGCAAGTAGAGCTTGAGCTGCGGACGTTCGCGGCGCAGCCGCGGCAGGATGCGCGGCAGGAGGAATGGCGCGATCGTCGGGATGACGCTCATCCTCAGTTCGCCGGTCAACGGCTTGCCCGAAGCCTGGACGAGATCGCTGAGTTCTTCAGCCTCGCGCAACAGCCGGTGCGCCTTGTCGACGACGGCGTTGCCGAGCGGCGTGAACCGCACCACCCGCCGGCTGCGTTCGACCAGTGTCACGCCGAGCAGCGATTCGAGCTCGCGGATGCCTGCTGACAGCGTCGACTGCGAGACGAACATGGCCTCGGCCGCGCGGCCGAAGTGGCCGTGCTCGTGCAGCGCGACGAGATACTGGAGCTGCTTGATGGTCGGAAGGTAGGTGGTCATGGCTGTTGCACACCACCTATCGCTTCAGCGTTATCCTGTCGAACCACGATGGTGCGCCGCCGCGCGTCCTTCGACAAGCTCAGGACGAACGGGTGCTGGAACCGAGCGCGCTATTCGGCTGCCTGCGGCTCGGTATTCTCCACCTCTGCATCAACGATCCGGGTCATTTTGAGCCGCCCGCTTTCCACCCCGAAGCCGAGCCGTCCTTCGACCAGCTCGAGCGCATCGCGGCCGAAGACCTCATACCGCCAGCCTTCGAGAACGGGCAGCTTGCGCACGCCGGCAGCCAGCGCTTCGAGTTCGTCCGAGCGGGTCAGCAGCCGCGCGGCCACATCGATCTCGCGCGTGCGGATTTTAAGCAGAAGCTTCAGCAGGTCGGCAACGAGCGCGCCTTCCTTGCCCAGCGGGGCGCCGCGCTTGGGCTTGTCGGGCATTTCATCGTCGGGCAGCGGCTCGGCTGCCTTGAGCACCCGCATCAGCCGCTTGCCGATGTCGTTGTCTTTCCACGCCTGGCTGAGGCCGCGGACTTTGGCGAGGTCTTCCTGCGCCTTGGGGGGATGGCTGGCGATGTCGGCCAGCGTCTCATCACGCATGATGCGGCCGCGCGGGATGTCCTTGGCCTGAGCTTCGGTCTCGCGCCACGCGGCGAGTGCCTTGAGGCGCCCGAGCACCGCGGCATTGCGGCTGGGCGGGCGGATGCGGTGCCAGGCGGTGTCGAGATCATTGGCGTAGTTCGAAGGGTCCGCGAGGCGCTCCATCTCCGCG
>JAJUJV010000144.1 GCA_029265155.1 Altererythrobacter sp. | reverse complement strand
CTGGGTACGCGAGACCTGGTCCGAGGAAGGGCTTTGGAAAGAGCTCGGCGGCGGCGCCAACCCGTGGGACGCGATCGCCTACGATCCGGAGCTGAAGCTGGTTTACGTCGGCACCGGCAACGCCGTGCCGCACACGCGCTTCTACCGCTCGAACAACGAAGGCGACAACCTGTTCGTCTGCTCGATCGTCGCGCTCCACGCCGATACCGGCGAATACGCCTGGCATTACCAGATGAACCCTGGCGAGGAGTGGGACTGGACCTGCACCCAGTCGATGATCAGCGCCGATCTGGAAATCGACGGGAAGCAGCGCAAGGTGCTGATGCAGGCGCCGAAGAACGGGTTCTTCTACGTCCTCGACCGCGCGACCGGCGAGTTCATTTCCGCCGAGGCGCACGTGTTCCAGAACTGGAACGAAGGGTTCGATGAAAAAGGCCGGCCGATCACCAGCGAGGCGGTGCGCTATACCACCGACCCCGCGCTCGTCGCGCCCGGGCCGGGCGGAGCGCACAACTGGTTCCCGATGGCCTTCAGCCCGCGCACGGGCTTGGCCTATTTCCCGGCCTATCAATCCGCCTTCATCTATGCGGTCCAGCCCGGCTGGTCGCCGCAGCCGCGCCGCTCCAACAGCGGTTGGGGCGGGTATACCGGCGATGCCGGGCGCAAGCGTGCCGAGCTGCAGCCCGAGGTCGACAAGCTCGAGAAAGCCTGGCTGACCGCCTGGGACCCGGTGAAGCAGCAGGCCGCGTGGAAGGTCGAGCTACCGCGCCACGGCAACGGCGGCGTCCTCGCCACCGCCAGCGACCTGGTCTTTGCCGGCACGACCAAGCAGACTTTCTCTGCCTTCGACGCGCGCACCGGCGAGGTGCTGTGGGAATACCCGACGCAGAGCGCCCCGGTCGCGGGCGGCATCACTTACATGCTGGACGGCGTGCAGTACGTCGCGATCAACGCCGGGTGGGGCGGGGGCGCGGCGCAGATCGAGCAATCGGCGGGCATCGAGCTGCCCCGCGCGCCGGCGCGGTTGCTGGTGTTCAAGCTCGGCGGGACGCAGCAGCTCCCGCCGCTTGCCGCGCGCGAGCCGGTCCAGCCTCCGCCGCCGCTCCGTGCCAGCGAAGCGACGGTGCAACGCGGCGCGCAGCTCTATGCCGAGACGTGCGCGGTATGCCACGGCCAGCGGGCGATCGGCGGGGTCAAGGACTTGCGCCACATGACCGCGGAGACCCACGGCAAGTTCAACGACATCGTGCTGAAGGGCATTTACCTCGAAAAAGGCATGGCCAGCTTTGCCGACCTGCTCGACCAGGAGGAGACCGACGCGATCCACGCCTACCTGATCGCCCGGGCCAACGAGGATTGGGGCCGCAGCGAGTAGCGGCGGCGCCCACCGTCCGGGGCGTCAGTCGTTCTCGGGCGGTGGCGGCAGGCCGGCGTCGAGGCGGGCGGAGAGCCCAGTCAGCAGCTCGTTGATCTCGTCGATCTTCTCCGGGGCGAGACCATCGAGCAGCCGGGCGCGCATTTCGTCGACGATGCCGAATATCTGCGCCAGCGCCTCTTCGCCGGCGGGGGTCAGGCACAACTGCTTGGTGCGGCGGTCCGCCGGATCGGTGCGCCGCTCGACGAGGCCGTCCTTCTCCAGGGCGTCCAGCATCCGGGTCATCGTCGGACCTTCGATCTTGAGCCGCCGCGCAATGTCGACTTGCGCGCTGAGCGAAGGCGAATTGATGATCGCCGCCATCGCTTCCATCCGCGCCGAGCTCTGCCCGATCGTCCGCAGCCGCTCGTCGAGGAGCGCGCGCCAGCGCCGCGCGACCAGCACCAGGTTCACGGTCATGCGGATGTGCCGCGTCGTCCCGCCGGAGCGGTAGATCTCGAAGTTGGATTGGGCCGCTTCGGGCTGACCGTCGGCCGGTATCGTGCTCATCGCTCTCCCCCGCAATCCCGCGGCCGGTCCCTGGGGAACGGTAAGCTGGCGCGGCGCCCGCTTGTCAAGATTTGCGACAATTTTGCCGGTTAGCGAACCGCTTTGCACAAGCTATGGCATGCACTACTATCGATCGACTTCTGTCCGGAGATCGCCGCGCCCACACGGGCTTGTTCGGCGAAGGGCGCCACGAGGAGGATTGCATGGCCTATCGGGTCGAGATCAACGGCGAAGTGCGCGAGCTCGACGTGCCGGAAGACATGCCGCTGCTGTGGGCGCTGCGGAACGAGCTGGGCATGGTCGGCACCAAGTTCGGTTGCGGCGTCGGCCTGTGCGGGGCTTGTACCGTCCATGTCGATGGCGTCGCGACCCGTTCGTGCTCGCTGCCGGTCGGCACGATCGGCGACAAGAAGGTGACGACGATCGAAGCCCTGGGCGAGAGCCCGGTCGGCCGGGCGCTGCAGCAGGCCTGGGTGGACGAGGACGTGATGCAGTGCGGCTATTGCCAGGCCGGGCAGCTGATGAACGCCACTGCGCTGCTCGCTCGCAACCCAAAGCCGAGCTCCCAGCAGATCGACCAGGCGATGGCCGGCAATATCTGCCGCTGCGCCTGCTACACCCGCATCCACGACGCGATCGCCATGGTGGCGGAGAAGGGAACGGCCAATGCCTGAGACTGTAGCCCTTTCGCGCCGCACGCTGCTGAAAGCGGGCGCGCTCGCCGGCGGGGGCCTGATGCTCAGCGCCTCGATGCCGATGATCGCCAAGGCGGCGACGGCGGCCGGCGGAACCGAAGCGACGCTCAACGCCTATGTTTCGATCGCGCCCGACAACACGATCACGATCGTCGCGCGCAATCCGGAGATCGGCCAGGGTATCAAGACGATGCTGCCGATGCTGATCGCCGAGGAGCTCGATGCCGACTGGGACCAGGTCCGCGTCACCCAGGCCGATTTCAATCCGCAGAAGTACGGCTTCCAATTCGCCGGCGGCAGCTTCTCGACACCGATGAACTGGATGCCGATGCGCCAGACCGGCGCGGCGGCGCGGCGGATGCTGCTGGCCGCGGCAGCCGAGCGCTGGGGCGTCGCCGCTTCCTCGCTGCGGACCGAACAGGGCAAAGTGCTCGACGCATCCGGCCGTTCGCTGACCTACGGTGAGCTGGCTTCGGACGCGGCCAAAGTCGCGGTGCCCGATCCGGCCAAAGTCCAGCTCAAGGACGCCAAGGACTTCAAGATCATCGGCCGCTCGATCCCGGGCGTCGATTCCGCGCGGATCGTGCGGGGTGAGCCGATCTTCGGCGTCGATACCCGGCTTCCGGGCATGAAGTACGCCGCGTTCGAGCGGGCGCCGACTTTCGGGGCGCGGCTCGTCTCGGCCGATGTCGAAGCGGCGAAAGCCGTCCCCGGCGTGGAAGACGCGATCGTCATGAAAGGCGGCGACAACCCTGAGCTGCTGGTCGATGGCGTGGCCGTCATCGCCAACAACTGGTGGACCGCCAACAAAGCGCGCGAGAAGCTCTCGGTGCAGTGGGACAACGGCGAGTGGGGCAGCCACAGCAGCGCCGGCTATGACAAGCGCGCGGCCGAGCTGTGGGCCGAGCCGCCGCAGAGCGAGCTGCACAAGGAAGGCGACGTCGATGCCGCCTTCGCTTCGGCCGCCAAAGTGCTCGAGGCGGAATACGCCTATCCGTTCCTCGCGCACGTGGCGATGGAGCCGATGAACTGCACCGCGCTGTGCCACGAGGACGGCCGCATCGAGCTGTGGGCGCCGACCCAGAATCCGCAGGCGGGGGCGCAAGGCATCGCCCAGCAGCTCGGCGTCGCGCCCGACAAGATCGCCATTCACATCACCCGGATGGGCGGCGGTTTCGGGCGCCGGCTGACCAACGACTACATGGTCCAGGCGGCGGCGATCGCGGCGAAGAAGCCGGGCACGCCGATTCAGCTGATCTGGAGCCGGCAGGACGACATTCGCAGCGACTTCTACCGGCCCGCCGGCTGGCACCGGCTGCGCGCTGCGCTCGATGCGAACAACAAGCTGATCGGGTTCGAGGACCACTTCGTCACGCTGTCGAAGAACGGCCAAGTGCCGTTCGAAGCCTCGATGGGAGCGACCGAGTTCCCGGCGCGGTTCGTCGAGAACGTGCGGTACGTGCAGTCGACGATGGAAACCCGCATCCCGACGGGTGCGCTGCGTGCGCCGCAGTCGAATGCGCTGTCGTTCGTCATGCAGTCGTTCCTCGACGAAGTCGCGCATGCCCAGGGCCGCGATCTGCCGGCGCTGATGCTCGAGCTGTTCGGCGATCGCGAGCCGCTTCCGGGCACCCCCGGTATGGGCGGGATGCAGAACCCCGGCTTCAGCCCGCCGCGCGCCAAGGGCGTGATCGAAAAGGCGATGCAGATGTCGAACTGGTCGGGCGGCACACCCGACGGACGCGCGAAGGGCTTCGGCTTCTACTACAGCCACCTCGGCTATTTCGCCGAAGTGGTCGAAGTCAGCCTCGGTTCGCGCGGCGAAATCCAGGTCCACGACGTCTGGGTTGCCGGTGACGTCGGCAGCCACATCATCAATCCGTTCGGCGCGCTCAACCAGGTCGAAGGTTCGATCATCGACGGGATCGGCCAGGCTGTGGGCCTGGCGGTCGAGATCGAGAACGGCGGCGCCAAGCCGACCAATTTCCACGAATACGAGATCCCGCGCATGCCGATGACGCCGCGGATTCACACCGAGTTCGTGATCACCGACAACCCGCCGACCGGCATGGGCGAGCCGGCGCTGCCGCCGGTCATCCCGGCGCTGGCCAACGCGCTGTTCAAGCTGACCGGCAAGCGAGTGCGCAAGCTGCCGATCGACACCAGCCAACTGGTCTGATCGCGGCGAAAGGGGCGGGAAAGCATCCGATGGATGATCTTCCCGCCCCCGCCGTTACCGAGGCGGCCGAGCATGCCTCAGCCGAGAGTGCCGAGCGCTCTTATGCGCGCGAAGACGGCAGCCTGGTGATCGATATCCTGGTCGAGCCGGCATGCGGTACCAGCAGCACCGACGAGATCGTCGTCTGCGCGCCCGACGGCTCGGAACACCGCCTCCCTGCCGCGATCCCCCCGCCTCCGCCAGAGCAGGGCTTCAAGCCCGAAATCCAGATTGCCCCCAACGCCAAGGCCAGGATGCGCGCCGAAGCAGGCGTGGACGGAGCCGATCGGGTGATGGTGGACATCGTGATCAGGTTCTGAGCGTGTCGAGGGCGCTGGCCGCCCGTTTCGAGCGGCTCCGGGCGAACGGACATACGAAAACATCCGGCGGCGAACCCGGACTGCGACGCCAGTGCAAACGCAAAAGGAACCGCGCGGCCGGCAGGTGCCGGAGGGACGGTTGCGGAGATGGACTGCTGCGAGTGGCCGGCGGGCCTGTTCCGCTTCGCGCGCCGGCTCGGCCTTGTCCGTGACCGGCGGACCTGCGGCAGGGAGGCTCGCATGCCCCGCTTCAAGCCCCGCGGCTGCTCATGCCGCGCCAGCGGCGACCCGTGTACGGCCTCG
>JAJUJV010000066.1 GCA_029265155.1 Altererythrobacter sp. | reverse complement strand
TTGCCTTGCACGAGCATTGCTTGCGAACGGCGGCGAGGGCTGTGACTAAACTCGCTGCTCGGCCCTGCGGTGCGAGGCGGTTGGCGGTCAGGGCTCGCAGCTTGCCGCCTTACCGAGTCAGGCAGCGGCGTTGAGGTCCACCGCGCCTGTCCTCGCATCCTTGGAAACGGGCACTCTCGGATGCCCGAGGGTGCGCCGGCCTGCTGCGGGAGAGGAGAGCGAAGCGCTTACCGCCCCCGCACCCGCCGCGTGTCAGCATGGCTGACGGGCGTGCATATAACCGATATGGTTTAAACTGTCAAGGGTCATGTGCCGGCGGCAGGGTTAAGCTGTCGCGGGTCCTCTTACAGGACCCCGCCGGCCAAGCGGTCGATGGCGGCTTGGAGGATCACGGCCGCGGCGTGGCTGTCGATGCGTTCGGCGCGTTTGGCGCGGCTGAAGTCCTGGTCGATCATGGCTCGCTCGGCGCTGGTGGTGGACCAGCGCTCGTCCCACAGCAGCACGGGTAGCGCCAGCGCTTCGGCGAGATTGCGAGCGAAGGCGCGGCTCGCCTGGGCCCGCGGGCCCGACGTACCGTCCATGTTGAGCGGCAGCCCGACCACCAGCCCCTTGACCCGCCGCTCGGCTGCGAGGGCTTGGAGCGCCGCGCGGTCGCGCGCGAACTTGCCGCGCGGCAAGGTCTTGGCGGCGGTGGCGAAGCTCCAGCCGGCGTCACAGAAGGCGGTGCCGATAGTTTGCGTGCCGAGGTCGAGCCCCATCAGCACGCCGCCGCCGGGAAGCGCAGCGCGGAATTCGCCGGCCTCTTCGGTAACCGGCGCGGCGCCGCTCACCGCGCGGTCCAGGCGGCGACGCGGCGCAGCACGTCGGCTTGCACGTTCCGCCAGAACAGCGGGATGTCGTAGACGTGGTAGTTGTTGCCCGGCAGTACGTATGGGCCAAGATCGGGCGGGTCGCCGATCAGCAGCAAGCCCGAAGGATCGCAGCGCGCGGGGACGGCAGCGGGAATCAGCTCGCCGTCCGAAAGATCGGCATTGGGCTTGAGCGTGCCGAGGTTCGCCGGGGCATCGGCGCGGCCGCCGATCGTGCCGGTGACGGGGTTGGTGCAGAGAATCGCGCTGTCGCCGCGCGGCTGTCCGTCGAGACCCGGCGATTCGCGGTAGTGCAGCAGCCAGCGGCCGGGCTCGGCCGGTTCGGCGAAGCTCGACCAGCTCATCAAGCAGGCGGCTTGCTCGGCCGTTTCGCACGCCGGCAGGCCGAGCGCGGGAAGGTCATGCTCGATCGAGATCGGCCAGCCGACCGCGTACGCAACGGCAACCCGGTCCTGCAGCGGTGTGCCGGCGACCTTTTCCTGCAGCAGCCGGATCAGGTGCAGCGCGCCCTGGCTGTGACCGGCAAGGACGATCGGCAGGTCTTGGTCGGCATGGGCGGCGAAGTAGTCGAAGGCGAGGGCGACGTCGCGATACGCGGCGTCGATCGCCCGCTGGCCTTCCGCCCGCTCGGTCAGGAAGGCGCCGAAAGTGGCCTGGCGATAGCGCGGCGCCCAGATTTCCGCGGCGCCGGCAAACGGGCTGGCAAGGCCGCGCAGGAACGTGCGGGCGCGTTGCTGCGACTGCGCGTCGCCGAGCGGCGCATTCCACTGTGCGCGTTCGAGATAGCTGGTCGGGTGGACGAAGAACAACGCGAAGGGAGCGACGTCTTCGGCCGGCAGTTCGCCGCCTTCCGGTTGCCAGCGGGCGGGATTGTTCGCCTGCGGTTGTTCGGGGTGGGCGAACCACATCGCCGGATCGCGGTAGGCGTTCGGCTCCAGGGTTGCCTGATCGACGAACTCGGTGCTCGGGACGAGCGCGACCTCGGCGAGATCCTCCCCCCACAGGCGCAGCGCAAAGGCGCCCACGATCAGCAGGACGAGGAAAATCGTGACGGCATAGAGGAACTTACGGACCATCGGCTCCGGCGGCCATCTGCCGCTGCTCCTCTTCCTGATTGTATTCGGAGCGGCGCTCCAGCGCGACCTTGATCATCGCCATCAACGGATCGGCGAGGAACAGGCCGATGATGCCGAACAATACGCCCATGATCAGCTGCGCGCCGAGGACCAGCGCGGGGGCGAGATCCACGGTTTTCTTGGCGATCAGCGGGATCACCACGTAGCCGTCGAAGGTCTGGACGAGGAAATAGACGAAGACCGTGTAGAGCCCCATTTCGAAGCTGACCGAGAAGCCGACGAGGACCATCAGCACGCCGGCAATAAGGGCGCCGACGTTGGGGATGAAGGCGAGAAGCCCGGTCAGGATCGCCAGGAGCGCCGCCATCGGCACTCCGTAGATCTTCAGCATGAAGTAAGTGAACACACCTTCGAAGGCCATGCCGACCAGGCGCCCGGCCATCAGCCGGCGCATCGTGAACGCCATGCGCGAGACCGTGACGTAGAAGTCCTCGCGCTGCTCGCGCGGCAGCATCCAGCCGAGACCGCGTTCGTAGAGGCGCGGCTCGATGGCGATGTAGATGCCGATAATCGCGATCAGGAACAGCGTGGTCAGCGCGCCGACCACCCCGCCGATCGCGCGGGTGACGGTGCCGACGCCGGAGGCAAGCTGGCCGATGACGCTCTGGACGCTGCTGATGTCAATCGCGAAGCCCTGTCCCTCGAGCCAGGCAAAGAGGCGGGTGGCTTGCGCCTCGACGATCTGCGGAAGCTGCGCCGCCTCGCGCGAAATCTGCGAGCCGGCGAACTGGATCAGCCAGGCGAGGAAGGCAACGGCGAGGAGGGCCACGAGCGCCAGGCGCCAGCTACGCCCCATCGGCAGGAAGCGGCCGAGCAGACGCGCGCCCCCGTCCAGCATCGACGCGAAGACCAGCGCGCCGAAGATGACCAGCAGCGCCTGGGCAATGTAGATGGCGAGCACCGCAAGGCCGACGATGGCGACCCAGATCAGAGCTCGCTGCGCCTCGAAACGCAGCTGCGGGCTGGAAATGCTGGTCGGGCTCGCGCGGTCGTCGAACAGGTCTTCTTCGTCTGCTTCAGGTCTGCCCATTCGCACCCTCCTCGGTGTCACGCAGCTCCGGACGCAACGTGGTCCAGGCCCGTTCCGTGCGCAACGCGCGCAGCCAGCTCAGCGGGTTCCACCCGGCGCTCCCGTCGAGCGAGAAGGTGATGATCTCGGCCCGGCCGCCGACATTGGAGATCGGCACCGGCCCGCCGAGCCCGCGGCCTTCGACAGGCGCGCGGCTGTCGGCGGAGTGATCGCGGTTGTCCCCCATCAGGAACACGTGCCCTTCGGGGATCACGATCTCGTCGAAGTTGTCGAGCCACTGATCCTGGTGATCGATGATCAGGTAGCTGGCGCCGTTGGGCAGCGTCTCGCGGTACGTGGGCACTTCGTAGACCGTGCTGCCGTCCGACAGGCGCGTCCGGTATTGCCAGAAAACGTCGAGGCATGGGCGGCCGTCGCAGATCTGCTGGTCGGCCGGGATGCGAAGCCGCGGCTCGACCTCCTGCGGGACGGCTTCACCGTTGAGGATAATCTGCCCGTCGACGAGCGCGATCCGGTCACCGGGAAGAGCGACGACGCGTTTGATGTAGTCCTCGGCGCGGTCCGGCGGGACGGCGATGACGATGTCGCCGTATTCGGGATCGCGCGGGGCGATGCGCCAGTCGCTGCGCGGCAGCAGGTGGAACGACGCCGAGACCCAGCTCCAGCCGTAAGGATACTTGCTGACGATCAGCCGGTCGCCGACCATGAGGTTCGGCATCATCGAGGCGCTGGGGATGTAGAACGGCTTGGCCACCAGCGTGTGGAACGCGAGCACGCCGAGCAGCATCAACGCCAGGCCGCGAATCTCGGCGAGCCAGTTGATCTTCTTCTTGTCCTTGCCGGCGCGGGGCGCGTCCGGCTCTGCAGGACCTTCCGAATCGCTCATCGCGGCCGTGCCTCGATGACGACGAAGGCCTGAGCCCAGGGGTGATCGTCGGTCAGCGTCAAGTGGATATGGGCCTCGTGCCCCTCCGGCGTGAGCTCGGCGAGGCGGCGTGCGGCACCGTTCGTCAGCTGCAGCGTTGGCGCGCCCGACGGCAGATTCACCACGCCGATGTCCTTCATGTGGACGCCCTGGAAGAACCCGGTGCCGACCGCTTTGGAGAACGCTTCCTTGGCGGCGAAGCGCTTGGCGTAAGTGCCGGCGCGCGTGTACGGGCGCTTGGCTGCCTTGGCGCGCTCAACGTCCGTGAAGCAGCGGTGCTCGAAGCGCTCGCCGTGACGGTCGAGCGCGGCCTGGATGCGCTCGATGTTGCACAGGTCGGAGCCCATGCCGATGATCACCGCGCGGCGTCCATCAGTTCGCGCATGCGGCGCACCGCGGGCTCCAGCCCGACGAACACTGCTTCGCCAATGAGATAGTGGCCGATGTTAAGCTCGGCGAGCTGAGGGATGGCGGCGATCGGCTGGACGTTCTCGTAGGTCAGGCCGTGGCCGGCGTGCGGCTCGATGCCGTTCTTGGCGGCGAGGGCCGCCATGTCGGCGATCTTCTTGAGCTCGACCGCGAGCTGGTCACCTGTCGCATGGGCATATTCACCGGTGTGGAACTCGACGACCGGCGCGCCGAGGCGCAGGGCCGCTTCGAGCTGATGCTCGTCAGGAGCGATGAATAGCGAGACGCGGATGCCGGCGTCACGCAAGCGGCTGACGACGGGCTGGAGGTGGTTGTGCTGGCCGGCGGCGTCGAGGCCGCCTTCGGTGGTGCGCTCCTCACGTTTTTCCGGGACGATGCAGGCAGCGTGCGGACGATGGCGCAGCGCGATCTCGACCATTTCCTCGGTCGCGGCCATTTCCAGGTTGAGCGGGAGGTCGGTCGCCTGCTGGATGCGCTTCAGGTCCTCGTCGCGGATGTGGCGGCGGTCTTCGCGCAAGTGCGCGGTGATGCCGTCGCCGCCGACGCGCGCGACGATCTCGGCGGCGCGTACCGGATCGGGGTGGTCGCCGCCGCGCGCGTTGCGGATGGTCGCGACGTGATCGATGTTGACGCCGAGCCGCAGCCGTTCGGCACCCGTCGCTCCCACGTTCACTTCTTGCGGCTCCCGGGCTTGATGGCGGGAAGGGCGGCGAGCTCGGCCGGGAGCTCGTCCTCGGCGTAGGTCGGGAAGTTGATGGTCACCAGCGGGTGGAACGGCACACCCAGATCGACCGACCCGCCGGTGCGATCGACCAGCGCCGCTGCCGCCAGGACTTTGCCGCCAGCCGCTTCTACCGCCTTGATCGCTTCGCGGCTGGAGAGGCCAGTGGTGATCACGTCCTCGACGAGCAGCACTTTGTCGCCTTCGTTGATCTCGAAGCCGCGGCGCAGCTCGAAAGTGCCTTCGGGACGTTCGAGGAAGATCGCCTCGACGCTGAGGGCCCGGCCCATCTCGTGGCCGATGATGATGCCGCCCATCGCCGGCGAGACGACCTTGCGAATCTGGCTGCGCAAATCGCGCGGGAGCTTTTGGGCGAGGCCGATCGCGAGCCGGCCGGCACGCTCCGGATCCATCAGGACGCGCGCGCACTGCAGATAATAGGCGCTATGGCGGCCCGAGGAGAGGACGAAGTGTCCTTCGAGCAACGCGCGGCTGGCGCGGAATTCGGCGAGAACCTCTTCTTCGGTCATGGCGGGGATACGGCCTTTCGATGCACCGGGGTCGCACGCGCGAGCGGTTTATGGGAGTGGCTCCGCCGTCCCCTCGCGAGCGCCGCGAAAATTCTCCCTAGAAGCGCTTGAGGCAGGGGGCAAGCGGGCGTATAGGCCCGGCAAATCCTGGCCCTTTCACAGGGCCGCACGGCCCCGCGCGCCCAGTCAGAATGGAAAGCGGCAGACAAATGAAGCTCGGCGATTTCGCCCGTAATCGGTTGCACATCCTTCCTTCGATCGCTGCCCTGCTGGCTTTGCTCGCAGCGCCGCAGGTGAGCCTGGCGGCTGCGCCCCAGGCGGCCACTCAGGCGACGGAATCGAGCGCGGAGGCTCCGGCTGCGGATGCTCGCTCGCCCAACGTGGCCGACGCGACTGCCCCGGCTGCCGAAGCGGCTGAAGGCTCGACCGTCGAGGCCGCTCCCGCCGATGCCGCGACGGATTACACGCCGCTCGGACCGGAATGGATCAAGGGTGCGCCGGAAAGTGGGGCGCTGACCTTTCAGGAGCAGTTTTCGGCGGACGGCGAATTTGCGCTGTTCATGCACGACGCGATTCTGATGCCCATCATCACCGCGATCTGTCTGCTGGTGCTGGCGCTGCTGATCTGGGTCGTCGTGCGCTACAATCGCCGCGCCAACCCGGTTCCGTCCAAGACCAGCCACAACACGCTGATCGAAGTGATCTGGACCGTGGTGCCGGTGCTGCTGCTGGTCGTGATCGCCATTCCGTCGATCACGCTGCTTGCCCGCCAGTACGAGAGCCCGCCGGCCGACGCGCTGACGGTGAAGGCGACCGGCTACCAGTGGTACTGGGGCTATACCTATCCCGATAACGGCGGCTTCGAAGTCATTTCGAACATGTTGGACGAAGGCGAGGCGATCGCCCGCGGTGAGCCGGCGCAGCTTGCGGTCGACAACCGCATGGTCGTTCCGGCCGGCGAGCCGATCCGCATCCAGGTTGCCGGGGCGGACGTGATCCACTCGTTCGGCATCCCGTCGCTGTGGTTCAAGATCGACGCAGTCCCGGGCCGGATCAACGAGCGCATGCTGTTCATCAAGGAGCCGGGCATCTACTACGGCCAGTGCATGGAGCTGTGCGGTGCCCGCCATGCCTACATGCCGATCGCCATCGAAGCCGTGCCGCGGCCGCGGTTCGAAGCCTGGGTTCGGTCGAAGGGTGGTACTCTGGGTGAGCCGGATCCGACGGCCCCGGCTCCGGAAACGCCGCTGCAGGAGCCGGAGTCCTCGATCGAAGGTGCGCCAGGTGCTGGCGCCCCGCCGACCGAAGATACCGCCCCGGGCCAGGAAGCCTGAGCTTACCGCGCTGAAACGTATTTAGACTTCAAGGTTCAAGAGACATGGCCACGACCGCCGACACCTTCCAGGCTCATACGGACGAGCATCATCACGATGCCGATCACAAGCCGAGCTTCTTTGCCCGGTGGTTCATGTCCACGAACCACAAGGACATCGGCACGCTCTACATCATCTTTTCGATCTTCGCGGGCATCGTCGGCGGGGCGATCTCCGGCCTGATGCGGGCCGAGCTCGCCGAGCCCGGCGTGCAGCTGATGGGCCAGGTCACCGCCTGGCTGAACGGCGGATCGATGGACTTCGATCAGCAGCTCCACACGTGGAACGTGCTGATTACGGCCCATGGCGTGATCATGGTGTTCTTCGTGGTCATGCCGGCAACGATGGGCGGCTTTGCCAACTGGTTCGTGCCGTTGATGATCGGCGCGCCGGACATGGCATTCCCGCGCATGAACAACATTGCGTTCTGGATGCTGATGGCCGCGTTCGGGTCGTTGCTGCTGTCGTTCTTCTTCCCCGGGGGCATCGGCCAGGGAGCCGGCACCGGGTGGACGATTTACGCCCCGCTCTCGACCTCCGGGTCGGTGGGGCCGGCGGTGGACTTCGCGATCTTCGCGATCCACTTGTCCGGCGCCAGCTCGATCATGAGCTCGATCAACTTCATCACCACGATCTTCAACATGCGCGCTCCGGGCATGACGCTGCACAAGATGCCGCTGTTCGCCTGGTCCGTGCTGGTCACCGCATTCCTGCTTCTGCTGGCGCTGCCGGTGCTCGCTGCGGCGATCACGATGCTGCTGACCGACCGCAACTTCGGCACGACGTTCTTCGACGCGTCGGGGGGCGGCGATCCGGTGCTCTACCAGCACCTGTTCTGGTTCTTCGGTCACCCCGAAGTGTACATCATGATTCTGCCGGGCTTCGGAATCATCAGTCAGATTGTGGCGACCTTCAGCCGCAAGCCGGTGTTCGGTTACCTGGGCATGGCCTACGCCATGGTCGCGATCGGCGTGGTCGGCTTCATCGTCTGGGCGCACCACATGTTCACCGTCGGCATGGACGTGAACACCAAGATGTACTTCACCGCGGCGACGATGGTGATCGCAGTGCCGACCGGCATCAAGATCTTCTCGTGGATCGCGACGATGTGGGGTGGCAGCCTCGAGTTCAAGAGCCCGCTGGTCTGGGCCCTGGGCTTCATCTTCCTGTTCACCGTCGGCGGCGTGACCGGCGTGGTGCTCGCCAACGGCGGTATCGACGACAACCTGCACGACACCTACTACGTGGTCGCGCACTTCCACTACGTGCTGTCGCTGGGTGCGGTGTTCACGCTGTTCGCCGGGTTCTTCTACTGGTTCCCGAAGATGAGCGGCCGGATGCACAGCGAGCTGCTGGCGCACATCCAGTTCTGGGTGTTCTTCATCGGCGTGAACATCATCTTCTTCCCGCAGCACTTCCTGGGGATGAACGGGATGCCGCGCCGCTATCCGGACTACACGCCGGCGTTCCAGTACTGGAACGAGATCTCTTCGTGGGGCGTGCCGATCATGGCGGCTTCGCTGGTGATCTTCTTCATCAACATGGCCTACGCCTTCACCGCGGGTAAGAAGGCTCCGGCCAACTACTGGGGCGATGGGGCGACCACGCTCGAATGGTCGCTGTCGAGCCCGCCGCCGTATCACCAGTTCGAAACGCTGCCGGTGATCGAGGACCACCATTCGCATCACGATGCGATCGGTCCGACCCCGGCGAAGGCCTAATTTTTCCAGCCCAATCCGGGCGGATGAGTTAAGAGGGGGGTGCACCGGCGACGGTGCACCCCTTTTCGCAAGAGAATGACCGGACACGTTATGACCGCCAGCGCCAACCCTGCCTTACCGGCCGAATGGCGCGACTTCTTTGCGCTGACCAAGCCGCGCGTGATGAGCCTCGTGGTGTTCACCGGGCTGTGCGGGCTGCTGGCCGCGCCCGGAACGATCCATTCGGTGCTGGGCTTCACCGCCGTGCTGTGCATCGCGCTGGGCGCAGGGGGCGCCGGTGCGCTCAACATGTGGTGGGAAGCCGACATCGACGCGCAGATGAAGCGCACCGCCAAACGGCCGCTGCCGCAGGGGCGGATGAAGCGGACCGACGCGCGAGATTTCGGCGTGGCGCTGTCGGTCGCCTCGGTCCTGCTGATGGGAATCGCGGTGAACTGGCTGGCGGCGGCAGTGCTGGCGGGTTCGATCCTGTACTACGCGGTGATCTATACGATCTGGCTGAAGCCGCGCACGCCGCAGAACATCGTGATCGGCGGGGGCGCCGGGGCTTTTCCGCCTTTGATCGGATGGGTGGCGGTGACCGGCGAGATCACCCTGATGCCGGTCCTGCTGTTCGCGCTGATCTTCACCTGGACGCCGCCACATTTCTGGGCGCTCGCGCTGTTCGTGAAGAGCGATTACGCCAAGGCCGGGATTCCGATGCTGCCGGTCGTTGCCGGGGAAGCGGCGACCCGCAAGCAGATCCTCGCCTACTCGGTCGTGCTCCTGGTCGTCAGCCTGGCGCCGTGGTGGATCGGCGGGACCGGCCCGATCTACGGCGTGGCGGCGCTGGCACTGTCCGGAGCGTTCCTGGCGCTGGCTATCCCGGTGGCGCTGCGCCGAGCGGTCGAAGGCGACGCGATGAAGCCGGAGAAGCGGCTGTTCAGCTTCTCCGTGTTCTACCTCTTCGCGCTGTTTGCCGCTTTGGTTGCGGATCGGCTCATCCTCGGGCAGGGAGCCTTGTCATGACCCCTGAAGAGGAAGCTCAGCTCAAGCGCGCCCGGCGCGGGCGCAACATCGCACTGGCGCTGGTGCTGATCGGCTTCGTTGCCCTGTTCTACGCGATCACGATCGTGAAAATGGTGGATTGAATTGACCAGTATTGCTCTCGAACGGAAGAATCGCCGGATGGCGTTCATCGGTGTCGGGCTGGCCCTGGGGATGCTCGGGCTCGGGTACGCGGCGGTGCCGCTCTACGACTTGTTCTGCCGGGTGACCGGGTTCGGCGGCACCACGCAGGTGGCCACCGAAGCGCAGGCGGCGACGGCGGCGGCTCAGGCGAGCAGCGCGGGCGCGCCTGTGATGTCGATCCGCTTCGATGCCAACACCGCGCGCGACATGCCCTGGCAATTCAAGCCGCGGCAAGTGACCGACAAGGTCCAGATCGGTCAACGCGACCTGGCGATCTACGAGGCGAAGAACCTCTCGGCCGTGCCGATTACCGGCACCGCGACGTTCAACGTCGAGCCGAAGCAAGCCGGCAAGTACTTCAACAAGATCCAGTGCTTCTGCTTCACCGAGCAGACGCTGCAGCCCGGACAGGAAGTGAGCATGCCCGTGCTTTATTACGTCGATCCGGCGGCCTTGGACGATCCGAACATGAAGGGGGTCGAGCAGATCACGCTCAGCTACACCTTCCACAGGTCCAAGTAGCCCCAGCAACCCTCTAGACCCGCCCGCGACGCGGCATTAAGGGCCGTCGCCAAGCAAGGATCAGGAAAGCACCATGGCCGGCGCCAAGAATCACGACTATCACATCCTGCCACCCGACATTTGGCCGCTGATCGGCGGTGTCTCGGCGTTCACGCTCACGACCGGGTTCGTGATGTACATGCACGAGATGACCGGCCACTGGCTGGTGTTCGGGCTCGGCATCGCGATGCTGATCGCCACGTTCTACGGCTGGTTCTCGAAAGTCGTGGCCGAAGCGCAAGCCGGGGACCACACCCCGGTGGTGCAGCTGCACCTGCGTTACGGGATGATCCTGTTCATCGCGTCGGAAGTGATGTTCTTCGCCGGCTGGTTCTGGGCGTGGTTCGACTTCGCGCTGTTCCCGAACGAGCTGACCGAAGTGGTCGGCGGCGTGTTCCCGCCCGCGGCGATCGAAGCGGTGATGGATCCGTTCGCGCTGCCGCTGCTCAACACGCTGATCCTGCTGTGCTCGGGCACCACGCTGACTTATGCGCACCACTCGCTGATCCACGGCGACCGCGACGGCCTCAAGAAGGGCCTGTGGATGACGGTGGCGCTGGGCGTGCTGTTCACCTGCATCCAGGCCTACGAGTACATGCATGCGCCGTTCGATTTCGGCGGCAACACCTACAGCTCGGCGTTCTACATGGCGACCGGCTTCCACGGGTTCCACGTGCTGGTCGGCACGATCATGCTGATCGTTTGCCTGCGCCGCGCCTATCTGGGCCACTTCACGCCGCGCCAGCACTTCGGCTTCGAAGCCGCGGCCTGGTACTGGCACTTCGTCGACGTAGTGTGGCTGTTCCTGTTCATCGTCGTCTACGTGTGGGGCGGCTGGGGCGCCGAATTCCACTAAGATGACTCGCCGTATTCCGCTGCTGCCGACGCTTCTCGTCGCGGCAGCGGTGGCGACGATGATCGGCCTCGGCGTCTGGCAACTGCGGCGTGCCGAATGGAAGGCCCGCCTGATTGCCAGCTACGAGCAGGCGCAGGCGTTCTCCTCCACCGTGCCTTGGCCGCGTGACGAGCGGGCACTCGAAGCCTCGGCTTTCCGCTGGAGCGGGTTCGAGTGCGACCGCGTCGTCGCAATGCGGGCCGGGGCCGGCACCCATGCGGACGGCACCAAAGGCTGGCAGCATATCGCCCGCTGCGCTCTCGACGGCGGGGGTGAGGCCGAAGTCGCCCTCGGTTGGTCGCCGCAGCCCCAGGCACCGCAATGGGACGGCGGCGAGACCCGTGGCGTGATCGCGCCGAGCGGAGTTCTGGTCGCCGCGCCGCCGCTGGCGGGAATGGAGCCGCTGGCGCTGCCAGACCCCGCAGACCTTCCCAACAACCACCTCGGTTATGCCGGCCAGTGGTTCTTCTTCGCGCTGACAGCGGCGATCATCTACGTCGTGGCGCTGCGCCGCCGCGGTCGCCGATAACCGGCGATTAGAGGTCGCTTTCGCCGCCTGGCTTCCTATCTAGGGCCAAATTCCGGAGGATAAGGGTCGTGGTGGACGGGAAGGAGGGCGAGGCCCTCCCATGGATATTCAAATCGGGCTTGAAGGGCATCTGTCCGCGTTGCGGCAAAGGCC
>JAJUJV010000031.1 GCA_029265155.1 Altererythrobacter sp. | reverse complement strand
GGTGGGCCTGCCGGTGGTGCCGGTCGCGGTGGACAGCGGCGCGCTCTATCACCGGCTGTGGAAGCGGCCGGGCACGATCACGCTGCACTTCGGCGAGCCGATCGAGCCGGGGCTGCCGCGCGAGGAGATCGAAGCGCGGGTCCACGCGGCGATCAACGTCTTGAACCCGGCCTAGCTGTCCCCGTTGTGCTTGCGGCCGAAGTCGGGCCGCGCATCGTCCTGGCCCATCTCGACGATCGAACGGCGGATCTCGCGGGTTCGGCTGAACAGGTCGAACATCGTCTCGCCGTCGCCGGCGCGGATCGCCTCGCGCATCATGGCCAGATCGGTGAGGAAGCGGTCGAGCATTTCCAGCACCGCGTCGCGGTTGTGCAGGAACACGTCGCGCCACATCGTAGGGTCGCTGGCGGCGATGCGGGTGAAATCACGGAAGCCGCCGGCCGAATACTTGATCACTTCACCGCGGGTCACTTCCTCGAGGTCGGAAGCGGTGCCGACGATCGTATAGGCGATCAGGTGCGGGATATGGCTGGTGACGGCGAGGACCCGGTCGTGGTGCTGCGGGTCCATGGTATCGACCATCGCCCCGAGTCCCTGCCAGAACTCGACCAGCGCGGTGACCTGCTCGGGCGCGGCGTCGGCGGGCGGGGTGACGATGCACCAGCGGCGGTGGAACAGCGTGGCGAACCCGGCATCGGGGCCGCTGTTCTCGGTGCCGGCAACCGGGTGGGCGGGGATGACGGCGTGGTCGGGCAACGCGGCGCTCAGCGCTTCGCCGATCGCCTGCTTGGAAGAGCCGACGTCGCTGACCACCGTGTCGGCTTTGAGCGCCGGCAGCACGGCCCGCGCCGCGGCACCCATCGCGCCGACGGGAACGCAGAGGATCACCAGGTCGGCATCGGCCGCGGCTTCCTCAGCCGTTTCGCAGATATTGTCGGCCAGGCGGCGTTCGGCGGCGCGGCGGCGTACGGCCGGATCGAGGTCGTAGCCGCGGGTGGTGACGCCCGGCAGGTGCTCGCGCACGGCGAGGCCGATCGAGCCGCCGATCAGCCCCAGGCCGACGATGGCCACGCGTTCGAAGCTCATCGCGCGGCCTCGGCCAGGCGGCGAAGCGTGGCCGCGACGGCGTCCATCTGCGCGCGGGTGCCGATCGTGATGCGCAGGCCCTGCGGCAGGCCCTGGCCCGGCAGGTGCCGCACGGCGTAGCCGGCATCGGCCAGGCCGCGCAGTGCCGCCTCGGCGGTTAAGGCGCCTTCGAACAGCACCAGCACGAAGTTCGCCTCGCTCGGCAGCGCGCGCAGGCCGAGGTTGCCGAGGCTCTCGATCGACTCGACGAATCGGGCGCGTTCGGTGCGGTTGTGCTCGCGGGCGTGAGCGACGAAGCCCTGGTCGCGCACCGCAGCGGTCGCCACGGCTTGGGCTGCGTTGTTCACGTTGAATGGCCCGCGGATGCGATTGAGCGCGGCGATCAGGCCCGGCGCGCCGGTTGCCCAGCCGACGCGCTCACCGGCGAGGCCATAGGCCTTCGAGAAGGTGCGGGCGACGAGCACGTTCTCGTGCGCCTCGGCAAGAGCGAACCCGCCGTCGTCATCCTCCGGCGCGACATATTCGGCGTAGGCCTGGTCGAGCACCAGCAGGACGTTGCCCGGAAGCCCGGCATGGAGCCGCGCTAGCTCGCCGCGGGGGAGGAAGCTGCCGGTCGGGTTGTTCGGATTGGCGAGGAACACGACGTTTGTTTTGTCGCCCACCCGCGCCAGCAGTGCATCGACATCGGTGCCATAGTCGGCATCGGGCGCCTCGACCGGCGTGGCGCCGCAGCGACGCGCGGCAATCTCATAGAGCGAGAAGCCGTAGCGAACGTAGAGGACTTCGTCGCCGGGCCCGGCGAAAGCGCTGGCGGCAAGCGTCAGCAGCTCGCCCGAGCCGGTGCCGCAGACGATCCGCGCCGGATCGAGGCCGTGAACCTCGGCCAGGGCTTCGCGCAAGGCATGGCTGTCGGGATCGGGGTAGAGGGCTGGAACGACCGCCTCTGCGCGCGCCGCCAGAGCCGCGGGGCTGGTGCCCAGCGGGTTCTCGTTGGCGGAAAGCTTGACCAGCGCGCGCCCGTCCGCGGCCTTGCTGCGGCCGGGCACATAGGCGTGGATCGCTTCGATCCACGGCTTCATGGCGGGCCTGGTTGCGGGTACCCTGTCGTTCACCGGCGGGCGCATAGCGGCAAGCGCGGGCAATTGACAGTGCGCTTGGCGTGCCACAAGCCGGCCGCAGCCATGGCCAGTGTTCTTGAGTCAAATTCCCCCAGTCTCGTGCTGGCGCAGCCGCTGCCGCTCGACAGCGGACAGTCGCTCGCTGACGTGCGGATCGCTTATGAAACGTACGGCAAACTGGCGGCCGACAAGTCCAACGCCATCCTGATCTTCCACGCACTGACCGGCGATCAGCACGTCGCCAGTCCGCATCCGATCACCGGCAAGCCCGGATGGTGGAGCCGCATGGTCGGGCCGGGTAAGCCGATCGATACCGCGCGGTTCCACGTGATCTGCGCCAACGTGATCGGCGGCTGCATGGGATCAACGGGGCCGGCCAGCGCCGCGGCCGACGGCGAGCCTTATGCGATGCGCTTCCCGGTGATCACCATTCGCGACATGGTACGCGCGCAAGTCGCACTGCTCGACGCGCTCGGCATCGGGCAGCTGCATGCCGTCGTCGGCGGATCGATGGGCGGCATGTTGGCGCTGAGCCTGGCCAAGAACTTCCCCGACCGAGCCGTCCGCGTGCTGGCGATCGCCACGACCTCGCGCCATTCGGCGCAGAACATCGCCTTTCACGAAGTCGGGCGGCAGGCGATCATGGCCGATCCGAATTGGCGCGGCGGCGCTTACTACGGCCACGGCAAAGGGCCGGAGAAGGGCTTGGCGGTCGCCCGGATGGCGGCGCACATCACCTATCTTTCGGAAGCCGGGCTGACCGGCAAGTTCGGGCGCCGGCTGCAGGACCGCGAAGCGAAGAGCTTCGGGTTCGACGCCGATTTCCAGGTCGAAAGCTATCTCCGCTATCAGGGGATCAGCTTCACCGATCGTTTCGACGCCAACGCCTATCTCTACATTACCCGGGCGATGGATTACTTCGACCTGGCCGAGGAGCACGGGGGGCGCCTCGCCGATGCCTTCGCGGGCACGACCGCCCGGTTCTGCCTGGTCAGTTTCGATACCGATTGGCTCTATCCGACCGCCGAATCGCGAGCGGTCGTCCATGCGCTCAACGCGGTGGCGGCGCCGGTCAGCTTCGTCGAGCTCAGCGCGCCGTACGGCCACGACAGCTTCCTTCTCGAGGTGCCGGCGCTGGACCGAGTGGTGAAGGGCTTCCTCGAGTGACGGTGTTGTCAGAAGGCTACGAGCTGGTGAGCGATCCTGCCCGGATCGATGTCGCGGCGGCGCATGCTTATCTGGCGCGCAGCTATTGGTCTCCGAACATTCCAGTTGAGACGGTCCAGCGGGCGATCGCGAACAGCCTGTGCGTTGCGGTGCGCCGGCAGGAGGAGCAGGTTGGCTTGGCTCGCGTCGTGACGGACCGTGCCACTTTTGCCTACCTCGCCGATGTCTATGTGCTCGAAGAGCATCGCGGAAAGGGACTGGCCCAAGCGATGGTTGCGTGGCTGCAGGATCATCCGGAGCTGCAGGGATTGCGCCGCTGGCTCCTGATGACCTTCGACGCGCACCCGCTCTACGAGAAGCTCGGCTGGACCCCGCTTGCGCATCCCGAGCGCGCCATGGAACGGCACTTTTCGGACGTTTACGGATGAACGACGCCAGAAACGCGCTTCGCCCAGACCTCGCGGTCATCGCCGGGCACATCCCACAAGGGGCGCGAGTGCTCGACGTGGGCTGCGGTGACGGCGAATTGATGGCCGCTTTGCGGGCGGAAAAGGGCGTCGATGCGCGCGGGATCGAGATCGATCCGGAAGCGGTCGAGAAATGTGTCGCCCGCGGCCTCTCGGCAGTGCAGGGCGATGCCAACCGCGACCTGGCCGAATATCCGGACGACGCGTTCGATTACGCGATCCTCAGTCAGACGTTGCAGACCGCCGAGCGGCCCGACCTGATGCTCGACGAGCTGCTGCGGGTCGGTCGGCAGGCCTTCGTCAGCTTTCCCAATTTCGCGCACTGGCGGATGCGGGCTTACCTGCTGTGGCACGGCCGCATGCCGGTGACGCGGCACTTGCCGGTGAGCTGGTACGAGACGCAGAACATCCACCAGGTGACGATCACCGACTTCGAAGAACTGTTGCGCCGGAAGGGTGTGCGGATCGAACGGTCGTGGTTCTTTTCGGGCGACCGCGAGCTGAGTTCCCGCGGCGCGAATTGGCGGGCGGAGTACGCGGTTTACCTGCTGAGCCGATAGGCGACCTCAGACAGGGGAATGCTGGTGGAATGCCAGCTTCCAACCTTCTGGACGACGGACGTAGGCGGAGCTGACGAGGGCCGCGTAAGGCTCGCCATCGGCGCGAGTCACCTCGGCGTGGTAGCTGATGATAGCCAGCCCATCGGCCGGTTCGAGGACATGGCGATCGGTCATAGTCAGATCGCGCCACCGATTGGTGGGAGTGGCGGTGGCGGCCACGTCCTCGGCCGAATGGATGCCGTGCATTTCGCCTGCTTGAGGGAAGGCGAGCAGGCAGCGGCTGTCGAGATGCGCGGCAAAGTGGTCGGCACCCGCGAGCCAGAAGCCTTCCTCGACGGCGAAGAGTTCGTCCTGAACCGGCATGCCTTCTCCGGGCTTGGATTCGCGACTTGCCCGAGTCAGCGCCTCACAGAAGCCTCAGTTCCCGGGCTGACTGGCGTCGTGGACGAGAAGGGCGCTGTCGTCGCGAGCGAGGCACCAGAGGGTGAGGCCGGCGGCGCGGGCCCGCTGGACGGCGAGGCTCGTCGGGAGCGACACCGTGACGAGCCGGGTGGCACCTGCGCGAACGGCTTTCTCGACGATCTCGTAGGAGCAGCGGGCGGTCGACAGGATGAAGCCGTCGGCTGGATCCTGGCCTGCGGCGGCGAGCGCGCCGATGAGCTTGTCCAGAGCGTTATGGCGGCCGACGTCCTCTCGCACTTGGAGGGCGACACCGGCTTCGCTGCAGAAGGCGGCCGCGTGCGCGGCACCGGTGCGGTCCCCCAGCGGCTGCTGTCCGTGAAGCGACTCCTGCGCGGCAAAGATGGCCGCCTCGGAGAGCGGCGCGTGCTCGGCGACCGGCGGCAGCGGGCGGGCCACGGCTTCGAGGTTTTCGATGCCGCACAGGCCGCACGAGCTTTCCGCGATGCGCGCGCGGACACGGTCGGTCAGTTGTTCGATGCCAAGGCCCGACAGGGCCGCCCGGACGATCCAGCCCTGCTCGACTTCGGCGACGGCAATGTCGGTGACGTCGGAGGGAAGCTGCGCCAGGCCTTCGGTCAGCGCGAAGCCGCAGGCAAAGTCCTCTAGGTCCGCCGGCGTCGCCATCATGACGGCATAGGACAGCCCGTTGAACTCGAGCGCGACGGGCGCTTCAGGCACCCATTCGCGCGTGAGTTCGCGACGCGTGCCGTCGGGATGAATTTCAGTGGCCCTGGTCATGACCGTCGCCTCCGCCCCTTCACCGAGGGAGAAGGAGCCTCATCCCGCGTCGGAGTGGCCGGATTCGTTCACCGCGTTGAACTCGGTCGCGCGGGTTTGCGGTTCCGGGTGGGCGCCGCTGGCAAGATGGTCGATGGCGCCGCGGGCGATGTCCGAAAGGCCGGTGCGGCCGTCGGCGAAGATCGCCTGCTTCATCCGCGGATCCCAGAACTTGTCGATGTGATCCGCGGTCGCGAGCACCGCCTCGCGCTCGCCCATCGAGGCGAGGTTGCGGGCGATGTCGTTGGCCATTCGCCGCAGCGTTTCGATCGTTGAGCTCATTCCGCGGGCTCCATCTCGGTGCCGGCGATGCGGCGCGAGCGCTCGGTGAACTCGGCGTAGTCACGCTGCCATTCGGTCGGGCCATTCGACGGGGTGACCTGCACGGCCGTGACCTTGTACTCGGGGCAGTTGGTCGCCCAGTCGGAGAAGTCGGTGGTGACGACGTTCGCTTGCGTTCCGGGGTGGTGGAACGTGGTGTAGACCACGCCCGGCGCCACGCGATCGGTGACGAGCACACGCAGCGTCGTTTCACCGGTGCGGCTGGCGAGCTTGGCAAAGTCGCCGGTCTTGAGGCCCCGGTTCTCGGCATCAGAGGGATGCATTTCGAGCAGGTCCTGGTCGTGCCAGACGACGTTGTCGGTGCGGCGTGTCTGCGCGCCGACGTTGTACTGGCTGAGAATCCGACCCGTGGTGAGCAGCAGCGGGAAACGCGGGCCTGCCTTCTCGTCGGTCGGGATGTACTCGGTGACGACGAACTTGCCCTTGCCGCTGGCGAAGCCTTCGACGTGCATCACGGGCGAACCTTCCGGGTTCTGCTCGTTTACCGGCCACTGCACCGAGCCGATCTCGTTCAGCCGCTCCCAGTTCAGACCGGCGAAGCTCGGCGTCAGGCGCGCGATCTCGTCGATGATCTGGCTCGGATGGGTGTAGTTCCAGCCCAGGCCCATCGCGTTGGCGAGAAGCTGGGTTACTTCCCAGTCAGCATAACCGTTGGCCGGCTCCATCACCTGGCGGACCGGCTGGATGCGCCGCTCGGCATTGGTGAAGGTGCCGTCCTTCTCGAGGAAGGTCGAGCCCGGGAGGAACACGTGGGCGTAGTTCGCGGTCTCGTTGAGGAACAGGTCATGGACGATGACCAGCTCCATGGCCGAGAGGCCCGCCGCGACGTGCTGGGTGTTCGGGTCGGACTGCATGATGTCCTCGCCTTGCACGTAGAGCGCCCGGAACGAACCATCGACGGCAGCATCGAACATGTTGTTGATGCGCAGGCCCGGGTCCTTGTCGAGCGTGACGCCCCAGTCGTTCTCGAACAGCGAGCGGGTCTCTTCGTCGGAGATGTGGCGGTAGCCGCTGAGCTCGTGCGGGAACGAGCCCATGTCGCACGATCCTTGGACGTTGTTCTGACCGCGCAGCGGGTTCACGCCGACGCCCGGTCGGCCGATGTTGCCGGTGACCATCGCCAGGTTGGCGATGGCAATGACGGCCGAAGAGCCTTGGCTGTGCTCGGTCACGCCAAGACCGTAGTAGATCGCGCCGTTGCCGCCCGTGGCGTAGAGACGCGCGGCTTCGCGCACCGTCTGCGCGGGGACGCGAGTGACCGCTTCGAGAAACTCGGGGCTGTGCTTCTCGTCGGAGACGAAGCGCGCCCAATCCTGGTATTCGTCCCAGTCGCAGCGTTCGCGGATGAACTGCTCGTTGGCGAGGCCTTCGGTGACGATGACGTGCGCAAGGCTGGTGAGCACGGCGACGTTGGTGCCCGGCTGGACCGGCAGGTGATGCTGCGCCTGAATGTGCGGCGAGCGGACGAGGTCGATCCGGCGCGGATCGATCACGATCAGCTTGGCACCCTGGCGCAGGCGGCGCTTCATGCGGCTGCCGAACACCGGGTGGGCGTCGGTCGGGTTGGCGCCGATGACCATGATGACGTCGGCTTCCATGACCGAGTCGAAGTCCTGTGTGCCGGCGCTGGTGCCGAACGTGGTCTTGAGGCCGTAGCCGGTCGGCGAGTGGCAGACGCGGGCGCACGTATCGACGTTGTTCGAGCCGAAGCCGGCACGGACCAGCTTCTGGACGAGGAAGGTCTCCTCGTTGGTGCAGCGGCTCGACGTAATGCCGCCGAGCGCGCGGGCACCGTGCTTGGCCTTGATCTCATTCAGCTTGTTGGCGGTGTAGCTGAGCGCTTCTTCCCAGCTCACCTCGCGCCAGGGTTGGTCGATCGACTCGCGGATCATCGGGTTGAGGATGCGGTCCTGGTGGTTCGCATAGCCGTAAGCGAAGCGGCCCTTGACGCAGGAGTGGCCGCGGTTGGCCTTGCCGTCCTTCCACGGCACCATGCGCACCAGCTGCTCGCCGCGCATTTCGGCGCGGAAGGTGCAGCCGACGCCGCAATAAGCGCAGGTGGTTACGACCGACCGTTCCGGCAGGCCGATCGCGCGGACGCTCTTTTCCTGCAGCGTCGCGGTAGGGCACGCCTGCACGCAGGCGCCGCAGCTCACGCATTCGCTCGACAGGAAGTTGTCTTCGGCCTGGCCGGCGCTGACCATCGAGGCGAAGCCGCGGCCGTCGATGGCAAGCGCGAAGGTGCCCTGGACTTCGTCGCAGGCGCGCACGCAGCGCGAGCAGACGATGCACTTGCTCGGGTCGAAATCGAAGTAGGGGTTGGAGACGTCAGTGGTGAGACCGAGGTGGTTCTCGCCTTCATAGCCGTACCGCACGTCGCGCAGGCCGACGTTGGCGGCCTGTTCCTGCAGCTCGCAATCGTTGTTGGCCGAGCAGGTCAGGCAGTCGAGCGGGTGGTCGGAGATGTAGAGCTCCATCACCCCGCGGCGCAGCTTCTCGAGGCGCGGGGTCTGGGTCTGGACCTTCATGCCTGGCATGACCGGCGTGGTGCAGCTCGCCGGAGTGCCGCGCGCGCCTTCGATCTCGACCAGGCACATCCGGCACGAGCCGAACGCCTGCATGTTGTCGGTCGCGCAGAGCTTCGGGATGTCTCCGCCGATTTCCGCGGCGGCCCGCATCACGCTGGTGCCCGCGGGCACGGTGACCTCACGCCCGTCGATGGTGAGGGTCACCATCTCGTCCGACTTCACTTCGGGCGTGCCGAAGTCTGCCTGGCGTTCATATCCCATCGTCTTGCTCCATCGCGGCGAGATCCGCCGGTGTATTGATATTAGCAGGTTTGGTGCCGGTTTTCACGGGTTTGGCCCGGACCGCGCTCGCAAACGCAAGCATCGAGTGCTTGTCTTCCGACAACAGCAGCGCTTCGAGCGGGTCAAGGGTTCCCGGCGACCAGTGGCCGACCACCGGTTGGCTTTCGAGGTAAGCCGGGGCGGGGGAGAGCAGCTCCAGCAGGTTCTCCGGCAAGCCCACCGAGTCGACGCCGCAGGTAAGCACGCTGTCGTAACCTTCATCGCGGGCCAGGCGCAAGCCGGCGGCAATCCCGCCGAGCGGACCCATGCCCGCGTTCGGCCAGTCCGGAATGCAGCGGTGGCCCGGTCCGCGTTCGCGCCCAGCAACGACGACCAGTTCGCAGTATCCCGACAGCGTGTCGAACGCCCGCGCCAAAAGCGTGCGCCCGCCGAATTTGGCGAGCGCCTTGTCGCTGCCGAAGCGGGTCGATTGCCCACCTGCGAGGACGACGCCGAGGATCATGCGAGCACCACTAGGCGTCGTTCCCGTCGAGGACCTTCTGCACCGCGCCTTCCTGGCCGGGCATGAAGTCCTCGGGCCAGTTCTTGAGCGCGCTCATCACCGGGTAGGGGGTGAAGCCGCCGAGCGCACAGAGCGAGCCGAACTTCATCGTTTCGCACAAGTCGGTGAGGAGACCGATCTCCTGCTCCGGCAGGCGGCCGGTCTTGGGCGCATTGTGCATGACCGGCTGAAGCTCGACCGAGTCGGCCGGACGCCCGCCGGCGCGGATGCGGTCGATCACTTCGACGCCGCGCACCGCGCCGATCCGGCACGGAGTGCACTTGCCGCAGCTTTCCGCCGCGCAGAACTCCATAGCAAAACGCGCCATGGCGCCCATGTCGACGGTGTCGTCGAACACGGTGATGCCGCCGTGACCGATCAGCGCGTCGGCGGCGGTATAGGCTTCGTAGTCGAACTTGATGTCGAACTGGTCGGGGTGGATGTAGGCGCCGAGCGGGCCGCCGACCTGCACCGCCTTGACCGGCCGGCCGGACTCGGTGCCGCCGCCGATGTCGTAGATCAGCTCGCGCAGCGTGATGCCGAACGCGACTTCGAACAGGCCGCCGTGCTTGATGTTGCCCGCGAGCTGGATCGGCATCGTGCCTTTCGAGCGCTCGATGCCGAGCGAGCCGTACTGCGCCGAGCCGCCTTCGGCGAGGATGTGCGGGACGGCGGCGAGCGTGAGCACGTTGTTGACCACCGTCGGGCGCCCGAACAGGCCCTGGATCGCCGGCAGCGGCGGCTTGGCGCGGACTTCGCCGCGCTTGCCTTCGAGGCTGTTGAGCAGCGAGGTTTCCTCACCGCAGACGTAGGCCCCGGCGCCGACGCGGACTTCGCAGTCGAACGGGGCAATGATCGAAGCGCAAAGCGCGATCGCCTGGTTCAGCTTTCCGATCGCGTCCGGGTATTCGCTGCGGACATAGATGTAGCCCTTGGTCGCACCGACGGCCTCGCCGGCAATCGCCATACCTTCGATGAGGGCGAAAGGATCGCCTTCCATGACCATGCGGTCGGCGAAGGTGCCGCTGTCGCCTTCGTCGGCGTTGCAGACGATGTACTTCTGCGCGCCCGGGGTGTTGGCGACGGTCTTCCACTTGATGCCGGCCGGGAAGCCGGCGCCGCCGCGGCCGCGCAGGCCGGAAGCGGTGACTTCCTCGACGATCTGCTCGGCGCCGATCTGGCGCGCGCGGCGCAGGCCGATCCAGCCACCGGTCGCCTCGTAGTCTTCGAGGCTCAGCGGGCGCGTCCGGCCGGCGCGGACAAACGTCAGGCGCTGCTGGCGGGCAATGAACGGGTGATCGACAATCACGCCGATCGCCTTGTCCGACGAGCCGTCGAGGATGGCATCGACGTCGTCGAGCGTGGCGGGGCCGAACCCGTGGCCGTCGATTTCGACGAGCGGCTCGAGCCACTGCATGCCCCAGCTCGAGGTGCGCTGCACTTCGTGGCCCTTCTGCGCAAAAGCCTGCGCCAACGCGTCGGCGCCGAGGGCACGGGCCAGGGCGTCGTCGGAAATACGGATAATCATCGGGCGTTCTCGATCACTTCGACCAGCCCCTTGGAATCGAGGCGGGCATGGAGTCTGTCGCCGACGCGCGCGGCGGGGCCGGCGCTGCACAGGCCCAGGCAATAGACGGTGGAGACGCGGACGCGCTCGCCCGCGGCCTTCTCAGCGTCGGCGATGATCGCTTCGACGCCGCGCGCCTTGCAGGCTTCGGCCCGGCAGACCTGCACTTCGGGGCGCGGGTCGGCGCTCGGGCGGAAATCGTGGTAGAAGCTGACCACACCGTGCACATCGGCGCGGCTGAGGTTGAGGCCCTGCGCGATCAGCTTCTCGCTGTCGGCATCGACGCAGCCGAATTCGGCTTGCACGTCATGCAGGATGGGAAGCAGGGAGCCTTCGCGCCCCTGATGATCGACGAGGATCTCCGCGATCCTCTGTTCCTTGATACTCACGACTAGAGCCTTTCCGCGTGCCACGCGATGTGTTCGGCCATGAAGGTCGAGATGAAGAAGTAGGAGTGGTCGTAACCCTCCTGCATCCGGATCGTGGCGGGCATATCGGCCTGGCGGCATGCCTCGTCCAGCAAATGAGTCTTCAATTGCTCGTCCAGGAAGTTGTCGGCCGTGCCCTGATCCACGAGCAAATCGGGCAGGTGGGCGCCGTCTTCGATCAGCGCGCAGGCGTCGTATTCGCGCCATGCGCTACGGTCCGCGCCGATGTAGCCGCCGAGCGCCTTCTCGCCCCAGGGGCAGTTGAGCGGGCTGACGATCGGCGCGAAGGCACTCGTCGACTTGAAGCGGCCCGGGTTGCGCAAGGCGATAGTCAGCGCGCCGTGGCCGCCCATCGAGTGGCCGGTGATGCCCTGGCGCGCCATGTCGGCCGGGAACTGGGCCGCAATCAGCTCGGGCAGTTCCTGCTCGATATAGGAGCGCATGCGGAAGTGCTTCGCCCACGGCTCCTGCGTCGCATCGACGTAGAAGCCCGCGCCTTTGCCGAAATCGTAGCCTTCATCGTCGGGAACATCGTCACCGCGCGGGCTGGTGTCGGGCGCGACGAAGATCACGCCGCGTTCGGCGCAGGCGCGGCGGTACTCGCCCTTTTCCATGACGTTCGCGTGGGTGCAGGTCAGGCCCGACAGATACCACAGCACCGGCAGCTTGGCGCCCGGCGCGTGTTCCGGCACGTAGACCGCGAAGGTCATGTCCGTGCCGGTGGCGCTCGACCGGTGCTTGTAGACGCCCTGGACGCCGCCGAAGCTCTTGTTCTTGCTGACCGTCTCGATGCTCACGACTGGGCGGCCTTACCTTTCGCCGACGTTCGGCGCGAAGACGCAGATCTTGTTGCCGTCGGGATCGCGCAAATAGGCGCCGTACATGTTGCCCGGCGATTTCTCGCGGAAGCCAGGGGCGCCTTCGTCGGTTCCGCCCGCTTCGAGGCCCGCCTTGTGCCAGGCATCGACCTCGTCATAGTTTTTGGCGGTGAAGCCAAGCGTGTGGCCGTTGGACACGCACATCGCTTCGCCATTGGCCGGCTTGGCGACGATGAAGGACCCGGTCGCGCTGGGATAAACGGTGCCGTGCGGAAGCGGGTGCCCCTCGTAGCCGAGCACGCCCATCGTCGCGTCGTAGAACTTGCGGCTTTTCTCGATATCATCGGTGCCGAGGAATACGTGATTGAACATGGGCGCTCTCCCTAGCGAATCTGACCGGCAAGCCGGGTTCGTTTCATCATATAGCCGAATTTTTCGCCCTTATGAAAGGGGCGCGGACGGCTTTTGTCGCGGGTAGTAAGGGCAGCCGGCGGCCGCCCTGACTTACCTGTCATGGCCTGCTCAATAGACCACGACGCTGCGGATGCTCTCGCCTGCGTGCATTAGGTCGAAGCCCTTGTTGATCTCTTCGAGGCTGAGGACGTGCGTGATCATCGGGTCGATGGCGATCTTGCCGTCCATGTACCAGTCGACGATCTTCGGAACGTCGGTGCGGCCTTTGGCGCCGCCGAACGCGGTGCCGCGCCAGTTGCGGCCGGTCACCAGCTGGAACGGACGGGTGGCGATTTCCTTGCCCGCTTCGGCCACGCCGATGATGATCGACGTGCCCCAGCCGCGGTGGCAGGCTTCGAGCGCGGTGCGCATGACTTCGGTGTTGCCGGTGCAGTCGAAGGTGTAGTCGGCGCCGCCGTCGGTCAGTTCGACCACCTTGGCGACGACTTCGTCGCGGCTCATGCCCTTGGTATTGAGGAAGTGAGTCATGCCGAACTGGCGGCCCCATTCCTCGCGGTCCGGATTGATGTCGATGCCGACGATCATGTTCGCGCCGGCGAGCTTGGCGCCCTGGATCACGTTGAGGCCGATGCCGCCGAGGCCGAACACGACGACGTTGTCACCGACCTGGACCTTCGCAGTGTTGACCACCGCACCGACGCCCGTGGTGACGCCGCAGCCGATGTAGCAGCTGGTCTGGAACGGCGCGTCCTCGCGGATCTTCGCCACCGCGATCTCGGGCAGCACGGTGAAGTTCGAGAAGGTCGAGCAGCCCATGTAGTGGTAGATCGTCTCGCCCTTGTACGAGAACCGGCTGGTCCCGTCGGGCATCAGGCCCTTGCCCTGGGTCGCGCGGATCGCGGTGCAGAGGTTGGTCTTGCCCGAAAGGCACGACTTACACTGGCGGCATTCGGGCGTGTAAAGCGGGATCACGTGATCGCCCGGCTTCACGCTGGTGACGCCCGGGCCGACCTCGCGCACGATCCCGGCGCCTTCGTGGCCGAGGATCGAAGGGAAGATACCTTCCGAATCGAGCCCGTCGAGCGTGTAGGCGTCGGTATGGCAGATGCCGGTCGCCATGATCTCGACCAGGACTTCTCCCGCCTTGGGGCCTTCGAGGTCGAGCTCGACGATTTCCAGCGGTTGCTTCGGGGCAAAGGCGACGGCGGCACGGGTCTTCATCGTTGATCCCTCGTTAGTTGGTCCAGTGAACAGTTAGCAGCCCAATGACGGCTTTGTTCACGAGATGCCAGAGAGGAATTGGTCGGCCGGAGGCGAGCCCCCGGCCGACCTCAGTCGATCACGCGGCGGCGCGTACCGGCGCACCTGTCTCTGCATCGTTCTTCGGCAGCGGTGCTGCCTCGATCATGTCTTCGTCGGCGTCGTTCACAGGCAGGAACCACAGCAGCAGCGCGCCGAGCACCGAACCCGAGCACATGATGATCGAGACCGCGAGCAGTTCGGAATCGCCCAGCCAGGTGAACAGAAAGCCGGCGATGATCGGCGAACCGGCGGCGCCGGCCCGGCCGACCCCCAGCACGAAGCCGGTGCCGGTGGCGCGGGCGTAGGCCGGGAAGCCGCGGGCGAAGGCGGCGTAGTAACCGACGATCGCCGCGTTCAGGAAGAACATCGTGAAGAAGGCGGCAACACGCCAGCTCCACAGCGTCTCATGCCCGAGCCCGAAGTAGGCGACCGCGGCGACGCCGAGCAGCAGCACGGTGATCGTCGGGCCCTTGATGTCCCACTTCTTGAGCAGGAAGCCGAACAGGAAGCCGCCGAGCGCGCCGCCGATGTTGGCGTAGGTCAGGCTGCTTGCCGCGTCGGGCTGGCTGAAGCCGGCGCCGGCGACGATCGTCGGCGCGAACTTCAGGATGTAGTAGAACGTCAGCGTGTGGAACATGTAGCCGAAGGCGAGCAGCAGGGTGACCTTGCGCAGCTTCGGCTTCGACAGGATGTCGGTGACCTTGGGCTGCGGCCCTTCGAGCTTGAGTTCCGGGAGCGCGCTGACCGGCTCCTTGCCGAACGCGCGCAGGCTCTTGTTCACCTTGTCGATCGCGCCTTCCGGACGGCGCGCGACGAAGTAGGCGGGAGTTTCGGGAACGAGCAGGATGACCAGCGGGATCATCGCCGCGGTGACGATCGAGCCGAACAGGAACACCGCGCGCCAATCGTATTCGACCAGCAACCAGCCTTGCGCCGCGAATCCGCCGATCACGCCGCCGAGCGGGTAGCCGATCACGTAGAGCGCCATCGAGATCGAGCGCCCCTTCTTGCTGGTGGTTTCCGCCACGACCGCGTTGGTGGCGGCGAGCATGCCGCCGATGCCGAGGCCGGTGATGAAGCGCCACACGGTAATTTCCGTGATCGTCTCCGAATCGTGCGCGAACCACATGCCGATCGCCATGACGACAAGGCACGCCAACATCGCCGGCTTGCGACCGATCTTGTCTGCGAGCCCGCCGAGCAGGACCGAGCCGAAGCCCATGCCGACCAGTTCGGCCGAGAGCATGATGCCAAGCGCGTCGCGTTCGATGCCCCAGTCGGCCGCGATGCCCGGCGCGGCAAAGGCGCTGGACAGCACGTCGAACCCGTCGAGCGCGTTCAGCAGCACCATCATGAAGACGACCACCATCTGGCGCAGGCCCATGGGCGTGTCGTTGATTGCGGCGACGGGGTTGATCCCGCCGGATGCTGCGGCCATGTCTCAGTCCTCTCCTGTCCTCGACCCACTCATTCGTGGATTCGTGCCAGCATTTCCACCAGTTTTTCAATTTCCGCCTCGGTGAAGCGGGCTTTCAGCCAGGCTTCGTGCTCGGCGATGCAGGCTTTGGCCTCCACCAGAGCGCCGAGGCCGGCGTCGGTAACGAAGAGCGCCTGCTTGCGCGCATCGCTCGCCGAACGCTCGCGGCGCAGGTAATCCCGGGCCTGCAGCCGGTTGACGATTGTCATCGTCGTCGCCCGGTCCATGCGCAGGCGCTTGCCGAGTTCGATCTGCGAAATGCCCGGCTGCTCGGCCACCAGCCACAGCGCCGAAACCTGCTTCTGCGTGAGGCCGAGGTTGGCGAACGTTTCGGCAAAGTGCCGATAGACGGCGCCATGGGCCAGCCGGATATGGAAGCCGAGGATATCGCGCAGTCCGCCCAGCTCGTCGGCAGGCGGTTCCACTTTGCCTTGGCTCAATGCTGCCGAGCTCACCGGCCCCTAGTCCCCTCTCCACACGTCTTGCCGAATCGTTAGTGGAGCATACAATTCGGCGCAAGGAGAGGAACCCAATGGCCCAGTTTCCCGATACCCCCAGCTTCACCGGCTTCAACACGCCGAGCCGGATCGAAGCCGACATCCGCGACCTGCAGCATATCGGCACGATTCCCCCCGAGCTCGATGGCGCGTTCTACCGCGTCCAGCCCGATCCGCAGTTCCCGCCCCGGCATGGTGACGACATCGCCTTCAACGGCGACGGCATGATCAGCCGCTTCCATTTCCACGACGGTCAGTGCGATTTCCGCCAGCGCTGGGCGCGGACCGACAAGTGGAAGCTGGAGAACGAGGCGGGCAAGGCGCTGTTCGGCAACTATCGCAACCCGCTGACCGACGATCCCAGCGTGCAGGGGCAAATCCGTTCCACCGCCAACACCAACGCCTGGATCTATGCCGGCAAGCTGTGGGCGATGAAGGAGGACAGCCCGGCGCTGCTGATGGACCCGGCGACGATGGAGACGATCGGGTTCGAGAAGTTCGGCGGCAAGATGACCGGCCAGACTTTCACCGCGCACCCGAAGATCGACCCCCGGACCGGCAACATGGTGGCGATCGGCTATGCCGCGAGCGGCCTGTGCACCGACGACGTCACCTACTACGAGGTCAACCCTGAGGGCGAGCTGGTCCGCGAGAAGTGGTTCAAGGTCCCCTACTACTGCATGATGCACGATTTCGGCATCACCGAGGATTACCTGGTGCTGCACATCGTGCCCTCGATCGGATCGTGGGAGCGGCTCGAGCAAGGCAAGCCGCACTTCGGGTTCGATACGACGCAGCCGGTTTACCTGGGGGTGATCCCGCGGCGCGACGACCTGAAGCAGGAAGACATCCGCTGGTTCAAGCGCGACAACTGCTTCGCCAGCCACGTGCTCAACGCATACCAGGAGGGCACCAAGATCCACTTCCTGACCTGCGAGGCGAAGAACAACATGTTCCCGTTCTTCCCCGACGTGCACGGCGCGCCGTTCAACGGGATGGAAGCGATGAGCTACCTGACCGACTGGACCGTGGACCTGGCCAGCAACGGCGACGAGTTCGACGCGATCACCCGCCTCACCGACACTGCGGCCGAGTTCCCGCGGATCGACGACCGGATGACCGGGCTCAAGAACCGCTACGGTTGGTTCCTCGAGATGGACATGAAGCGCCCGGTCGAGATCAAGGGCGGCAGCGCTGGCGGCCTGTTGATGAACTGCCTGTTCCTCAAGGACCTCGAAACCGGCGCCGAGCAGCACTGGTGGTGCGGGCCGACGAGCAGCCTTCAGGAGCCGTGCTTCATCCCGCGCAGCAAGGATGCGCCAGAGGGCGACGGCTGGATCGTCCAGGTCTGCAACCGGCTGGAAGAGCACCGCAGCGACCTCCTGCTGTTCGACGCGCTCGATATCGAGAAGGGCCCGATCGCCACGATCCAGGTACCGATCCGCCTGCGCTTCGGCCTCCACGGCAACTTCGCGCCGAGCGAGGAGATCGGACTGGCGGCGTAAAGGAACGTAGGGGAGGGGATATGAGACATGGCCGGATGGTTGCGGCTGTGCTGGCGGCAGCGCTGTCGCTTGCGGGCTGCAACCAGGACGGGGAGCCAGCGGTTGCTCCCGATCACGCCTATTCGGAAGCGGAGACCTTCGGGAGCCTTCCGCCTTCGGCGGCGACGATCGCCATGCGCTGGCAGTGGCTCAATCCTGAGATCAACGCCTTCACGTTCCGCAATACGCACGATGTCTTCGCCTACCGCACCGTCGATGGTGTCGGTGGCGGCCAGGAATGGCAGCTGGCTAAGGCGGACGGCTTTACGATGCCGCAGGCGACGGTCGCTGGCGCACCGGCCGATTACGAGGCTTGGGCCGAGCGAACCTTCACCAACGCGTTCATCGTCCTTCGCGATGGTGCGATCGTGTTCGAGGATTATCGCAACCGGATGACGGCCGATACGCCGCACATCGGGTTCTCCATGACCAAGACGGTCACGGCCATGCTCGTGGGCCAGGCGTTGGAGCGGGGGGAGATCGAGTCGCTCGACGATCCGGCCAGCCGCTACGTCCCCGAACTGCGCTCTGGAGCATACGGCGCCGCAACGATCCGCGATATTCTCGAGATGCGCTCCGGAGCCGATATTCAGGAGCGCTACGATTTCGGCGACAATCCGAGCCTGGCCGCGCGCATCCACGAAGCCGCCATCGTCCGCAACGAAGCACGCTTTGCCGACTTTGCGATCGACATTCCGGCCCGGGCCGCTCCGGGGGCCGAATTCAACTACGCGACGCTCGACACCGCCGTGCTGGGCTGGATTCTCGAAGAGGCGACGGGTCAACGGATCGAACGGCTGATGGAAAGCCGAATCTGGAATCCGATGGGTGCCGAATTCGACGGGCACTTCCTCGCCGACGGTCCGGTGGGCGAGGGGCGCGCGCTCAACGGGATGGGCTTCAACGCCAGCTTGCGCGATTTCGCGCGCATAGGCGAACTCATGCGCAATGACGGTGTTGCGGACGGACAGCGCGTCTTGCCCGAGGGCTGGATCGCCGAGATGACGCGGATGAAGTCGACCGGCGCGAACGGCCCGGGCGCTATGCCGGGCTATGGCCTGCAAACCTGGCAGGTCGACAACGAGCCTGGCGCCTACGCGGCGGTCGGCTTGGCCGGACAATTCATCTATGTCCATCCGCAAAGCCGCACGGTGATCGTCAAGCTCAGCTACTTTCCGCCCGCCGAGCCGGAATGGTTGGTTCCCGAAACCCTTGCCTACTTCCGGGCAATCGCGAACACTCGGGACTGAATCGCGAACCGCCTGCGGACGGCGGCTGCTTTCGCATCCGCGGAACCGGCGCGGCGGAGTTCCATTGAGTACGTGAGCAGGCGCGCAAGGGCTTTGCTGGCGGCGGCGTAGCGGGAGGAACTCGGTCAATGCCCCACGAGTACGACGATCCAATTACGCCCGAGGCTATCGCCGCGGCGGCGCGCCGGGCAGAAGGGCTCGCGCGGGCCAAGCCCGAGATTCCGTTCGAGCGTCACGTTTCGGTCGCGGTGCACGAGACCTTCTGCGGCTGCGCGACCAGCATCGAGGATGAAATCGAAGGCGGGATGTCGGGACTGCATGCCGAACTGCTGCGCGCGGTCGGCGAGCATGCTTCCGGCATGGCACGGGCGGAACGCTCGGAAGACTGGGACGAAGTGGACGAAGCCTCGGCCCAGTCGTTCCCGGCCAGCGACCCGCCGGCTTGGGTCGGCGGGCGGGCACGCGCGATCGAGCAGGAGAACGATTGATGGCTATCCCTCATGCAGCCAAGGGTGAAGTGGTGAGCCTGCCGCGGCTCGACGGCGCGGACCGTTCGACCACCTTGGTCAAGACCGAACAGTTCCAGGCCATTCACCTGGTGGTTCCCGCCGGAACCTCGATCCCGCCGCACAGCGTCGCCGGGCAGACCACGTTCCAATGCCTGAAGGGCCGCGTCGAACTGGCGTTCGGCGGGAGAACGGTCACGCTCGGTGCCGGTGACTGGCTCTATCTCGACCGGGGTGAGGAGCATGCCGTTGAAGGCGTGGACGATTCCGCGCTGCTGCTGACGATCCTGTTCTAAAATCCAGACGGCGACATCTGCGGATCGCGGTTGCCGGGACCGGCGAACCGGCTGCCGCGCCAGGCTGGCGGCTGGTCGGATCGGCTCTTCCATCCGTGAACGCGCGGGGGCTAGGCCCGGCGGGCACAGGGGCGATGGGAGGACACTATGGTCGCATATCCGGCCGTCGCCGACGGCGCTTCGGCGCCTGGGTTTCAATCCGAACCGCTGCGGTTCGACCTGCAAGTCGTGCGGGCGAGCGCGTTGGCGCAGGCGCGGCTGCAACTGGCGGTGCTGTCGGGCAACCGGCGCCGTGCGCTCGAGCAGATCGACCGGCTGGTGGCGATCGACAAGCAGCTCGAGCAACTGGCACGCGGCGAGGCGGGGGCAGACCTCGAAACGATCGACGATGACCTCGCCGATCAGCGCTTGGCGATCGCCAGCGAGAAGCTGGTGCTCACGTCGCAGATCAGCTTGCCGCGGCTTGAGCCGGCGTTCGGTGCGGGCGTGACCAGCGCGGTCGTGGCGGAGGAGGAAGAGGTCGAGATCGTCGAGGACGCGACGCTAAAAGGCCGGCTGTTCCACGTCTTGTTGTGGGGGACCGGGTTCGTGGTGCTGTGTGCCGGCGTGGCGGCGGCCACGGTGTCACAGTTGTAGGTGGAGGCGAAAGCGAGCTTCGCGCCAGCAGGCACAGCCATAGATCCGGCGGCGAACCCGGGCTGTGACGCCAGTGGAGACGCAAAAGGAACCGCGCGGCCGGCAGGCGCCGGGGGACGGTTGCGGAGATGGACTGCTGCGAATGGCCGGCGGGCCTGTTCCGCTTCGCGCGCCGGCTCGGCCTTGTCCGTGACCGGCGGACCTGCGGCAGGGAGGCTCGCATGCCCCGCTTCAAGCCCCGCGGCTGCTCATGCCGCGCCAGCGGCGACCCGTGTACGGCCTCG
>JAJUJV010000016.1 GCA_029265155.1 Altererythrobacter sp. | reverse complement strand
ACGCCGCAGATCGCCGCTCAGCTCGGCTTGCGCGGCGAAGTCTCGGGCCTGGTGGTCTCCGCAGTCGATCAGAATGCGGACGCGGCACGCAAGGGCCTCAATCGCGGAACCGTGCTGCTCAGCGCTAACGGACAGCCGCTCGCCAGCATCGAACAGCTCGAATCCGCCATCCGCAGCGCTCAGTCGGACGGGCGCGAGGCCATCCTGTTCCGCGTCCGCGTACGAGGTGCACCAGAGGTCTCCGTCCCGGTACGCCTACGCGCAGCGGCTCAAAGCGGGTCGTAGTGCCTGCTTTTCGCCAGCCGGGGAGCGAAGCTTAAGGCTCGCGCCCCGGCGGCGGCTGAACCATCGGCGGACCGCTCTGCTGGCGCCCCGTGGCGCGATCCAGGAAATCGTCACTCGCGGCCGGGGGTCCGGCACCCGGACGGACCGGCGCTTGCTGCGGCGGCACGCGCGGGTCCTGCCGGCGCGGCTCGGCGGGCGGTAGCTCCTCGCCCTCGATCGGGAACGGGAATCCGCGGCGATCGCCAGAACCGCCCGGCTCGATCAGGTTGCCCTGCTCGTCCATGTAGTAATACTCATCGTCCGGATCGCCGAACAGCCATTCCTCGTCGGGCTCGAGCTGCCACTCCGGGAGCTGGAGATCGGTGTCGAATTGCTCGACCGGTCGGTTGCGCACCGCAACGCGCATGAAATCGGCAAAGGCACGCGCCGGCGCCGTGCCGCCCTGCAGCCCCGGCACCGCCCGGGCGTCGTCTCGGCCCATCCACACGCCAGTGGTGACACCGCTCGAGAAGCCCACGAACCAGCCGTCTTTGTTTGAGCTTGTGGTGCCCGTTTTGCCCGCCACCGGTCGTCCGATCTGCGCCGCCCGGCCCGTGCCGGTGCTTACCGCCGATTGCAGCAGGTCGGTCATTCCGGCTGCGACATAGTCCGGCACCAGTTGGTGCGAACGCGTGGCTTCATGCCGGTAGAGCACCTCGCCGCCCGACGTGACTACGCGCGTTATGCCGTAAGGCTCGATCGAGCGTCCCCCCGCCGCCACCGCCGCAAACGCGCGGGTCAGGTCGATCACGCGCACTTCGGAGCTGCCGAGAACCATCGCCGGATTGGTTGCGACCGGCGTGGTTATCCCGAACCGCCGCGCCATTCCGGCGACGGTCGAAAAGCCCACTTCGTTGCCGAGCTGAGCGGCAACGGTGTTGATCGAATAAGCAAACGCCGTGCGCAGGTCGATCTCCCCGGCAAAGCGACCGCTCGAATTGCGCGGGCTCCAGCCGCCGATCGTCACCGGCGTGTCGTTTACGCGGTCATCGGGTGTGTACCCGGCCTCGAGCGCCGCCAGATAGACGAACAGCTTCCACGCCGAGCCGGGCTGGCGCCGTGCATCGGTGGCGCGGTTGTAGCTCGACTTCACGTAGTCGTTGCCGCCGATCAGGGCGAGGATCGCCCCGTCGCGGTCGAGGCTGACGAGCGCCCCTTGCGTCCCGCCGGGCGCGTGGCGCTCGACCGCCGCGGCCGCCTGCCGCTGCATGTCGAGATCGAGCGTCGTCCACACCTCGATCGGCTCGAAGCCGGCGCTGTTCGGCAGCAGCAGGTCGAGCTGTGGCAGGACGTAGTCGGTGAAATACCGCGCCGAGTTCTGCGATTCCTCTTCGCTCAGCTTCACCGCCGAGACATCGACCGCCGCCGCCTCGCTGGCGCCGATCGCGCCGTAGCGCCGCATCTGGTCCAGCACGACGTTGGCCCGGCTCACCGCAGCATCGACGTCGGCCGTCGGCGAGTAGCGGCTCGGCGCCTTGACAAGGCCGGCGATGATCGCCGCTTCGGCGGTCGAAAGCTCCCGCGCCGAATGGCTGAAGAACCGCCGGCTGGCGCTGTCGATGCCGTAGGCGCCGCCGCCGAAATAGACCTTGTTCAGGTACAGCTCGAGAATCTGTTCCTTCGAGAACTTCCATTCCAGCGCCATCGCCAACACTGCCTCGCGCAGCTTGCGGTCATAGCTGCGGTTGGAATTGAGGAAGACGTTGCGGGCGAGCTGCTGCGAAATGGTGGAGGTGGCGCGGATCGGCGTATCATCGCGCCAGGCGACGTAGATCGCCCGCAGCAGTCCCAGCGGGTCGATACCGGGATGGGCGTAGAACCGCCGGTCCTCGACCGCGACCATCGCATCCTTCATGACCTGCGGGATTTCGTCGGAATGAAGCCATTCGCCGTAGCTCGGCCCCATCGACACGATCTGCGAACCATCCCGCGCACGCACGACGATGGTTTGCCCGACCTGGCTGTTCATCAGCGTGGCGTAACCAGGCATGCTGCGTGAGGCGAAGAGCACCGACGTGGCGAGCGCGAGCAGCAGCAGCGCGGCAAGCGCCCCGCCCCAGACCAGCGCGCGCTTGAGCCAGATCCGCCAGCGCGGCAGCTCGCGCGAAGGCGCGCCCCTCTTGCGATTGGCGGTTCGCGAGCCCCGCCTGCGTTCAGCCATTAGGCCAAGTCATCCTGTAGCGGGGCGCACCCCTCCGTCCAGCGAGTGCCCTGCATAGGGCATTCGTAACGCAGCGTTAATGGCGCTGCGGCCAGGGTGCCTCAGTTTTCCTCCGGCTTGAACTCGAGCGCCGCGCTGTTGATGCAGTAGCGCAGACCGCCTTCTTCGCGCGGACCGTCGGGGAACACGTGCCCGAGGTGGCCTTCGCAGCGCGCACAGACGACTTCGGTGCGAACCATGCCGTGCGACATGTCGCGGTGCTCCTCGACCGCTCCGTCCTCAGCCGGGCGGGTGAAGCTGGGCCAGCCGGATCCGCTGTCGAACTTGGTTTCGCTTTCGAACAGCGGCTGACCGCATCCGGCGCAAACATATTCGCCGTCCGCTTTGTTCTTTTCGTACTTGCCGGTGAAAGCCCGCTCGGTGCCGCCTTCGCGCAGCACGCGATATTGCTCCGGCGTCAACCGCTCGCGCCATTCGGCATCGGTCAGGTGCATCTTCTCGGGCATGTGGGATCTCCTTTGCCCCGAATATGGGAATTGCTGTGCTCGGGCGGAAGAGAGCGATGGCCATCTTCTCCTCTGGGGAGGAGGCCTCAATCAGATGCATCTTACGTCGCGGCTGGCGTCAGCCTTCAAGCATTCACGTCCGCATAGTGGCTCGGCGGCGGGATGCCTTCCATCTTTTCGCTCAGCAGGGGGCGGAAGCTCGGCCGGCTTTTCATCACCCGGTACCAGCCATGCGCGCCTTCGTGGCCGCTCCAGTCGATCCCGCCGAGATAGTCCGCCACCGAAATCTGCGCCGCCGCCGCAAAGTCGGCGAGGCTCAGCTGCGCGCCTGCCAGCCAGCGGCGGTTGTCGACCAGCCAGTCGATGTAATCGAGGTGCTCGTGCGCCAGCCGCATTGCCATACGCAACGCTTTCGAATCCGGCGGCTGGCGCAGGAACACGCGTTTCTTCATCTTCTCGTGCAGCAGCGGGTAAGTGACGTCGGCGAAGAAGCTTTCGTCGAACAACGAGGCCAGGCGGCGGATTTCCGCCCGTCCGGCTGCTGTGCCGAGGATCAGCGGGCTCTTGTCGACCGTCTCCTCGAAGAACTCGCAGATCGCCTGGCTGTCGATCAGCGTCAGGTTCTTCTCTTCGAGCCGCAGCACCGGAGTGCGCCGGGCCGGATTGAGCGCATAGAACGCATCGCTGCCATCCCACGGATGCTCGCGCACTAGCTCATAGCCGACGCCCTTCTCGCTCAGCGCGAGCCGGACTTTGCGGCTGAATGGACAAAGGGGGAAGTAATAGAGCTGCCACATGGACCGGCATGGTCATGCCGCAACCGGCGCGCGGCGTCTACGGGCTGCTGCGCCGATTTATTCGTAGATGTCGCGCGCCATGTCTTCGGCAATACGGTCGCCCATCGCACGCAGCTCCGGCAGCATCGCTTCCAGCGTCGCGGTAGCGGTCGCCAAGCCCGCCATCATCTGCGGCAGGCGGCGGGAGAATTCGTAGGGGGCTTCGTTCGCTTCGGGCGCCATCAGGTCGCCGAAACGCAAGTCCGGGTCCACGTATTCCGGATCCTCGCCCGCCAAAGTCCTGGCCGCGCGCAGCAGCGGCGCCGCAGGCATGTCGAGCACCGCGCTGGCTACCGCTTCTGCCGCCGTGGCCAGTTGCTCCTGCCGCAGCGGATCGCTCAGTTCTTCCGCCATCCGCGCGCCTTCACTCGGTGTGGCAAGCGCAGAGGCTGGCAAGGCAGCAGTGGCAAGGACAAGCCCGGCAACGGTGCGGCGCATCAGTCCGTCTCCTTCGCAGAACGACTCGTCCGCAAATAGCGGCGAGCCGCTGAAGCCGCGCTGAATTAGCGCTCGGTCGCTTCCAGCGCGGTCAGGCACACCGGCATGACCGCCGCCAGGGTTCCGCCCTGCACCAGTTCACGCGCCTCGTTTTCGAGCGCCGCCGAGATCGCCGGTCGGTCAAGGCCTGCCTCGTCCATCACCCGCGCCGAGGCCTGGACGAAGAACTCGCCGCCGCGCTCCTTGAGCGGTGGGTACTGCGCATAGTCGGGATCATTCGCCTGCTGGCGGTAAGCGACCAGGGCGAAGGCGGCCGAGCAACGCAGCAGCATGCGGTGCTCGAGCGAAAGCTGCGGGGCGGTCTGGGCCGCCGCCGGCAGGGCGATGGCTGCGGCGGCGAGATAGGCGAGAAGCGTCTTCATTGCCGAGCCTCTAGCGCATCCAACCTGAACGCCAACCTCAGCCGATTTCATCCGCCTTGCGCCGGGTCTCGGCGAAGTTGTTGCGCCGCATCGCCTCGAACCCGATCCTCTGCGCGTACCCCGCATCCTCCGGATAGTCGCGATAGTCGGCCAGGATCTCCTCGAACAGGTCTTCCAATTCCTGCTTGTGGTCAGGGTGAGTGAAGATGTTCGCGCGGTTCTCGCGCACACCGTCGAGAATGCGCGCGCCGATCACATCGGGTTCCATGCCGAACGCGTGCACGCCTGCCAGCCGCTCCACCGCCGCCGGATCAATAGGCTTCATCGCGCCCTTGAGCTCCTCGGGACGCACATCGTCGCTGGCGTAGATCATGCTCTTCACCAGCCCCGGATGCACGACAGAAACCCCGATGCCGTACTGGTACATCGAATGGCGCAGCGAATAGCTGAGCCCGCGCACCGCGAATTTGGCGGTGTTGTAGATCCCGGGCGCTCCGCTGGCGATGAAGCTCGCCATACTGGCGGTGTTGACGATGTGCCCGCCGACGACCTCGCCCGATTGCGCCCGCGCCTTCATCCGCGGGGCAAACGTCATCACTCCATTGATCACGCCGCCAAGATTGACGCCGAGCACCCAGTCCCAATCGTCGTAGGAGCTGTCTTCGATCGTCTGGAAGAGGTTGATGCCGGCGTTGTTGAACAGCAAGCTGACCGGGCCGAGATCCGCCTCCACCTTGTCGGCAGCGGCAGCGAACGCGGCACGGTCCATCGCGTCGAGCCGCACGCCCATCGCCTCTCGGTTGTCGAGGTTGGCGAGCGCGGCATCGATTGCGTCCTGCCGAATGTCGGCGATGGCGACTTTGCAGCCTTCGCTCAGCAAGTTGCGGACGATGCCGAGCCCCACCCCGTTGGCGCCTCCGGTGACGAACGCGGTACGGCCGGCAAAGTCCTTCATGTCAGCTTCCCGACGCTGCCATCGCATCGAGCGAGCGGATCGGGTTCTCCGGCCCACTTTCCCGCCCGGGCAGAAACTCGTTCATGATCCGCCGCTCGCTGAACAGCCACCGTCCATCGACCTTGCGCAGCTTGTCCTCGTAGATGCCGAAGGTGCCCATCTTCAGGCTCTTGCCCGGGCCGTCGTTCGCCATCTCGAACCACTGCGCGCGGGTCCAGGCGCGGTCGCCCTCGACACGAATTGCGGTGTGAGCCAGCACGTGGCGCAGCACCGCCGGGTTGCCGTCCTCGTCCTTGTAGTGTTCGCCGATCCGCTTCTTGAAGCCCTTCACCGCCTCGAGGATGTTGGCTTTGCCGCTGACTCGCCCGCGCGCGAATTCGAACTCGGCATCGTCGGTGAACATCTCGATAAAACTGTCGAGATCGTTGTAGTCGAGCGCGAACAGATAGCGCGCCATCAGGTCCTCGATCTCGGCGCGGTCACGCGCGTAACCGTCGTTATAGTTCTGCGATATCATGATTATTGGACTCTCCTGAAGGGCGGCCTCTCACGGGCCTGCCGGTGCGACCGATTGCGACAACTTTTGTGTTTCGCCGCCCACTATTCACCTCCTAGAAAACCGGGCAAGCCAAATTGCGACAGGACCCCGTGTCAAACGGGGCAGCACGGGGAGAGCAAGCTATGGCCATCGCCCCTACCGGCCCCGGCATCGCCGCCGCGGCTCAGGAGACCGACGGTCAGCCTGTCGCGCAGCCTTGGCCTTCGGAGCGCGCCGGCGCCTGGGCGCTGTTCGCCGTCATCTTCGCCACGTTCATCACCTTCCTAGACCAGACCGCGTTCGGCCTGCTCGCCGAGAAGATGAAAGTCAGCTTCGGCATCTCCGATTTCGTGCTCGGTCTGCTGCTCGGACCCGTGACGGTCGTCGCTTACGTGATCGTCGGCATCCCGCTGGCGCGGCTGGTGGACATCTTCCCACGCAAGTACGTGCTTTCGGCCGGCATCGCTGCGCTCGGCACGATCATGGCTTTGGGCGGGCTCGCACAGAACCTGTGGCATCTTGTCGCCACGCGGCTGTTCGTCGGCGCGAGTTCCTCGGCCAACGGGCCGGGCTCGTACTCGATCCTCGTCGATTACTTCCGGCCGATGCGCATCCCCTTGGTGTTCGCGCTACTCCAGCTCGGCTTTATTTTGGGCAATTCGCTGGGCAACATCGTCGGCGGGCGGCTGATCCGCTGGACCGACACGCTCGGAGAAACCGTCAGCTTTCTGGGCCTCGAAATCTTCAGCTGGCAGCTCGTGCTACTCATCGTCGGAACGCCCGGCCTGCTCGCCGGCCTGCTCTGGCTCACGGTGAAAGAACCGCCGCGCCGCAGCCCTCCTGAAACCAAGCAGCTCGTCCCGCCGTCCGCGCCTTTCTGGCGCAAGGCGCTCGCCTTCATGGGGTTCGACGCGGCGGTGGCAATCTGGAAGCGCAAGTACGTGTTCCTGCCGCTGTTCGTGGCGCTGGCCATGTCGGCGATCGAAAGCCAGGGCCTGCCGCAGTTCCGCGCACCGTTCATCCTGCGCACTTACGAAGGCTGGGACGAAGCGCAGCTGGGCGACCTGCTCGGCGTCCTGCTGCTGGTGGCGATGCTGCTCGGCGTGCTGTTCGGCGGCTTGTTCGTCACTTGGCTCGGCAAGCGCTACAAGGACGCGAACATCAGGGCGACCGCGATCATCTTCACTTGCACCGCCGCCGTCACCATCGCCATGCCGCTGATGCCGAGCGGAGAGCTGGCGATCGCCTGCATGGCTCTCGCGCTGTTCTTCGGCCTGGCCGGGGCGCCGGCACAGAATGCCGCGATCCAGCGCATCGTCCCCAACGAGATGCGCGGCCAGGTCACCGCGCTCTATCTGTTCATGTTCACGTTCTTCGGCGCGATGGGCCCGGCGGTGATCGGCTTCACCAGTACCTTCATCGTCGGCAACGAGCAGGAAATCTGGAAGGCCATCCTGATCACGGCGGTTATCTTCCTGCCCACCGCCGCCTTCTTCATGTGGCGCGGCATCAAACCCTACCGCGAGGAGGTCGAGCGGCTCGAAGCTGAAGGGCTATAACAAGCACTATAAGCCGTGCGGCGCCCCGTTGACTTGGCGCTGACGCGGCCGCAATCGTAAGCAACACATACGAACCGGGAGAGTCGTGTGTCATGCGCCAGAGCTCCGCGGACTCGGTCCGGGCTCCGCTTCGGCCGCCTCTCCCCCAATTTCGCGAGGAGGCCATCTTGGCTCAATACCCAGCGCTGCACATGATCATCGACGGCGAGAAAGTGTCCGGCGGCGGCCGCCGTACCTTCGATGTGCTCAATCCGGTGACGGGCGAGACCATTGGCGCTCTGCCGCTGGCCGAAGCCGCCGATCTCGACCGCGCGCTCGAAGTCGCGGAAAATGGCTTCAAGATCTGGCGCAAGTCCACCCCGCAGGAACGCGCCGCCGTTCTGACCGGCGCAGCGCGGCTGATGGTCGAGCGGCAGGAAGAGCTCGCCCGCGCCGCGACGATGGAAGAAGGCAAGCCGCTCCCCGAAAGCCGCATCGAAGTGATGATGAACGTCGGCCTGTTCAACTTCTACGCCGGCGAGTGCTTCCGTCTCTACGGCCGCGAGTTGGTCCGGCCCGAAGGCATGCGCTCGACCGTGCGTTACGAACCGGTCGGTCCCGTCGCGGCTTTCGCGCCGTGGAACTTCCCCCTCGGCAACCCCGGCCGCAAGCTCGGCGCGCCGATCGCCGCCGGCTGCTCGGTGATCCTCAAGTCCGCGGAAGAAACGCCTGCCTCCGCGCTCGGCGTTCTGCAGTGCCTGCTCGACGCCGGGCTGCCCAAGGAAGTCGCTCAAGCCGTATTCGGCGTGCCCGACGAAGTCAGCCGCCACCTGCTCGCCAGCCCCGTGATCCGCAAGCTCAGCTTCACCGGCTCGACCGTGGTCGGCAAGCACCTGATGAAGCTCGCCTCTGAGAACATGCTGCGCACGACGATGGAGCTCGGCGGTCACGGCCCGGTGCTGGTATTCGGCGACGCCGACATCGACAAGGCGCTCGAAACCGCGGTCGGCGGCAAGTACCGCAACTGCGGCCAAGTCTGCGTCAGCCCGACCCGCTTCATCGTCGAGGAAAGCGTCTACGAGAAGTTCCGCGACGGCTTCGTCGAGCGCGCCAAGGCAGTGAAAGTCGGCGACGGTCTCGCCGAAGGCACGCAGATGGGGCCGATGGCCAACGCCCGCCGCCCCGAAGCGATGGACCGCCTGATCGGCGACGCCAAGGACAAGGGCGCCACGCTCCACACCGGCGGCGAGCGCATCGGCAACCAGGGCTTCTTCTACGCCCCGTCGGTCCTCTCCGAGATCCCGCTGGATGCGCAGATCATGAACGAGGAGCCGTTCGGCCCGGTCGCGCTGATCAACCCGTTCCGCGGCGAAGAGCAGATGATCGCCGAGGCCAACCGCCTTCCCTACGGCCTCGCCGCCTATGCCTGGACCAACGACGTCAAGCGCCAGCGCCGCCTCGCCGCCGAGATCGAGACCGGCATGCTCGGCATCAACAGCCACATGATCGGCGGCGCCGACAGTCCGTTCGGCGGCGTCAAATGGTCCGGCCACGGCAGCGAGGACGGCCCCGAAGGTGTCCTGGCCTGCATGGTCACCAAGGCGGTGCACGAAGGATAAGACCCACCGCAGGAGAGGAGCTGGATTTGGACGAGAAGAGCCTGCCGGACGGCAGCCTGGATGAGGCCGTGCGCGCCATGCAGTCGGCGATCGGTGCGGACAACGTCCTGACCGATCCTGAGGAGATGGCCGATCACGCCGATCCGTTTGCGCCTCCGGGCGAATGGTATCGTCCTGGCGCCGTCCTGCTGCCGGGTAGCGTCGAGGATGTGCAGGCGGTGCTGCGTATCGCCAACGCGCACGGCACTCCGGTTTGGACCAGCAGCCAGGGCCGAAACAAGGGCTACGGCGGCGGCGCTCCGCGCGTCTCCGGTAGCTTCGCGATGAGCCTCAGGCGAATGAACCGCGTGCTGGAGGTGGACGAGGAGAACTGCGTCGCGCTGGTCGAGCCGGGTGTGCGGTTTTTCGATCTCTACGATCACTTGCGCAGCATCGGATCGAAGCTCTGGATGTCGGTGCCCGATCTCGGCGCGGGTAGCGTGATCGGTAACGCGCTCGAGCACGGCGTCGGCTACACCCCGATCGGCGATCATTTCGCCAACCATTGCGGCATGGAAGTCGTGCTGCCGGACGGCGACATTCTGCGCACCGGCATGGGCGGCATGGGCAACCCGCACAACTGGACGATCTACCCGCATAGCGCTGGTCCGACCTGGGACGGCATGTTCACCCAGTCGAACTACGGTATCGTCACGAAGATGGGTGTCGCCCTGATGCCCGCGCCCGAAGTCTACGCGCCCGGCTGGTTCACGCTCGACAACGAAGAGCACTTCGGCACCTTCCTCGAAGCGCTGCGCCCACTGATGATCGAGGGCACGATCCAGAACCAGCCGATGATCATCAACGCCGTCTGCGCAGCGAGCGCGTTCTGGGGCCGGGAGCACTGGTACACCGGGACGGATTCGATTCCAGACGAGGTGCTCGACAAGATCGCCGGCACCCCCGGTTTCGGCCGCTGGGTCATGCGCTTCGCCCTCTACGGCGATGCTCCGGTCGTCGCCCATAACCGCGCCAAGATCGAACGGGTCCTGGGCAGCGTTCCGGGCGGTTCGGTGACGTTCGAAGAATTCGACGGCCACAACCTGCCCGAGTTCGAGAACCCGCATCACCGGGTCCAGGCCGGCATTCCCAGCATGGCGCTCGACCGTATGACTCGCTGGTACGGCGGCGAGGAAGGCGGCCACATCGGCTTCTCCTGCGCGATGCCGATAGCCGGCAAAGATGGCTGCGCGATCCGCGACCTTACCCGAGGCGTGCTCGACGAGCGCGGCCTCGACTATTCGGCGGCGATCATCGTCGGGAAGCGCAGCATGATCCACGTCGCGCTGGTCGTATTCGACACCAAGAACGAAGCGCAAAGCCGCGGCGCCTATGCCGCCGTCAAGGCCATGCTCGAGCCTGCAGCCCGGCTCGGCTACGGTGAATATCGCAGCCATGTCGATTTCATGGACGAAGTCGCCGCGCTCTACGATTTCAACGACAACGCGCAGCGGCGCTTCGCCGAACGGATCAAGGACACGCTCGATCCGAACGGCATTCTCTCCCCCGGCAAGCAGGGCATCTGGCCCGCGGCCTATCGCAACAAGGACTGATTGTGACTCACGAACTGAAAACCGGCGGTGATCGCGGCTACTTGCGCGTCGCCACCGAGGAAGCCTTCGCCACTCAGGAGCAGATGGACGCCATTCTGCGCCTCGTGAAGGAAGGCCGCGCCGACAAGGGCACGGTCAGCCTCTGGGGCTTCTACGGCAGCAGTCCGTCCGAGCGCACCACCTTCATCCGCGAACGCTTGCTCGACCTCGGCGAGTTGCGGCTCCAGGCGATGGACGAAGCCGGTATCGACAAGGCCGTGCTCGCGCTCACCAGCCCCGGCACCCAGTCGCTGTTCGAAGCCGAGGAAGCCAAGCGCATCGCCCGCAACGCCAACGACATCCTCAAGGAACGCTGCGAAGCACATCCGGACCGGTTCTACGGCATGGCGGCCATTGCCCCCATCGATCCGGAATGGTCGGCACAGGAGCTGCGCCGCGCCAAGGAAGAGCTCGGCTTCCACGGCGTCCAGATCAACAGCCACACCCACGGCCATTACCTCGACGAGGAGCAGTTCGACCCGATCCTGCGCGCCTGCGCCGATCTCGACCTGCCGCTCTACGTCCACCCGCAGGGGCCACCGGACAGCATGATCGGCGACATGGTCGGCGCCGGTCTCGATGGCGCGGTGTTCGGCTTCGCGGTCGAAACTAGCTACCACGCAATGCGCCTGCTCACGACTGGCGTGTTCGACCGCTACCCGAACCTGCAGCTCATGCTCGGCCACGGCTGCGAAGGGCTGCCGTTCATGCTCTACCGGCTCGACTACATGCACAAGGCCGGCATCCGCAGCCAGCGCTACCCGCGCTTGAAGCCGCTGCAGCACGACCTGTTCCACTACATGCGCAACAATGTCGTCGCCACCAACAGCGGCCTTCCCTTCGGGCCGGCGATCAAGCTGATGATCGAGGTGATGGGCGAAGACCGCGTGATGTACGCGATGGATTATCCTTACCAATACGTCCCCGACGAAGTACGCTGGATGGACGATCTGGACATCACGCCAGAGCAGAAGAAGAAGTTCTTCCAGACCAACGCCGAACGCTGGTTCAAGCTCTAGGAGACTGACGCGATGACGACTTATGCTGTGACGGGTGCAACCGGTCAGGTCGGCCGCCTCGTCCTCGACGAGTTGCTGACGCACACCGAGGCAAGCAACATCGTAGCGCTGGCCCGCGATCCCTCGGCGCTATCAGCTTATGCGGCGAAAGGCGTGCAGGTCCGCCAAGCAGACTACGACGATCCCGACAGCCTCGAGGCGGCGTTTCAGGGGGTAGATCGCGTGCTGCTGATCTCCGGCAACGCCGTCGGTCAGCGCGAACGGCAGCACGGCAACGTGATCGATGCCGCGAAGGCAGCGGGCGTCTCCTACCTCGCCTACACCTCGATCCTGAAAGGCGACCAGTCGCCGCTCGCGCTCGCGCCCGAACACGTGGCGACCGAGAAGCTGCTGGCGAACAGCGGCCTCAACTATGACGTGCTGCGCAACGGCTGGTATTCCGAGAACTACACGATGGGTCTCGCCCCCTCGCTGGAAAGCGGGAAGATCTTCGGAGCGGTCGGCGAAGGCAAGCTGTCCACCGCGACCCGCGCCGACTTCGCTGCCGGCGCCGCTGCGGCCCTCCTTCGCGGCAAGGGCGGTGACGTCTATGAGCTCGCCGGCGACGAAGCCTGGACGATGCAGGATTTCGCTGCGGAAGTCTCGCGCCAGTCGGGCCGCCAGGTCGAATACGTCGACCAGAGCGAAGCCGACTACGCCAGGACGCTCGAAGGTGCGGGCCTGCCGCCGCCCGTCGCATCCATGCTCGCCAGCACCAGCGCACTGTCGGGCCAAGGCGCGCTCTACGACGACAGCAAGAGCCTGAGCCGGCTCTCGGGCAAGCCAACCACGCCGATCGGAGAAACGATCGCGGCGGCGCTCAAATAGACAATCGAGGAGGTCGCCTCCCCAGCCTTGAAGCTGGGAGGTTCGGGGTTTGAGGGAGGAACAAGGCCACATGAGCAGCGAGCCGCCGCACACCAGCAATCCATACCAGAAGCCGGACGGCTCGCTGGGCAGCAGGACGGCGTGGTACGCTCTCACCCTCGTCGTCCTGATGCAGGCGATGTCGATGGTTGACAGGCAGATCCTGTCGATCCTGCTGCCGCGCATCAAGGCGGACCTTGAGGTCGGCGATGCGGAGATGGGGCTGCTCTACGGCACCGTCTTTGCGCTGTTCTACGCGCTGTTCTCGCTCCCCCTCGGGCGGCTGGCGGACGGCTGGATCCGTACCCGGCTGCTCGCCGTCTCGCTGTTCGGCTGGTCGATCGCTACCGGCCTCGCCGGCTTCGCCAAGGGCTTCTCGCTGCTCGCCGTGTCCCGCCTCGGCGTCGGCATCGGCGAGGCCAGCTCGCAGCCGGCTGGCCTGTCGCTGCTGTCCGACGCTTTTCCGAAGGAGCGCCGCGGCCTGATCGGCGCGGCGATGGCGGTGGCCGTGGCGCTCGGTCTCGGCGCTGCTCTCACCATCGGCGGCTCGATCGCCGACTATTGGGACGGCCGCTGGCCCGTTGCTGCCGACGCGCCGTTCGGCTTCGCCGGCTGGCAAGCCGCGTTCATCGGCGCGGCGCTGCCCGGCATCGTCCTCGCCTTCTTCATGTGGCGCCTGCCCGAACCGGTGCGCGGCGTCGCCGACGGCATCACCGTCAAGCCCGATCCGGCCCCGTTCAAGGCTAGCTTCGGCCTGCTCGGCGCGATCCTGCCGATCGGCGTCTGGCTCAACTTCCTGCGCCGCGGCGCCTCGGCCAAGGACTGGATACTCAACACGATCGTGCTCGTCGCGGTGATCGCCGGCGGCATTTTCCTGACCCGCTTCACGGACGGGCTGCGCGACACCAACCCGATCGTCATCCCGATCGGAGACGGCGGGCTGACCGGCAACGGCATCCAATGGCTCGTCTCCGGCTTCGGCGTCTATGTGCTGTTCAACTGGGTCCAGTCGCTGAAGCTCAACGACCGGCCGGCTTACGTGACGATGGCCAAGAACCCGGCCCTGCTGGTCGTGATCTTCATGGCCAGCCTGCAGACGATGCTGAACTACGGCGTCATGGCCTTCACCCCGTCCTACCTGATCGGCCACTTCAACCAGAGCGCCACTCAGGTCGGGCTGATCTTTGGGCCCTTCATCGCCGCGCTCGGCATTCTCGGGCCGGTAATTGCCGGGCCGGTTTCCGACTGGGCGGAAAAACGCATGAAGTCCGGGCGCCTCGTCGTCACGCTGCTGTCGCTGATCGTCTCGCCGCTTTGCGCCGTGGCGGTCTACACCACCGACAGCCTGGTGATGTTCTACGTGTTCTTCACCGCGTTCTCGATCGCCACGACGATGTGGCTGCCGCCGATCTACGCCAGCCTGGTCGAGCTGGTCCTGCCGCGGATGCGCGGCATGGTGACCAGCTTCTACATCCTGTCGATCACGCTTATCGGCCAGGGCATCGGGCCTTACGCGGTCGGCCTGATGTCCGACCGCAACGGCGGCGATCTCGCCGCGGCGATCCTGTCGCTCTACTGGATCGCGGTGCCGATCGTCGTGCTCGCGGCGGTAGCCATCTGGCGCTACCGCATCGATGAGCCGCAAGTCGTCGACCGTGCCCGCGCGGCGGGGGAGCCGGTCTAGCCATGCCTACCGTCCGCGAAGCGGCCTTCCGCGTCTTCGAGCACTTCGGCGTCGATCGCCTGTTCGGCAATCCGGGCAGCACCGAGCTACCGATGCTCAAGGCCCTGCCCGAAGGCTTCCGCTACGTCCTCGGCCTCAACGAGGCGGTGGTCGTGGCGATGGCCGACGGCTTCGCCCGCTCCTCGGGCACGCCGGCGCTCGTCAACCTGCACAGCTCGGCCGGCACCGGCCATTCGCTCGGCAACCTGTTCACCGCCTACAAGAACAACGCGCCGGTGGTCGTCACCGCCGGGCAGCAGGCGCGCAGCATCCTGCCGCACGATCCGTTCCTGTTCGCCGAACGGCCGACCGAGTTCCCGCGGCCTTACGTCAAGTATGCGGTCGAGCCGGCCCGCGCCGAGGACGTGCCGCTCGCGCTCGTCCGCGCCTTCGTCACCGCGCTGACCCCGCCGATGGGCCCAACGTTCGTCTCGATTCCGGTCGACGACTGGGACCGCGAGTGCGAGTGGCCGGCGCTTCCCGACCTGCACTTGTGCGCCGTCCCCGACGCGACCGGCATCGAACGCCTCTCCGCCGTGCTCGACGGCGCGGAGCAGCCGGCTCTGATCCTCGGCACCGGCGTCGCCAACAGCGGTGGCTGGGGCGCGGCGCTGCGCCTCGCCGAGCGGACCGGCTGCGCGGTCTGGGCGGCGCCTTATGCCGCGCGCGAGACGTTCCCGGAGGATCACCCTCAGTTCGCCGGCTTCCTCCCCGCCTGGCGCGACAAGATCCGGAACCTGCTCCAGCCCTACGACGCGATCCTCGTCGCCGGCGCGCCGGTGTTCACCTATCACGTCGAAGGCAGCGGCCCGCACTGGCCCGAGCACACCAGGCTGATCGCGCTCAGCGACGATCCGCAGCACCTCGCCTCGCTTCCCGGCGGCAGCGGCGTGCTCGGCAACGTTGCCGACGGCCTTGCCCAGCTCGCCGAACGGGCGAACGAACGCGCCTATCCCGGCGAGCCGCGCCTGCTGCTCGATCCCGAACCGGCCATGACCGCCGCATACGTGCTCAAGCGCATCGCCGCGCTACGACCGAAGGAAGCGGTGATCGTCGAGGAAGCGCCCACCGCGCGCGGGCCCGTCCATGACACGCTGCCGATCACCCGAGAAGGCGGCTTCTACACCTGCGCCAGCGGCGGCCTCGGCTATTCGCTTCCCGGCGCGATCGGCGTTGCGCTGGGTCAGAAGGACAAGGTCATTGCCATTCTCGGCGACGGTTCGGCGATGTACACGATCCAGGGCCTGTTCTCGGCGCGCGAGGAGCAGGCGAACGTCAGCTTCGTCATCCTCAACAACTCGGGCTACGCGGCGCTGACCGGCTTTGCCGGGGAATTCGGGATGAACACGGTGCCCGGGTGCGACCTTTCCGGCATCGACTTCGTCCGCCTTGCCGAGGCGCAAGGGCTCCCTGCGCGGCAAGTGGACGAAGTCGAAGCGCTCGACGCGGCGCTCGAATGGAGCTTCCAGCAGGCCGGTCCCAGCCTGCTCGACGTGCGGATCGCCTGAAAGAGGTCGCCGGCTAGATCTGCCGGGCGACAACCAGCGCCAACAGCACCATGACCGGGAAGGCCATGATGGAGGCGATCACGAGGTAGTCGGCCAGCGACAGCGGGCTCTCCTCGGACGGAACCAGCGCGGCGACACGCTCGCGCAGCTGCGGCGCACCGTCGATCATCTGCGCCAGCTTGGGATTGTTCACGGGGTAAGGCATCGGCTTGGCTTTCTCTTGGAAGCGCGAGCCGGAAGGTGTGCGGGACAACCGGAAAAACGCCCGCGAGGGCCTGCTTCGGTGTCCATCTTGTTGGGTGATTTCGCCCTGAGCCGAACCGCGGCTCGCGGAAACAATCCGGCTCAGGGCCGGCGCGGACGTGCGGTGCTGCTGCCCGGGTGTATCGCTACGAATATCTTCATGGCTATGACATGGGGACGATTGCGCATAATGCAACCGTCCCAGCCACCGCTAGAGGACCCGCCAGACCCACAGCTTGATGCTGCTCGCGTAACGTGCTCCGGCACAGACGAAGATCGACTTGTTCAGCCAGTCGTACCGCCCCTCGGGGGCGATGAACTCGGGCACCGTGCGGAAGTAATATTCGCCCGGATCGACCTCCTCGCCCCGCCGCAGGCGGTCCATCACGTCCGCCGGGCCATGGCGCAGTCCCTTGTTGCGGATCTGGATCAGGGCGCCGTCGTCGGTCTCGATCGCATAGATTGCGTCGGCCACGGTCACCCCGTCGGGCCGGGTCAGCTGCCAGTCGGCGGAGCTGCCCATCAGCCGCCCGGTAATCTTCGGGCCTGTGACGTAGCCGCCGCTCAAAATCGGGATGATCCGCCGCGTTCCGTCGTACACCGGGCCGATCTCGCGCGGAGCCTCGAGCTCCCCGCCGGCTTCATAGACGAACTCGAGCTCGGGTTTGATCACGCGCATCTCCAGCCATTGCCGGTACAGGGTACGGTGCTTAGCCTCGCAAGCAAGCGAATCGCGCACCAGGCGCGGCATCGGGTCAAGAGGAGAGGGTAATGGCTGCGGATCTCTACGCGGACTATGTGGTGATAGGTGCCGGCAGCGCCGGATGCGTGCTGGCGGCGCGGCTCACCGAAAGCGGCGAGCACAAGGTCGTCCTGCTCGAAGCCGGAGGCGATGACCGACCGCTCAAGGAGCCGGGCCAGCTTCTCTCCAACATCATGATCCACACCCCGATCGGCTTCGGCAAGACGCTGAACGACCCCAAGGTAAACTGGCTCTACGAGACCGAAGTCGACGAAGGTTCGGGGGGCCGCAAGCACAAGTGGCCCAAGGGCAAAGTGCTCGGCGGCTCCTCCTCGATCAACGGCATGCTCTACGTGCGCGGCCAGTCGGCGGACTATGACAACTGGGCGCAGATGGGCGCGCGCGGGTGGAGCTGGGACGACGTTCTGCCCTACTTCCGCAAGAGCCAGAACCAGGAACGCGGCGAGTGCGATTTCCACGGCGCCGGCGGGCCGCTCAACGTCTGCGACTTTCCCGAAGAGCACCCGGTCTCCGCCGCGCTGGTCGAAGCCTGCGTCGAAGCCGGCATTCCCTACAAGCCGGACCTCAACGACGGCAACCAGGAAGGGGTCAGCTTCTTTCAGCTCACCGCGAAGAACGGTCGCCGCCACTCGGCCGCGGTCGCCTATCTCCACCCGGCGATGAAGCGGCCGAACCTCACCGTCGAAACGCGGGCGATGACCACCCGCATCCTGTTCGACGGCAAGAAGGCGATCGGTGTCGAATTCAAGCAGCACGGCGAGGTTCGCCGCGTGATGGTCGGGCGCGAAGTGATCCTCGCGGCCGGCGCGGTCGAAAGCCCCAAGCTGCTCGAGATCTCCGGCGTCGGCCAGGGCGCGCTGCTGCAAGAGCTCGGCATCCCGCTCGTGCACGAATCGCCGATGGTGGGCGAGAACCTGCAGGATCACTTCATGATCGGCTGTCAGACCTACCTGAAAGAGCAGGCGCATTCGATCAACCACCTCAGCCGCGGCGTGAAGCTGCTCGGCCAGATCGCCAAGTACGGCGTGACCCGCAAAGGCCTCCTGTCCTACGCGGTCGCCCACGGCTGCGCTTTCGTGAAGACGCGCGACGAACTCGCTTATCCTGACGTGCAGATCCACGTCATGGCCGCGTCGATGGATCTCGAATACCTGAACCAGTACCAGGGCCTGCGGCTCGACAAGGAGCCGGGCTTGGCGTCCAACCCGTGCCAGCTGCGCCCCGAATCGCGCGGCTCGATCCACGCCCAGTCGCCCGACGGCATGGTCGCACCGAAGATCGTGCCCAACTACCTCAGCGATCCGATCGACCGGGCGAGCGTGGTCGACCAGCTCAAGCTGATCCGGAAAATCTGGCAGCAGCCGGCGCTCGAGCCGTACCTGAAGGCGCCGGGGGACCCGTTCGGGCAGACCGACGAGGAAATGATCGGCTACGCCAAGCTCGCCGGCGGCACGCTCTACCACGCGGTCGGCACCGTCGCGATGGGGGACGAGCGCTACCCGCTCGATCCGCAGATGCGGGTACGCGGGATCGACGGCCTGCGCGTGATCGATGCCTCGGTCATGCCCAAGATCACCAGCGGCAACACCAACGCGCCGACGATCATGATCGCCGAAAAGGGCGCCGACATGGTCCTCGCCGACGCCCGGCAAGCCCTGGCCGCCTAAGCTGCCGCCCCTCCTCTTCGGGGGTGGGGCAAGAGGTGACGCTATCGCAACGACACAGCTCGCGCCGAGCGACGTGGGCCTCTACGCGTGGCTTTCTTGAGGGCTGCGGAACATTCCGCTTGACACCCTGAACCATTTTGGTTATCCGTAACCTCGCACTGGAACCGGAAGGGCGGCTCGGCCGGCTGGTTTTCCCTCCTCGTCCTGCGAGCCGCGCGGCAGCGGGCCAAGCAGGACATCGCGGCCGGCGCTTCGGCGCCGGGGGCGGTCTGCTCATGACAGGCCGGTCCCACGCGGGTGCGTGTCACCCGTAAACCGAAAGACCGGATGCTTGCGATCCAACCCGCCCGCTGATCATGCCCAAAGGAGGCATGCTCTCTATGCGAGGCCGTACACGGGTCGCCGCTGGCGCGGCATGAGCAGCCGCGGGGCCTGAGCGGGGCACGCGAGCCTCCCTGCCGCAGGTCCGCCGGTCACGGACAAGGCCGAGCCGGCGCGCGAAGCGGAACAGGCCCGCCGGCCACTCGCAGCAGTCCATCTCCGCAACCGTCCCCCGGGCACCTGCCGGCCGCGCGGTTCCTTTTGCGTTTCCACTGGCGTCACAGTCCGAGTTCGCCGCCGGATGTTTTCCTATGTCTGTTCGCCCGTGTGGCCTGTCGCCGCTCAGTGCGCTTCGTCCCAGTTCTTACCCGTGCCGATCTCGATGCCGAGCGGCACGTCGAGCGTGACCGCAGGCAGCGCGGCTTCGGCCATGACCTGCTCGATCACCGGGCTCGCCGCCGCGACGTCGCCTTCCGGCAGCTCGAACACCAGCTCGTCGTGGACCTGCAGCAGCATCTTCACGTGGCCGAGGCCGGAATCGGCCAGCGCCGCCGGCATGCGCGCCATCGCCCGCTTGATGATGTCGGCGCTGGTCCCCTGGATCGGGGCGTTGATCGCGGCGCGCTCGCTGCCCTGGCGCTCGTGCGGGACTTTGGCGTTGATCCGCGGGAACCAGGTCTTGCGGCCGAACAGCGTCTCCGAATAGCCGCGCTCGCGTACGCTTTCGAGCGTGTGGACGATGTAGCGCTGGATTCCGGGGAAGCGCTCGAAATAGCGGTCGATGATCGCTTGCGCTTCGTCCGCCTCGATCCCCAGCCGCCCCGCCAGGCCCCAGCGGCTGATGCCGTAGAGGATCGCGAAGTTGACCGTCTTCGCCTTCGCGCGGGTATCGCGGTCGACGGTGCCGAACATCTCCAGCGCGGTGCGCGAGTGAATGTCCTCGCCCGCCGCGAACGCTTCCTTCAGCGGCGGAACGTCGGCCATGTGCGCGGCGAGCCGCAGCTCGATCTGCGAATAGTCGGCCGCTAGCAGCACGTTGCCTTCGTCGGCGACGAACGCCTCGCGGATGCGCCGGCCGATGGCGGTGCGGATCGGGATGTTCTGCAGGTTGGGGTCGGTGGAGGAGAGGCGCCCGGTCTGTGCGCCGACCAGCGAATAGCAGGTGTGGACGCGGCCCGTCGCGGGGTTGATCGCCGACTGCAGCGCATCGGTATAAGTGCTCTTGAGCTTCGAATGCAACCGCCAGTCGAGCACCAGCTTGGCCACCGGCGCGCCTTGGTTGGCCAGCCCCTCAAGGATTGCCTGATCGGTCGAGTACTGCCCGCTCTTGCCCTTGCGCCCGCCTTTGTAGCCCATCTTGTCGAACAGCACATCGCCAAGCTGCTTGGGGCTGCCGATCGTGAACTCGACCCCGCAGCACTCCCACACTTCCCGCTCGATCCGGGCGATCTCCTTGCTGAACTCCTCGGACAGTCCGGCGAGCGCCTGGCGGTCGACCTTGATGCCGTGGCGCTCCATTTGCGCGACTACCGGGATCAGCGGCCGGTCGACGCGCTCGTAGATGCGCGTTCCGCCTTCGAGCGGCAGCCGGGGCTTGAGCACCTTGTGCAGGCGCCAGGTCACGTCGGCGTCCTCGCCCGCGTATGCGGTCGCCTTGTCGAGCGGCACCTCGCCGAACGGGATCTGCTTCTTTCCGGTGCCGCAGATGTCCTTGTAGGTCAGCGTGGTGTGGCCGAGGTGGCGCTGGCTCAGCTCGTCCATCCCGTGCCCGCCCCCGATCCCTTCCGGCGAGCGGCCGGCGTCGAGCGCGAAGCTGATGATCATCGTGTCGTCGACCGGCGCCACCTCGATGCCGTTCCGCGCGAAGACGTTGATGTCGTACTTCACGTTCTGCCCGACCTTGAGCACCGCATCGCTTTCCAGCAGCGGCTTCAAGGCGGAGAGTGCGGCCGCCTTGTCCACCTGCACCGGCCGCTCGGCGAACATGTCGCTGCCGCCGTGGCCCAGCGGGATATAGCAGGCATCGTTCGGCCCGAGCGCGAGGCTGAGCCCGGTCAGCTCGGCGCGCATCGCGTCGATGTCGGTCGTCTCGGCATCGATCGCCACCAGCCGTGCTGCGAACCCCCGCGCGATCCAGTGCTCGAGCCGCTCCATCGACTGCACCGTCTCGTAGACCGAGCGGTTGACCGCGGGCCATTGGGGCAGCGGCTGGCGGTTGCCTTCCGGAGACGCCGCCGCGCCTGCCGTTTGGGGCTTGACTGGATTGAGCTGCGTCGGCCGGTCGGGGCTCCCCTTGCCGTCGCCGAGCCGCTTGAGCAGGCTGGTGAAGCCGTGCGTCTCGAGAAACTGGGCCAGCGGCTCGTGCGGCGTCGGTTTGAGCGCGAAATCCTCGAGCGGGATCGGCAGCGGGCAGTCTTCCTTGAGCTGGACCAGCTCGCGGCTGAGCAGCGCCATCTCGCGCCCTTCGATCAGCCGCTCGCGCAGCTTGCTCGGCTTCATCGATGGCGCCGCATCGAGCGCGCCTTGCAGCGACCCGTGCTCCTGTATCAGCTTGCTCGCGGTCTTCGGGCCGATGCCGAAGATGCCGGGGATGTTGTCGACGCTGTCGCCCATCAGCGCCAGCACGTCGCCGACCAGCTCGGGCGGTACACCGAACTTCTCGATCACTTCGGGGATGTCGATGCGCTGGTTCTTCATCGTGTCCAGCATGTCGATGCAGCCCCCATCGATTCCGTCGTGGGGCTCCCCGCACTTGCCGACGAGCTGCATCAGGTCCTTGTCGCTGGAGACGATGGTCACGTCCCACCCGCGCCGGGTCGCTTCCCGCGCGTACGAGGCGATCAGGTCGTCGGCTTCGAGGTCGTCTTCCTCGATGCACGGCAGGCTGAACGCGCGCGTCGCGTCGCGGATCAGCGGGAACTGCGGCACCAGGTCGTCGGGCGGCGGCGGCCGGTTGGCCTTGTACTGGTCGTAGAGCGCGTTGCGGAAGCTGGTCGATCCTTTGTCCAGGATCACCGCCAGGTGCGTCGGCCCATCCGCCTTGTCGAGGTCGTCGGCGAGCTTCCACAGCATCGTCGTGTAGCCATATACCGCGCCCACCGGCACGCCCTGCGGATTGGTCAGCGGCGGCAGCCGGTGATAGGCGCGAAAGATGTAGGCCGATCCGTCGACCAGGTAGAGGTGCTGCTTGTCCGGCATGGACGTGTGTTAGGGCCTGCTCGCATCGGGGGCAACGCCGGGCAAAGCCGGTCAGGGTTGACCTTGCCACAAAGTTGCCATTATTCCTGCAGGCTGAAATTCACTTGGGGGATTTCAAGCCTGCTCCATCCGGAGCGTAGCTGAAGGATTAGATTTATGCGCAAGATCGTTCTCGTCGCCGCCGCCGTCGGTGCCCTGTCGCTCGCCGCCTGCTCGGAAGGCACCCAGGACGCTGCTGGCGACGCCGCCGATTCCGCGATGGCCGACGCTGAAGCCAACATGGAAGCCGCTGGCGAAGCCGTTGACGATGCCGCTGCCGAAGCGGGCGCCGCGATCGACGCGGCTGGCGAAGCCACCGACGAGGCGGCGACCGAAGTCGAAGCCGACGTGCAGGACGAGACCACGACCGAAGCCGCTGTCGACTAAGCTGCTTTCGTCAGTTTCAAAGGGAAGGGCGTGGCCTCGCGGCCGCGCCCTTTCTCGTTGGGGCTAGTTGGCGGCGACCGCGGTGCCGCCGCCGGCCGCGCCGTATCGAGCCGTCGCGTACTGCCGGCTCTGGCCGTAGCCGTCATAAATTGCCCGGGCGATCGTCGCGATCCGCCCTTCGCGGTTGAGCCGGGTGCCTTGGCCGGTGACGTAGATCGCCACGGCGACCGCATTGCCGTCAGGCCCGGTGATGATGCCGATGTCGCTCGAGGTGTTGTTCAGCGAGCCGGTCTTGTGGGCGACTTTGACGCCCGACGGCATCTGCGCCGGGATTCGCCGCACACCGGTGCGGCAGCGCTCCATCGCGTCGATGATGACGTGGCGGCTGGTGGGGGACAGCCACTCGCCCCGGTACAGCCCGGCCAGCATCTTGACCATGTCGCGCGGAGTCGCGCTGTCGCGGACGTCGATGCGCTGCGCCGGGTTGACCTCCCCATCGTCGCGCACCAGCGTGGCGATGTCGCGGGTCAAGTTGAAATTCTCGATGCCGGCGCGGCGCGCCCAGTCGTTGACCGCGGCCGGGCCGCCCACTGCGGCGAGCAGCGCATCGGTCGCCGGGTTGGAACTACGCGTGATCATCAGGTCGATCAGCTTCAGCGCGCTCATGTACTCGCCCTTGCGGACCGGCGCGACAGCCGACGAGAACGGCTTGGACGGCACCGGTATCAGCAGCGGGTACTCGCTGGTCAGCGACCAACGGCCCTGATCGACGCCTTCCAGGTACGTCGCGGCGATGGCGATCTTGCTGGTGCTGGCCATCGGGAAGCGCTGGTCGCCCAGGATCGACACTTCCTCGCCGGTCACCAGGTCGATGGCAGCCACGCCGATGCGCCCTTGCGAGCCATCGGCGAGGGCCGCGATCTGCTGCGCCAGCGGGCTGTCATAGCGCGCGGTGAAGTCCACCGGCGCGCGCACCTCGGTGCCCAGCGCGCGGTCGAACGCCGCTTCCAGGTTGACCGCTTGCGCCTGCGCCGGCGCCGCGGCGAATGTTGCGGTGGCCAGCGCTAAGCCGGCTGCGACCCGTCCGAGAATCCCCAGTTTCATCCCTGCACCGTATCCCCGCTTTTGTTGTCAGAAGCTTAACCATAGGAAAAACCTCGACAACGGGATTCGCGGCTAACGGACTCCTCAATGCGGCCAAGCGTGCGCAAACCCCGGGAACTCTGGGCAAAAATACTTAGCCAACAGGCTATTCGCCGAACGGATAAGTCTCGGGCAGCCCGTGATCGGGCTCCGGCGGCCCGAGGGCGGTGAGGGCCTGCGTCTGATCGAACCAGACCCAGGCGTCGAACTGCTCGGGCAGCACCGCTTCACTGTAGTGGCTCCAGCGCTCGGTCTCCGGACGATAGATCACGCCGATGAACCGCTCGAGGCGCGACTCCGAAAGGCGGCGGCGCAGCGCTTCGTGCTTGCCGGAGGTGAGGTCGAGCAGAAAGCGCTCGACGCCGCTGTCGTGACAAGCGCGCTCGTAGCTGTCGCTGCGGCTCGGCAGCACCCGCTTGGTCCGGCGCGGGCTGTCCCAGTCGTCGGCTGCGGTGACGGTTCCGGTATGGGTGCCGAAGCCGATCAGCGCGCATTCGTCACCCCAGCGCTCGCGCACCAGCTGTCCGATGTTGTGCTCGCCCCGCACCCGTCCCATCTCGGTCGCGCGGGCGTCGCCGATGTGGCTGTTGTGCGCCCAGACCAGCGCCTTCGCTTCAGGACCGCCCTGCTCCAGCAGGTGATCGAGCGTATCGGCCATGTGCTGGTCGCGCAGGTTCCAGCTCTCGGCGCCGCCGTAGTACATCACCCGGTAGTAGCGCTCCGCCGAGGCGATCAGCCGCGCGTTCATCGCCGCTCCGAACAGGCCTTCGTCAGTGCCGAGCCCGCGCTCGAGCAGGTCGCGGCATTGCTCTACGACCGCTTGCTCGCATTCGGCATAGCCCCGGCTCAGCGCGGCACGGCCATAGATTTCCGGTTCCGCCTGCCACGGAGTCAGGCAGCCGTAGCGCTGCCGTGCCACTTGCGCGGATTTGGGATCGTGCTCGTCGAGATAGGCGAGCACCGCCTCGATTGAGCCCGACATGTTGTAGATGTCGAGCCCGTAGAAGCCGGCCATCTGCTCCGGGGGCCGCTCGGCATTGATCGCACGCAGCTCGTGCGCCAGCCTGTCGATGACCGTGTTGCGCCACATCCAGGTCGGAAAGCGCTGGAAGGCCCCCGGTGCCTCCGGCCGGGGCGGGCGGTGGCGGACATAGCGGTCGATCGCGGCCGCATCGGGCCAATCGGCTTCGACCGCGACAATCGTGAAGCCGTGTTGCTCGACGAAACGACGCGTGATCGCGGCCCGGGCGGCGTAGAACTCGTGCGTCCCATGGCTCGCTTCCCCGAGCAGCACCACGCGCCGGTCGGCGAAGCGATCGAACCATTCAGCGAAGTGTGCGTCTTCGTCGGGCTCGGCTGCCTCGGCTATGCATTCGGCGAGGGTGAACTCGCGCGCCGGGGTGTGGTTGCTGGCCGAACGCTCGCCGTTATCCCAGCGGCCGTGCGCGCCGATCAGCGGCACGAAGCGGACGCCGCCCAGGTTATCCTCGCTCCATTCGTTTTCGCCGGTGCGGGTCACGCACAGCAGCGACTGCAGGTCCTCCCCGCCGACCGGCACCACCAACCTGCCGCCGATCGCCAACTGGTGCTTGAGCGGTTCGGGCACGCGCTCCCCGCCGGCCGCGACCAGGATCGCGTCGAACGGGGCCCTGTCGGGCAACCCGCCGCTGCCGTCACCGGCAATCACGACGACATTGTCATAGCCCAACTCGAGCAGCCTCCGCTGCGCGCTTTCCGCCAGCGCTGGGTGGCGCTCGATCGCAAACACCTCGTCGGCGATCCGCGACATGACCGCCGCCGCGTAGCCCGAGCCTGCGCCGACTTCGAGCACCCGATCGCCGGGCTTCAGGTCGGCGGCTTCGATCATCAGCGCAACGATGTAAGGTTGGCTGATCGTCTGCTCCTCGCCGATCGGCAGCGGCCCGTCCTCGTAAGCGAACTCGCGCAGGCGATCCGGCACGAAGGCCTCGCGCGGGATTTCGCTCATCGCGGCAAGCACCGGCGCGCTGCCGATCCCGCGCCCTTGCAGCTGGCGCTCGACCATGGCTTGGCGAAGTTCGGCGGGATCGGCCATCGCAGGCCTCCTCAGAAGTCGGCGCAGCCACCTGCGCATGGGGTGATCAGGCCATGGCTAGGGCGCGCTCGACCGCATCGACGGGCTGGTTGATCAGGTCCTTGGCGACTTCGCCGACCACGCGGCTGGCCAGTTCCTTGTGCAGGCGCTGACGGATCTGCCCAAGGGTCTTTGGATCGGCCGCAATTACCAGTTGCCCGATGCCGCCGCGCAGAGCCTGGCTGTTGAGCCACTCGGCAATCGCCGCACCATGCGCCAGCTCGTCGAGGTCGGTGCTGCCGTTGCGCTGGCCGGCCGGATCCTGGTGCCGAATGCCGGCGCTGAAATTGGTCAGTTCGAGATCCAGCTCAGTGACGCGCTCGAGCTTGGGCTCGAACGGTTGGCCCACATTGCGCATCAGCACGAACCGCTCCCCATTGGCGAGAGCGACAAGGGCCTGGTGCGGGATTTTCATCGGCGACTCCTTCCTTCCGTCGTTTACCGCACCAACGGGCGAGCATGCGGGAGGTGCCCAAGCAAAAGGGCCGGGGGATCGCTCCCCCGGCCCTCGCTTGTCGCTGACGTTCGGCTTGGACTTAGAAGTCCATGCCGCCCATGCCGCCGCCCGGCATTGCCGGCATCGCCGGCTTGTCTTCGGGCACTTCGCTGACCGCCGCTTCGGTGGTGATCAGCAGACCGGCAACCGAGGCCGCGTCCTGCAGCGCGGTGCGGACGACCTTGGTCGGGTCGATCACACCGGCCTGGACCAGGTTCTCGTAAGTGTCGGTCTGGGCGTTGAAGCCCTGCGTCTCGTCGGCTTCGCGCAGCAGGTTGCCGGCAACCACCGCACCGTCGTGACCGGCGTTTTCGGCGATCTGGCGAACCGGGGCCTGGATGGCCTTGCGCACGATGTCGATGCCGCGGGTCTGGTGATCGTTCTCGCCGGTCAGACCGTCGAGAGCCTTGGTGGCGTAGAGCAGCGCGGTGCCGCCGCCCGGAACGATGCCTTCTTCCACGGCCGCGCGGGTCGCGTGCAGCGCGTCGTCGACGCGGTCCTTGCGCTCCTTCACTTCGACTTCCGAAGCGCCGCCGACCTTGATCACCGCAACACCGCCGGCCAGCTTGGCCAGGCGTTCTTGCAGCTTCTCACGGTCGTAGTCGCTGGTCGTGGTCTCGATTTGCGCGCGGATCTGCTCGACGCGGGCCTTGATGTCGGCCTGGTCGCCGGCACCGTCGACGATCGTGGTGTTGTCCTTGTCGATGGTGACGCGCTTGGCTTCGCCGAGCATGCCGACCGTGACGTTCTCGAGCTTGATGCCGAGGTCTTCGGAAATCATCTCGCCCTTGGTCAGGATCGCGATGTCCTGCAGCATCGCCTTGCGGCGATCGCCGAAGCCCGGGGCCTTGACCGCCGCGACCTTCAGGCCGCCGCGCAGCTTGTTGACCACCAGGGTGGCCAGCGCTTCGCCTTCGATGTCCTCGGCGATGATGAGGAGCGGACGGCCGCTCTGCACCACAGCTTCGAGGATCGGCAGCATCGACTGCAGGTTCGAGAGCTTCTTCTCGTGGATCAGGATGTACGGGTTATCCAGTTCCACCGTCATCTTTTCGGCGTTGGTGACGAAGTACGGGCTCAGGTAGCCGCGGTCGAACTGCATACCTTCGACGACGTCGAGCTCGAACTCGAGACCCTTCGCCTCTTCGACGGTGATCACGCCTTCCTTGCCGACTTTCTCCATCGCCTCGGCGATCTTCTCGCCGACTTCGCGGTCGCCGTTGGCGGAGATGATGCCGACCTGGGCGATCTCGGACGAACCGGAAACGTCCTTGGAGCGGCTCTGCAGGTTCTCGACGACCTTGGTCACGGCCAGATCGATACCGCGCTTCAGGTCCATCGGGTTGATGCCGGCGGCGACCGAAGTCATGCCCTCGCGAACGATCGCCTGGGCCAGCACGGTCGCGGTGGTGGTGCCGTCACCGGCGAGGTCGTTGGTCTTCGAGGCCACTTCGCGCAGCATCTGCGCGCCCATGTTCTCGAACTTGTCCTTGAGCTCGATTTCCTTGGCGACGGTGACGCCGTCCTTGGTGATGCGGGGAGCGCCGAAGCTCTTGTCGATGACGACGTTGCGGCCCTTGGGGCCGAGCGTCACCTTCACCGCGTTGGCGAGCGTGTCGACGCCCTTGAGGATGCGCTCACGCGCATCGCGCGAGAATTTCACGTCCTTGGCAGCCATTGTTCAGTTCCTCTTTTGAGAATGGTTGTCCGGAAAGTTCAGGTGAAAATCGGCTCAGCCGATGATCCCCATGATGTCGCTTTCCTTCATGATCAGCAGGTCCTCGCCGTCGAGCTTGACCTCGGTTCCGGACCACTTGCCGAACAGGATACGGTCCCCCACCTTGACGTCGAGCGGGATACGATCGCCGTCGTCGTCGCGCGCGCCGTCACCGACGGCGACGATCTCGCCCTCGCTCGGCTTTTCCTTGGCGCTGTCGGGGATGATGATGCCGCCGGCCGTCTTTTCCTCGGCCTCGATGCGGCGGACCAGAACGCGGTCGTGCAGCGGACGGAATGCCATATCTATGACCTCTTCCTTGGTTGATGATACGATTGGCACTCTCTGCCTGAGAGTGCCAGCGGCGGCCATATGGGTCGGCTCGCGGACGCCGTCAACTCCCGTTCAGGAAGATTCTTGGCCCGTCAGCCGGGGACTAAGCTGAGCGCTTCGCGCCGCATCCAGCGCTGCACCATCAGCAGGGCGACAACGATCAGGCCGACTGCCAGTCCGATCCAGATGCCGACGCCCCGCAGCGGAGTGTAGAAGCCGAGGAACACGGCGGTCCCGAAGCCCGGCACCCAGTACCCGAACAGTGCGTAGATCATCGGTATGCGGGTATCGCGCAGGCCCCGCAGAGCCCCTGCCGCCACGGCTTGGAGCCCGTCGAACAACTGGAACGCGGCCGCCACCAGCATGAAGCGGACCGCAAACGCCACCATCGCCGCGTT
>JAJUJV010000085.1 GCA_029265155.1 Altererythrobacter sp. | reverse complement strand
GTCGATCTCGAGGACCTTGACCTTCACTTCCATGCCTTCGGAGACGACATCGGTCGGCTTTTCGACCCGCTCGTTCTTCATCTCGGAGACATGGACGAGGCCGTCCTTGCCGCCCATGAAGTTCACGAACGCGCCGAAGTCCACGATGTTGACGACCTTGCCGTTATAGACCTTGCCGACCTCGGGCTCCTCGACGATGCCGAGGATCCACTTCTTGGCGGCTTCGATCTGCGTGAGGTCGGACGAGCTGATCTTGATCACGCCCTCGTCGTCGATGTCCACCTTGGCGCCGGTCTCGGCAACGATCTCGCGGATCACCTTGCCGCCGGTGCCGATGACATCGCGGATCTTCGACTTGTCGATCGAGATCGTATCAATCCGCGGCGCGTGAGCGGAAAGCTCGGTACGCGCGGTGCCCAGCGCCTTGGTCATCTCGCCCAGGATGTGAGCGCGGCCTTCCTTGGCCTGCTCCAGCGCCTGCTGCATGATTTCCTTGGTGATGCCGGTCACCTTGATGTCCATCTGTAGCGAGGTGATGCCCTCGCTGGTGCCGGCCACCTTGAAGTCCATGTCGCCGAGGTGATCCTCGTCGCCAAGGATGTCGCTGAGCACGGTGAACTCGTCACCTTCGAGGATCAGGCCCATCGCGATGCCGGATACCGGCCGCGTGATCGGCACACCCGCATCCATCATCGCCAGACACCCGCCGCACACAGTCGCCATCGAGCTGGATCCGTTGGACTCGGTGATGTCGGAGAGGATGCGGATCGTGTAGGGGAACTCTTCCTTGCTCGGCAGCACCGGATGCAGCGCGCGCCAGGCGAGCTTGCCGTGGCCGACTTCGCGGCGGCCCGGCGCACCGAAGCGCCCCACTTCACCGACCGAATAAGGCGGGAAGTTGTAGTGCAGCATGAAGCTCTCGTACGACAGGCCGGTCAGGCCGTCGATCATCTGCTCGCTGTCCTTGGTGCCCAGCGTGGTAGTGCAGATCGCCTGCGTCTCGCCGCGAGTGAACAGCGCCGAACCGTGCGTGCGCGGCAGGAAGCCGACCGTCGCCTCGATCGGGCGGACCTGAGTGGTCGTGCGGCCGTCGATGCGAGTGCCGTCCTTGAGGATCGCCTTGCGGACGATGTCGCTCTCGAGCTTCTTCACCAGCTTGAGCTTGCCGAGGTACTCGGCCGGATCGTCATGCTGGAGCGCCTCGTAATGCTCGCGGGCTTTGGTACGCGCGGCATTGATGGCGTTCTGGCGTTGCTGCTTGTCGGTCAGCTTGTACGCGGCGGCGAGGTCTTCGCCGATCACGCTGCGCAGCTCTTCCAGGGCAGCCGTCTTGTCGGCGACCGGGGCGAGTTCCCACGGCTCCTTGGCGGCCTGCTCGGCGAGCTGGATGATCGCCTTCACGACCTTCTTCGATTCCTCGTGCGCGAACATCACCGCGCCGAGCATCTCTTCTTCGGTCAGTTCCTTGGCTTCGGATTCGACCATCATAACCGCGTCGTGCGTGGCGGCGACGACGAGGTCGAGGCGGCCCTCGGCCACTTCGGCCATCGACGGGTTGAGCTGGTACTCACCATCCTTGAAGCCGACGCGCGCGGCGCCGATCGGGCCCATGAAGGGGACGCCGGAAATGGTCAGCGCGGCCGAAGCGGCGATCATCGCTACGATGTCGGCTTCGGTTTCGCCGTCATAGCTCAGCACCTGGGCGATGACGTTGATCTCGTTGTAGAACCCTTCAGGGAACAGCGGGCGGATCGGCCGGTCGATAAGACGGCTGGTGAGCGTCTCCTTTTCGGTCGCGCCGCGTTCACGCTTGAAGAAGCCGCCCGGGATGCGTCCGGCGGCGGAGAACTTTTCCTGGTAATGGACGGTGAGCGGGAAGAAGTCTTGCCCTTCCTTCACGGTGCGCGCGGCAGTGACCGCGCAGAGCACGACGGTTTCGCCATAAGTGGCGAGGACCGCGCCGTCAGCCTGACGGGCAATGCGGCCGGTTTCCAGAGTGAGGGTCTTTCCGCCCCACTCCAGCGATACGGTTTTCGTGTCGAACATTGATTTTCCTTCGTGAACCCGCAGCGCCCAATTGCGCGGCGGGGCCTACATGCCGGGTATGCCGTCCCGGTCCGGTGCGGGGCCTTCTCTGAGCCCCAAGGCCCCTTCGCCGGATTGCGAAGGATGCCATAAAGCAAGAAGGCGGCTCTGGTTGGAGCCGCCTTCCGCTAAACTCTTATTTCCGCAGACCTAGCTTCTGAATCAGGTTGTTGTACCGTGCCAGGTCCTTCTTCTTGAGATAGGCCAGCAGGCTGCGGCGCTTGTTGACCATCATCAGCAGACCACGACGGGAGTGATTGTCCTTGTGGTGCTCCTTGAAGTGCTCGGTCAGGTTGCGGATGCGCTCGGTGAGGATCGCGACCTGGACTTCCGGAGACCCGGTATCGCCCTTCCCCTGGGCGTTGTCCTTGATGATTTCCTGCTTCTTTTCGGCGGTAACCGACATTCTTTCACTCCGCGGTATCGGTGAGGTTGAAGCCCCGTACGACCTTGGCCGTACCGCCCGAAATCTCCATCAACGCCACCGGAACCTGGCCGGCTTTGGCGAAATAGAGCCCGTCGGACTGGGGCATTCCGGAAAGGACCCGGCCCTGGCGGACCGCCTGCGCGCTTTCCGGATCGAGGGTCAGGGCCGGGATACCGTCCAGCCCCGCCTCTAACGGCAGGAGGTGGTCTTTAAGCGCCGCGCCCTTGCCGATTTCCTCCAGGATGTCCAGTGAAATCGCCTGCTCTTCAAGGAACGGGCCGGCCTTCAGGCGTCGTAGATAAGTGACGTGACCGACCGTTCCAAGGGCGCGCGCGATGTCGCGGGCCAGGCTGCGAATATATGTCCCCTTGGAGACGTCCGCGATCAGAGTGATGGTATCGGCCAATTCCAGCGGCGCGCGCGGATCATAGCCATCGGGCCGGCCTGCTGTCGTCGCGAAGGCCGAATGGAGCGGCGGATCCTCTCTGTTTCCTTCGCCGTCGGACGCTAGGGTCAACGAGTGCACCGTCACCCGCCGGCTCACGAGTTGGACCTCCTCACCGGCCCGTGCCAAGTCGTACGCCCGGCGTCCGCCGACCTTGAGCGCGGAATAGGCCGGCGGCATCTGTTCAATCTCGCCGGTGAAATGATCCAGGATCGCCGCCACCGCGCCAATCGGCGGACGCCGATCGCTGGTGGCGACCGCCTCGCCCTCGGTATCGAGCGTGTCGGTTTCCGTTCCGAACGCTATGGTGAACGCGTAAGTCTTGCTGGCATCGAGCATGCGCCCTGCCAGCTTGGTTGCCTCACCCAGCGCTATCGGCAGCACGCCTTCGGCAAGCGGATCGAGCGTGCCGCCGTGACCGATTCTCACTTTGCCGAAACCGGCGCCGCGAAGCACACGCTTCACCGCCGCTACCGCTTGCGTCGAGCCCAGGCCGCGCGGCTTGTCGAGGACCAGCCAACCGTGAGGTTGCGATAACGTCATTCGGGAAATGCGAGCCTGCGTCCGTGATCTCGGATTGCCGGCGGCCAGTCGTACGTAAAGTGATCGTAGCCCACCCGGTTGCCGTTATACATCTCGCGCACCGCGTCCACGAAATGCGGCAAGTTGCCCGCCATTACGTTGAGAAAGCGGTAGGCCGCGTCGTAGCACTCCTTCGCAGTGCGGCCCTTGCGCAACGCCTCTTCAACGAGCTTGCGCAAAGTCGCCGAAGCGCCTCCGCGCTGGCGGCTCAGCCATTCCCAATGGCGCGGCAACAGCGTTATTTCCTTGGCCTGGACGCCAAGCGAAGGCCGTCCGCGCGGCCGCGGTGCTTCCGCTTGAAGCCTGAGATCCAGGTCTATCTGCCTTCCGGTTTCGTCGTCGAAAGCCAGTAGATCGGACGTCCGTTCGAGCGGCTGAAGCGCGCGCATTACCGGCACCACCTCCTCGGCCGGTCCGCGAGCGATGATCTCGTCCTTCAAGAACACCGTCAATGCCATGGTATCCTCCTCTTGGAGGATCCATTATCACCAGGGCAAAACTAGTCAATATAACCGGGATGTTTTCATCCGCCTGCAACCCATTGCGCCAGTGACATGAACTGCCCGGCCGCCCATTCGACCGGCGGAAGCACGACCCGCTCGACGATACCCCATTCGGGGAAAAACCAGGGGATCACCAGCAACAGCAGGAACAACAGCGGAAATCCGAACGGGCGCAGCTTGTCGTACGCTCGCGCCGCTCTCTCCGGCAGCAGCCCTTCGACGATGTGTGAACCGTCGAATGGCGGGATCGGCAACAGGTTGAACAAGGCCAGGAAGATATTGATGAGGATGAAAGAATAGAGCGCACCGATCGCAAAGCTGGTCGCACCGGCTGGCTCGACACCCTGTCCCGCAAGCAGCCCGAGGGCGATGGCGCCAATTGCCGCCAAGACGAAGTTGGTCCCAGGTCCCGCCGCGGCGACGGCCATCATCCCGAAGCGTGGGTTGTTGAGCCGGCTCTTGATGACCGGCACCGGCTTCGCCCACCCGAATGCCGGCAGCCCCGCGAGCAGCAGCCCGCCAGGAACGAGCAGCGTACCGATGGGATCGACGTGGCGGATCGGGTTGAGGCTGAGCCGCTTGCGCTCCTTGGCGGTCGGATCGCCGAGCATCAGCGCGGTCCAACCGTGCGCAACTTCATGAAAGACAATAGCGATGATCAGCGCCGGGATCAGCGCCAGCGCCATGAGCAGGGTTCCGTCCATGCCGGTCAAATAGGAAGTGGCCTGCCGGCGCGATAGAGGCGATCAGTCCTCGCCCAAGTCACCCAGATCGCGGGCCACGCGGGGATCGTTCAGCAGCCGCTCGATCCGTTCCGCCTCGTCGAAGCTCTCGTCGGCGTGGAACCTGAGCTTCGGCGCAAACTTGAGACCGAGCCGCTGCGCCACCTCGCGTTGGAGGTAAGCGGTGTTCCGCCGCAGCGCCGTCAACACCTCTTCCTCGTCACCGCCAAGCAACGGCTTGGCATAAACGCGAGCCTGGCGAAGATCCGGCGACATCCGCACTTCGGTGATCGAGATCTGGTGCGCGCTCAGCGTGTCGTCATGCACCTGCTGACGCGTCAGCAGCTCGGACAGCACGTGCCGCACCCGCTCGCCCACTTTCAGCAAGCGAACCGAGCGGTCCTCGGTACCGTGAGCCGATCGGGCCATCGTCAACCGTCCCTGTTACCGAACCAGGCGCGGCGGCTACGCCTCCCTTCCGCGAACGAAAGGGAGATCGTGCCGTCACAACGTCCGTTCGCGTTCCTCGACTTCGAACACCTCCAGGTGGTCGCCCGCCTGGATGTCGTTCGTGTCTGCCAGCACCACGCCGCATTCCAGTCCGGCGCGGACTTCGTCCACGTCGTCCTTGAAGCGCCGCAGCGAAGCGATCGTGGTAGCGCTGACGATGACGTCCTGCCGCGTGAGCCGCGCATGCAGCCCCTTGCGAATCGCGCCCTCCAGCACCAGCAGACCCGCGGCCTTGTCGCGCTTGCCGGCCGGGAAGACCTGCTTGACCTCGGCGCGTCCAACGACGTTCTCGACCCGCAGCGGCCCGAGCACGCCCGCCATCTCGCGTGCGATTTCCTCGGTCAGCTTGTAGATGACGTCGTAGTACTTCATCTCCACCTTGTGGCGCTCGATCATCTCGCGCGCCTTGGCGTTCGGGCGGACGTTGAAGCCGATGATCGGCGCCTTCGAGGCATGCGCCAGCGTCACGTCGCTCTCGGTGATGGCACCGACGCCCGAGCTCAGCACCCGCAGCTTGATCTCGTCGTTGGAGAGATTGTGCAGCGCGGTGACGATCGCTTCGGCCGAACCTTGCACGTCGGCCTTCACGACGACCGGATACTCCTTCACGTCGCTCTTCAGGCCGGCGAACATCGCATCGAGGCTGGTCGGCGCCGTGGCCGTGCGCTTGGCCGTCGCCTGCGACTTGCGGTACTCGGAGACCTCGCGGGCGCGCTGCTCGTTCTCGACGACCGTCAGGTGATCGCCGGCCTGCGGCACGCCGCTTAGGCCCAGCACCTCGACGGGCGCGGACGGGCCGGCTTCCTTCACCTGCTGGCCCTTGTCATCGATCAGCGCGCGGACACGGCCGCTCTCGGTGCCGACGACGAACACATCGCCGCGCTTCAGCGTGCCGCGGTTGACCAGCACGGTGGCCACCGGGCCGCGGCCCTTGTCGAGCTGCGCCTCGATCACCGTGGCATCGGCCGAGCGATCCGGATTGGCCTTCAGCTCCAGCAACTCCGCCTGCAGCAGGATCTTTTCGATCAGGTCATCGAGACCGGTCTTCTGTTTGGCTGAAATCTCCACGTCCTGGGTTTCGCCGCCCATCTGCTCGACGATCACCTCATGCTCGAGCAGGCGCTCGCGAACGCGCTGTGGATTGGCTTCGGGCTTGTCGACCTTGTTGATCGCCACGATCATCGGCACGCCCGACGCGCGGGTGTGGCGGATCGCCTCGACCGTCTGCGGCATGATGCCATCGTCGGCAGCGACCACCAGGACCACGATATCCGTCACGTTGGCGCCGCGCTGGCGCATCTGCGTGAACGCTTCGTGGCCCGGAGTGTCGAGCACGGTGATCTTCTGCTTGCTCTTGGTGGTGATCTGATAGGCACCGATGTGCTGGGTGATGCCGCCGGCTTCGCCCTTCACCACGTCCGTACCGCGCAGCGCATCGAGCAGGCTGGTCTTGCCGTGATCGACGTGCCCCATGATCGCCACGACCGGCGGGCGCGGTTTCAGCGTCTCGGCCGGATCGACGTCCTCGGTCGTGTCAATGTCGATGTCGCTCTCGCTGACGCGAACGATGTTGTGCCCGAACTCCGTGACGAGCAGTTCGGCGGTGTCCTGGTCGATCGTCTGGTTGACGGTCACCATCATGCCCATGTTGAACAGCGCCTTCACCAGGTCGGCGCCCTTCTCGGCCATGCGGTTGGCGAGTTCCTGGACAGTGATCGCTTCGGGGACGGTGACGTCACGCACCTGCTTTTCGCGCGGCTGCGACTTCCCGCCCATGTGCGCGCGGCGTTCCTTTTCGCGTGCGCGCTTCAGCGCCGCAAGCGACCGTGCGCGGGCGCCCTCATCCTCATTGAGTGCCCGCGTCACGGTGAGCTTGCCCGCGCGCCGGCGATCGTCGGCACCACGTCCGGCTGCCCCCTTGCGCGGATCCTCACGCTTCTTCTCAGGCCGCTTCGGCGGTTCGGGACGGGCGACCGGGGTAAACCGGCGCGGCGCCGGTGCGGCAGCCGTTTCCGGAGTCGATGCGGCTTCGCTCGCCGCCGGAGCTTCGGCTTCGGCCGGCTCGGCGGTCGCTTCGGGCTCAGGCTGCGCCGCGGCCGCGCGGGCTTCGGCTTCCTGGCTCGCACGCCGGTTTTCCTCAGCGCGGCGCTTTTCTTCTTCAAGGGCGCGAGCGCGCTCCTCCGCCTCACGGCGGGTGGCTTCCTCGGCCAGGCGCAGACGATCTTCCTCGGCTTCGCGCTGCAGGCGGGCGACGCGCTCCTGCGGCGTCTCGCCAGAAGGCGCGGGCTTGCGCGCCGGAGGCGGAGGCGGCGGCGGGGGCGGCGCAGCTACCGGCGCGGGCGCCGGCTCAGGGGCCGCCGCAGGGGCTGGCGCCGGAGCTTCTCCAGGCTTGCCAATCACGCGACGGCGCTTGACCTCGACCACAACCTTGTTGGTCCGGCCGTGGCTGAAGGTCTGCTTGACCTCGCCCGCGTCGATCGAGCGCTTGAGGCCAAGCGGCTTGCGTTCGCGCGGGGTGTCGTTGCTGTCGCTCATAAGACTCGTTTCGTCCTTCAAAATCAGTTCGTCGCCTGTACCCGGTTTGAACCGGATATCGCGGCTTGCCGGTCGCCCGGCTCGCCGCCTGTCATCGCGGCTGCCGGGCCGCCCAGAAAGGTCTGCAAGCGCCGCAGCGGGATCGCGACCCGCTCGGCCGATGCGCGATCGGCCAGCGCCAGGTGGACGACATTGTCGCGGCCCAATGCCACAGACAAAGCCGCGCGGTCCAGTGGCAGGCGGATTCCGGCAAGGCCAGAGCCTTCCGCATCCGTTCCCACACGCCAGGCTTGGTCGAGCTTGCGGCTCCCGTCCTCGCCGGCATCGGCCGCGTGGTAAAGCGCCGCCACCTTGCCCATACGCGCTTCGTTGGCGATGCGGTCGGAGCCCAAGATAAGCTTTCCGGCACGCATTTCGAGTCCCAGCCGGTCGAGAAGTGCGCGCAGCAGCGCCTGCTCCGTCCGCTCAGCCAGATCGTCTGCAATGTCCAGTTTGCCCGTCTTGAACGCCCGTGACAGCGCGCCCTTCAGCTTGCCGTCGCTCAGGGCTGCCTCCAACGCGGCGCGGTCAACGCCGATCCACGCGCCGCGGCCTGGCGCCTTCGCCAAAGCATCAGGAAGCACGGCTCCATCGGGCGACACCGCCAGGCGCACGAGCTCGTCGCGCGCCCCGCGGCGCCCGCTGAGCACGCAGCGACGCTCCGCTTCACCCCTCTCGCGCGAACGAGAGGGGGACTTTTCGCGATCCGTTAGAGGCTCATTGTGAGGATTCCGCATCGGCGGCCTCCTCAACAACAGGCGCGTCGGCCGGTGCGGCGTCGTCCTCGGACGCTGCCGTGGAAGCGCCCTCCTCATCGTCGAACCAGTGTGCGCGGGCCGCCATGATGATCTCGTTGCCCTGCTCTTCGTTCAGCCCGAACTCGCCCAGCACGCCGCCCTTGTCCTCGGCACGCTGCGGCCGGCGCATCGGCGGACCGTCGGCGTTCTGCCGGCGCCGCGGAGCTTCGCGCTTCTTGGCAATCAGCTCGTCGGTGGCGAGGTCCGCCAGATCGTCGAGCGTCTTGATGCCCGCCTTGCCGAGCACGACCAACATTTCCTCAGTGAGGTGCGGGATCTCGGCCAGAGCGTCATCGACACCCAGCTCGCGGCGCTGGTTGCGGAAGCCCTCTTCCTTGCGCTCGAGCGCCTCGACGGCGCGGCTCTGCAGCTCTTCGGCCAACTCCTCGTCGAAGCCCTCGATCGAGGCCAGCTCCGCCAATTCGACGTAAGCCACTTCCTCGAGCTCGGCGAAACCTTCGGCGACCAGCAGCTGCGACAGCGTCTCGTCGACGTCGAGCTCTTCCTCGAACATCTTCGACCGCTCGGCGAACTCGCGCTGGCGCCGCTCGGACGCCTCGTCCTCGGTCATGATGTCGATCTGGCTCTCGGTGAGCTGGCTGGCGAGCCGCACGTTCTGCCCGCGGCGACCGATCGCCAGCGAAAGCTGATCGTCCGGAACTACCACTTCGATGCGGTTCTCATCCTCGTCTATGACCACGCGGCTGACCGTCGCCGGCTGCAGCGCGTTCACGACGAACGTAGCAGTGTCCTCGCTCCAGGGGATGATGTCGATCTTCTC
>JAJUJV010000118.1 GCA_029265155.1 Altererythrobacter sp. | reverse complement strand
TACGAGATCAGCAACCATGCCCGACCGGGCGAGGAAAGCCGCCACAACCTGACTTACTGGCGCTACCACGATTATGTGGGCATCGGGCCGGGCGCTCACGGGCGGCGCAGCGGGATGGCGACGACGCGCCATCGTAAGCCGGAAAACTTCCTCGATGCCGTGCGCCGCAATGGCCATGGCCTGGCGGAAGAACGGCCGCTCACTCGCCGTGAACAAGCTTCCGAAGCGCTGCTGATGGGCCTGCGGCTGCGCGAAGGTGTGAACGTTCAGGCACTCGCCCAGCGCCTGACGATGCCCGAAGCGGCCTTGATCGATCGGACCCGGCTCGCTTTTCACCAGAAGCTAGGCCTCGCCTGGAGTGACCGCGGACGCGTCGGTGTGACGCCTGAGGGGATGCCGCTGCTCGATGCTTTGCTCGCCGAGCTGGTACCCGATGCGCTGGCCGCGGCATGAGCCGCGCCGATCTGCTCGAATGCTGGCGCGATCACCTCACCACCGGACGGCGCCGGTCCCCCCACACGGTGCGTGCCTATTTGGCAGCCGCGGCGCGCTGGCTCGACAGGCTCGAAGCCGAAGACTGGCCCGCCCTCGCGCGCCTCGGCACGGCCGATCTGCGGGCCCAACTCGCCGCGCGCCGTGCTGATGGAATCGGCAATGTCTCCGCAGCTCGCGAACTCTCGGCGCTCAAGTCCTTCCTTGCTTTCGCCCGCAGTCAGGCCGGCGAGGCCGACGCCGCGCCGCCGCGCCTTCGCGGCCCCCGGATCAAGAAGGGCCTACCCCGTCCCGTCACTCCCGATGACGCGGCGAACCTTGCCGACGCTGTCGGGGAGGCGGCGGAGGAGGAATGGATCGGCGTCCGCGACCGCGCGGTTCTTCTGCTGATGTACGGCGCCGGCTTGCGTATCGCCGAGGCGCTGTCGCTGAAGGGCGCTGACGTGCCGCTCAGCGAGATACTGACCGTCACCGGCAAGGGGAGTAAGCAACGCGTCGTTCCGGTCCTGCCGGTGGTCCGCGGCGCCGTTGCCGATTACGTCGCGCGCTGTCCCTGGCCGCTGCCACCGGCCGAGCCGCTGTTCCGCGGCGCCAAGGGAGGACCGCTCAGCCAAGGCATGGTTCAAAAAGCCATGGCCCGCGCTCGCATCACGCTCGGCCTTCCTGCGACGGCGACGCCGCACGCGCTGCGTCACAGCTTCGCCACGCACTTATTGGGAGCAGGCGCCGACTTGCGCAGCTTGCAGGAGCTGCTCGGCCACGCCAGCCTAGGCTCAACGCAGATCTACACCAAAGTCGATGCGGCGACTCTGCTCGAAACCTACCGCGCCGCCCACCCGCGCGAACGCGGCTAACCGTCCCGTTCGCAGCGCGGCTTCCAGGTCACGACACGGTAGACGTAGCTGACCAGCGCCAACGCGAAGAAACCGATCACCACCCAGCTCGCATATTGCTCATACCGCTCGATCAGCGGCGCGAGCCGCCGCCCGCCCTCGACCAGAATGATGTTCCAGATCGCGGCGCCGGCGAAGGTGTAGACCAGGAACTTCCACAGCGACATGTGAGCAAGGCCTGCCGGTAGCGAGACGATGGTACGCAGGAACGGCGAGAACCGAAGCAGGAAGACGACCCATTGCCCGTGCTTCTGGAAAAAATGCGCCGCCTTTTCGATGTCCTCGAAATCGAGCGTGATCCACCGTCCATGCTTGGCGATGAACGGCTCGAGCCGTTGGTAACCCCATTTATCGCCGACCCAGTACCACGCGTAATTGCCGAGGGTCGCGCCGGCGGTTCCGATCAGGATCAAAGGCCAGAAATCCATGGTTCCGCGAGCGACGAGAACACCGCCAATGCCCATGATGACCTCGGACGGAATAGGCGGGAACACGTTCTCGATCGCCATTAAAAGGAAGATGCCGAAGTACCCTCCCCACGCGATCGCCTCGACGATGAATTCGTACATGCTGCGGTCAACGAATGTCGGGTGTGCCGGTGCCGGTGCCGCCTATGCCGCGATCTTTCGCTCGATTGCGTCCCAGATAAGCCCCGCGGTGTCGGTGCCGTTGAACTTGTCGATGGCCACGATCCCGGTCGGCGAGGTCACGTTGATCTCCGTCAGCCATTTCCCGCCGATCACATCGATGCCGACGAACACCAGGCCGCGGCGCTTGAGCTCGGGCCCCATGGCGGCGCAGATCTCTTCCTCGCGCGCCGTGAGGTCCGCCGCTTCGGCATATCCCCCTTGCGCCAGGTTGGACCGGAACTCGCCCTTGCCGGGCTTGCGGTTGATCGCGCCGGCGAACTCGCCGTCGATCAACACGATGCGCTTGTCCCCTTCCGCAACTTCGGGAAGGAACGGCTGGACCATGAACGGCTCGGGCCAGACCTGTCCGAACAGCTCGGTAATGGCCGAGAGGTTGGTTCCGTCGGCTTCGACTTTGAAGATCGCCTTGCCGCCGTTGCCGTGGAGCGGCTTCATCACAAGCGCGCCGTGCTTCTGCTGAAACGCGCGCACGTCCTCCAGCTTCCTCGCGATCAGGGTGGGCGGCATGAACCGCGCGTAATCGAGCACGAACATCTTTTCGGGCGCATTGATCACGCTGCGCGGCTCATTGACCACCAGAGTTTGACCCTGCAGCCGATCGAGCAACAAGGCGGCGCTGATGTAGCCGAGGTCGAACGGCGGGTCCTGGCGCATCAGCACGACATCGATGTCGGCGCCGAGGTCGATCTTCTCCAGTTCGCCTTCGAAGCGGTAGTGATCCCCTTCGACCCGCTGCACCCGTACCGCCCTCGCCCAGGCGGTGATCCGGTCCTCTTCCCATGCGAGGGTACGCACGTCGTAGTGCCAGAGCCGGTGCCCCCGCGCCTGTGCTGATAGCATCAGGGCAAAGGTCGAATCCCCGCCGATGTTGATGGTGTCGAGCGGGTCCATCTGGACCGCGACGCGTAAGCTCATCTTCGTCCCATACTTCCATCATTCGAGCGAAGCGCGGCAATCCAGGCGATGGCGCGCTGCGCTCTGGTTGCTGCGTCGCTCCGTTTCTCGCAATGACGAACGGGGCGCTAAGGCTGCCAGGCGTTGACGATGTGGCGTGGCCAGCGCCCAGGCGCAAGCAGCAGCACGTCGATCCGGATATCATCGCCGTTCCGGACATAGCGATGCGCCACCGCTTCCGCTGCGGCTGCAACCCGGCGCAGCCGATAGGCATCGATAGCGGTGGCAAGCCCTTCGACGCCATGGCGCCATTTTACTTCAACGAACGCGACCGTGCGCCCGCGCCGGGCAATCAAATCGATCTCTCCGCGCGGTGTCTTCACGCGACGTCCCACGATCCGCCAGCCCTTGAGCCGCAGCCACCATGCCGCCTGGCTCTCTCCCCTGCGGCCGCGGCGCTCCGCCTCTTCGCGCTTCACGCCCCGCGCAGTTCCATAGCGCGGGCGTAAAGCACCTTGCGGTCCAGCCCCGTGGCTTTTGCCACTTGCGCCGCCGCTTGCGATGCTTTCTGCGTCTGCAGCGCCTCCCGCAGCAGGCTGTCAGCGTCCGCTTCCGACGAAACCTGCTCCGCCGGTGGCCCGACCAGCAGCACGATCTCGCCCTTGGGAGGGTGGGCTTCGTAGTGCGCCGCCAGCTCTTGGGCGCTGCCGCTACGACATTCCTCGTGCAGTTTGGTAAGTTCGCGGGCGACGGCGACTTCGCGTCCAGGCAGCACTTCGCCGATAGCTCCCAGCGACCTTGCCAGGCGCGGAGCGGTTTCAAAGAACACCAGCGTCGCGCGCAAGCCGGCCAATACCTCCAGGGCCTCGCGCCGGGCCTTCTCCTTGGATGGTAGGAAGCCGCCGAACAGGAATCGATCGCTCGGCAACCCGGCCAGGGTCAGCGCCATGATGGGAGCACTCGGGCCAGGCAGGCTGGTCACCGCTATCCCTGCGGCGCGCGCCTCGCGCACTAGGCGATACCCCGGGTCGGAGACCAAGGGTGTTCCCGCGTCGCTGACCAGCACGATCGCCTGATGCTGCATCGCCTCGAGCAGCCGCTCCCGGTCCTTGGCACCGCTGTGATCGTCATACCGCCACAACGGCTTCGACACTCCCAGGTGACGCAGCAGCTTGGCAGTGACGCGGGTATCCTCGCACGCGATCGCATCGCACTGCGCCAGCACGTCCGCCACGCGTTTCGTGATGTCGCCAAGGTTGCCTATCGGGGTCGCGGCAATATAGAGGCCGGGAGAGAGAGGCTCGGGTCGTTCGGCGTCGTTCACGCGGCGCTTGTGGCCCACATCATGAGGAAGCCGCAAGCATGTTGGCGATGACGATGCCATCGATCAGGCGGGCGCTCGCCGTCGGACTGCTCACTATTCTCCTCGCGGCCTGTAAGGTCGTTCCGGACAGCGGCCGGCCCGGTCCGCAGCCGATACCGGTGCCCGACGGGCCGAGCGAGGACGTGCTGCCGACAGACACCGCGCGGCACCGGGTCGCCCTGCTCGTGCCGTTGTCCGGCGACAACGCGGCCGTTGGACGCTCGATCGCCAACGCCACCACGATGGCGCTGCTCGACACCAATGCCGAGAACCTGCGCATCACCACTTACGACACCGCGACGGGCGCAGGGTCGGCTGCCGCCCGGGCGATCTCCGACGGCAACAAGCTGATCCTCGGCCCGCTTCTGCGCGAAGACGTTGCTCCCGTCCTGGCGCGGGCGCGCCCGGCGGACGTGCCGCTGCTGACGTTTTCCAACGATACATCGGTCGCCCAGCCCGACGTGTTCGTGATGGGCCACGTTCCGGAACAGTCGATCGCGCGCACCGTCGCCTACGCCCGCGCGCAAGGCGCGCAGCGCTTTGCTGCACTGATACCGGCAGGCGAGTACGGACGCCGCGCTGCCGACGCGCTGTCGCAGTCGCTGGGACAGGTCGGCGGAACGCTGGTGGCAACCGAACGCTACGACCGCGGCAACACCTCGATCGTAAGCGCAGCCGAACGGCTCAAGGCGGGAGGCGGCTACGATGCCGTGCTGATCGCCGATGGCGCGCGCCTCGCGGCCATGGCGGCCGGAGCGCTCAAGGACGGTGGCGGCCCGGTCTATATCCTCGGCACCGAACTGTGGAGCGGCGAAGGCAGCCTTGCCAATTCTGCCGCCATGCGCGGCGCCTGGTTCTCAGCCGTGTCGGACCAGCGCTACCGCCAGTTCGTCACCAGCTATCAGTCGCGCTTCGGGGAGGAACCTTACCGCATCGCCACCCTCGGCTACGACGCGGTGCTACTGGCGCTGCGCATCGCCCGCGATTGGCAGCCGGGCCGCAACTTCCCCGTCGGCCGAATGCTCGTACCCGACGGCTTCCTCGGCCTCGACGGGCCGTTCCGGTTCCACAGCACGGGCATCGGCGAGCGGGCGATGGAAGTGCGCCAGATCGGCAACGGCACCGTCAGCGTGGTCGATCCGGCGCCGACGCGGTTCTAAAGCCCGACCGCGCTTCCGGAAAACGTCGCGCCCGTGCTTGTCCGGCCGGGAATGAGCGCCTTATAGCCGCGTCATGTCCGACGACCTGTTCGACCAGTTACCCGCCGGCGACGGCGAATACGATGCCAGCGCCATCGAAGTTCTCGAGGGGCTCGAGCCTGTGCGCCGGCGCCCTGGCATGTACATCGGCGGCACCGACGAGCGCGCGCTGCACCACCTCGCCGCCGAAGTGCTCGACAACGCGATGGACGAAGCCGTGGCCGGCCATGCCAACCGTATCGAGGTCACGCTCGACGAAGGCAATCGCCTGACGATCAGCGATAACGGCCGCGGCATTCCGGTCGACGAGCATCCGAAGTTTCCGGGCAAGTCGTCGCTCGAGGTGATCCTCACCACGCTGCACTCGGGCGGCAAGTTCTCGGGCAAGGCCTATGCCACCAGCGGCGGTCTGCACGGGGTCGGCGTCAGTGTGGTCAACGCGCTGAGCAGCCACGTCCGCATCGAAGTGGCGCGCAACAGGGAGCTCTTCGCGCAGGAGTTCGAGCGCGGACATCCCAAGTCGGCGCTTCAGCGGCTCGGCGGCACGCCGAACCGGCGCGGGACCACGGTTACGTTCGTCCCCGATCGCGAGATCTTCGGCGAGCGGGATTTCAAGCCGCAGCGATTGTTCAAGCTGGCGCGGTCGAAGGCGTATCTCTTCGCCGGAGTGGAAATCCGCTGGAAGTGCGCCGCTTCGCTCGCGTCCGAGGAGGTGCCGCAGGAAGCCGTGTTCCAGTTCCCGGGCGGGCTTGCCGACCACCTGGCCGAGCAGGTCGGCGGGCGCGAGTGCGTGACGAGCCAGTTCTTCGCCGGGCGCCAGGATTTTCCGGATGAGCAGGGCCGCGTCGAATGGGCGGTCGCCTGGCCGCTGTGGTCCGACGGCGCCTATTCCTGGTACTGCAACACGGTGCCCACGCCCGACGGCGGGACGCACGAGCAGGGACTGCGGGCGGCGCTCGCCAAGGGCATCCGCGCGTTCGGAGAACTCGTCGGGCAGAAGAAGGCGAAGGACATCACTGCCGATGACATCGTCACCGGCAGCGAAGCGATGCTCTCGGTCTTCATCCGCGACCCGCAGTTCCAG
>JAJUJV010000069.1 GCA_029265155.1 Altererythrobacter sp. | reverse complement strand
TCGCACCGCCGACGATCTCGATGACCGGACAATCTGGGAACGCGGTCTCGCCCGTGAAGACCAGCTAGCCGCGGCGGCAGTCGATCGGTTCTGCGCCTCCCTCGGCAGCTTGGCGGGTGATTTCGCGTTGGCGCACGGCGCGAGCGCGGTGGTACTGGCGGGAGGTCTGGGCTTCCGTCTCCGTAACCTTCTGCCGCGCTCCGGCTTTGGAGAACGGTTCCGTTTCAAGGGTCGCTACACGCAGATGATGGCGGGCATCCCCGTCAAGATGATCGTCCACCCACAGCCCGGCCTTTACGGCGCCGCGGCCGCCTTCGCGAGGGAACACCTGTGACGCCCGACATCGACACGATCATGCGCATGGCGCCGGTCATTCCCGTGCTGGTGATCGAAGACGCCCATGACGCCCGGCCCATAGCCGAAGCCTTGGTGGCGGGCGGACTGCGCGTGCTTGAGGTGACTTTGCGTACTCCAGCCGCCCTCGACGCGATCCGGCGGATGAACCTGGTACCGGGCGCGATCGTAGGTGCGGGGACGGTCATCAACGAGGCGCAATTTGAAGAGGCGCACGCAGCGGGAGCAGAGTTCGTCGTGGCCCCTGGACTGAGCGACAATGTCGCGCGTGCTGCCAGCCGGCTGGGTGTTCCGTTCCTTCCGGGTGTGGCCACGGCCGGAGAGATCATGCACGGGCTCGACCTCGGCCTTACTCACTTCAAGTTCTTCCCGGCTGAAGCGGCCGGCGGCCTCAAGGCATTGAAGGCGCTCGCCGCGCCTTTCGCCCAATGCCGGTTTTGTCCGACCGGCGGGATCACCGCCGAAACCGCGCCTGAATGGCTAGCGCACCCGTCGGTGCTCTGCGTCGGGGGAAGCTGGATCGTGCCGAAAGGCGCCGACATGGCACAAGTCCGCGCCCTCGCCGAACAAGCCGCCGCGCTCGCGCGTTAACGTTTGCGCTGCCTGCGTCTCCCAGCGGGACGCGCCGATCTGCGGCCTAGCCGTTAACCACGTTCGGCGGCATAGATGCCGGGATGAGCGAAGCGATGAAGTGGATCGGCGGAACGAGCGTGGTGGCCGTGGTGCTGCTCGGTTCGGCAGTGATCGCCGGCAACGCGCTCGAAGCGCGAAAGAGTGAGCCCCGGGTTCAAATAGAAGCTCCAGCGGAAGAGTTTTCCGAGGCTGCCGTGCCGGGCCCGGTCGAAGCTCCTGCTCCTGAGCCATTTGTCATCAAACGCGTGCTGCCAATCAACGGCCCCATCCGCTACGGCGAATGGCACTGGAACGAGGAAGGCGCGCCGGCGGAGGGGCCGCTGGTCATCACCGTGGACCTTGATGCGCGCGTCATGTCGGTGTTCCGGGACGGCTACGAGATTGGAGCCACTGCGGTTCTTCTCGGCACCGACAAGCATCCCACTCCAACCGGTGTGTTCCCGATCCTGACCAAGGAACGCCACAACGTTTCAGAGAAGTACAACAACGCTCCGATGCCCTGGACTTTGCGTCTGACGTGGGACGGGATCGCTATTCATGGGGGCTCGACGGTGGAGCGCGGCTACGCCAGCCACGGCTGCATCGGCACGCCTGACCCATTCGTCTCCAAGCTTTTCTCGATCGCTCAGAAAGGCGACCGCGTCATCATCACGGACGGCAAGCGCGCCGAAGTCGGGACCCCGCTGGCGATGCTTTAGCCGGCACGCCTGGCAGGCTCGCGGCGGAACACCCATTCATCGTCCTCGACGGTGACGAGTACACCGGCGAGATTGCCGCCCTTCCCGCCTTCGAGCCGTTCGATCAGCCGAGCGACGTCCTTGCCGCGCGCAATGTCGCCGAACGCCCCAACCGCGCGCGAGACGATCCGCATCGTGATCTCCCGCGGCAGTCCCGGCCGGAACCGTAGTGAGTCCGGCCCAATCGTTACGTGCTCTGACCATGCCCGGTCAGTCGCCCACTGGAGCGCCTCCTCCGCGTCGGCCAAATGAGCGGCGGACCGGGCAACCGTCGGCGGGTCGAGCCAGGGCGTATCGGCCAGGGCCTTGCGGATTCGCACGCGATCGAAGCGTACGTCTTCATTGCTCGGATCGCGTGCGACTTCGACGCCAGCCACCACTTCGGCGAGTTCGCTACGCCTGAAGCCCAGCAGCGGCCTGATCACCCGCAGCCCCGCATTACTACCGTCCCAAACGGCCTGCTCCCGAACGCCGGCTAGCCCCGCCACTCCGCTGCCGCGGTTCAGCCGCATCAGCAGTGTCTCGGCCTGATCGTCGGCATGATGAGCGGTGGCGACGGCGCCCAACCCGCGCCCGCGCGCCCATTCGGCCAGCGCCGCATAACGAGCTTCGCGCGCCCGCTCCTGAACGTTGCCAGGGGCGACTTGCACTTCAAGAATCGTACAAGGAAGGCCGCGTGCCTTGCAGTGACGCGCCACGAGCTCGCACTCCTGCGCTGCTTCGGGGCGCAGGCCATGGTTCACAGTCGCGACCTCGAAGCGATCCGGAACCGCCGCCTGCGCGAGTAGCAGCATGGCCACGCTGTCGGGCCCGCCGGAAACCGCCAGCCCGAAACGCTCGCCGTCCGGGAGCAGCCGCTCCAGCGCTTCGCGAAAGCGCTCGATCAGCTCCGCGGCCGACTTATCCGCGGCAGGTGACCTTGCTGCGGCTGCGGTCATACTGCTCTCTGAGCCGCCCCGACGCGACCGCCGGGTAGGTCTCGCTGAATTCGGCGAGGGCAATGCAGGCGCGGTTGGTGTCGTTCAGCGTGATCATCGCTTCGGCGAGATACAACAGGCTGTCGGCCGCGCGGGCACCATTCTTGTCGTTCTGGTAGTTCTCGAAGAAGTGGGTCGCCGCTTCACGGGGCTGGCCGTTGTCGAGATAGGCGCGGCCTAACAGGTTGCGGCCGAAGCTGGTGCGGGCGTGGCGCGGATACTTCTCCAGGAACAACGCAAGCTGTTGCTGCGCTTCCGGATAATATCCAGCGTCCCATAGCCGGAATCCGTAAGTGTACTCGTCGTCGCCGGCGTCATCGGTTTGCGGCTTAGCAATAGCTTGCACGGCCGCAAGACGCTCGGCGCTGGGGCCGGACGCGGAAGCCTCCGTCGGGATGGTACCCGAGGGGCGGCTGGCTGAGCTCGGCGCAGAGGACGAGCTCAGCCCGCTCGGCACCTGGATTGCCGGTTGCGCCGGAACCGCAGCCAACGCTTCCTGCAACCGGGCTTCGAGCTGCCTCAGCTCGTTGGCGTTTTCTTCGCTGCGCGCAGTCAACCGCGCAAGCTGCGTCTCCAACGAGTCGAGGCGGGCAAGCACGTCCGTCAACGGCGTGGTCGAAGGCGCGCCGACCGTCTGCTGCGGCTGCGGCGTCGTAGTATCGACCTCCGGCGCAAAGTAGCGGCCGTCGCCGCCGGGAAAGACCGCGCGCTGCAGCGCGCGCAGTTCGGACTCGATGCGCCGCAGCCGCGCATCGTCCTGAGCTGCAGCCGGCACCGGCACGACCATCGCGGCCGCGCCGGCGACCAACAGACCCGCCATCACCTTACGGGTGGCGTTCCAGCCGCTCGTCATCGATCAATTTCCTCCGTCTCGATAATGTCCGATGACCCGTGCCTCGAAGCACCCACGCCGATCGGACAGCCCCGTTAACCATAGTGCCGACCTGGCAAGTCCTTGTCGAGACGGCAGAAGCTAGTTTGCAGGGGACGGAGCCGATGGCGCGGTGCTCGGCGCCCGCCCGGCCCCATTCGATCCGCTCCGTGCGAGCAGAGCTTCCGCGCTCACCGCGACATCGCGCATCACCTGCTCCCGATCAGAAAGCTTGGGGATGCTACGGCCACCGACGGTGATCGACAGGGCATCGGGCCGGGCCGTCCAGAGCTGCGGCCCTTCGGCGTCGCTCGGCACCTCGTAGCGCTCTCCGCGCTCCATTTCCTTCTGCATCAATTGACGTCCGGAGGCGTCGTAGAACTTGACCCAAACCGGGCCCTCAAGCGCGGTGAATACCACAGGCCCGTCGCTCGGTGGGTTGCCCAATGGTTGCCCCGCTGCACCGGCCCGGCGCTGCGCCGCCGCTTGCGTTCGCGCTTGGGCTTCCGCTTCTGCCTGCTGTTGCTGCTCCACCAGAGAGGGAAGCTCGGCTGCCGGAGCAAAGAAGGTGCGGAAAGCGAAGAAGATGCCCGCAATTACCAGGACGACCGCAAGGATTGACAACCAGCCGAGCCCCCGCGAGGGCACGCGGGCCGGATCCCCCGGCTCGAACCGCGGCGAGCGCTCGCGCGGTTCCGGCTCGTTCGCGTCGAGTTCGGCACGGACCTTCTCAGCCACTTCCACGTCGCTGAGGCCTACAGCCCTGGCGTAAGTGCGGGCAAAGCCGATGGCATACGTGCGTGCCGGGAGCGAGGCGAACTCGCCGTTCTCGATAGTTTGCAGATGGCGCTGCGGAATGCGCGTTTCGGCCGCAAGCTGCTCAATCGTCAGCCCGCGCTCCTCCCGCGCCGCCTTCAGCTGTGCGCCAACGCCTTCGGCCGCAGCCGGCTCAATCATTCCTGCCAGATCGTCAGTCATTCCCGTTCCAGCTTGCCGCCGGTTCTAAGTCAGCGAAACCCGCTCCGCAAAGAGAGGGCCACGCGCCCATCAAGTCAAGTCGCGCCGGACGCTTAGCGCTATTCGATTTCGATTTCGCGCTCTTCGGCCCATTCTCGCAGCGCCTCCCGCATATTGCGAGGGGGCGCGGCGAGCCAAGCGGTCATCGTCTCCTCGATCTCTGCCGTGTCGACTTTGCGGACGAGCTCTTTGATCGGACCGACCGCGGCCGGCGTGATCGATAGCCGCCTCACGCCTATCCCGAGTAAGGCGAGCGCCTCCAGCCGTCGCCCTCCCATCTCTCCGCAAACGCCGAGTTGCACCGGCTGCCCAACGGTTGCAGTCACCACCCGGCGCAGGAACCGTAGGATCGCCGGGCTGACCCAGTCGTACCGCTCGGCAAGTTTCGGATTGGCCCGGTCGGCCGCGAACAGGAACTGCGTGAGATCGTTCGTGCCTACCGAGATGAACGACACCTTCGGAATCAGCAGATCGAGCATTTCGGCCAGCGAAGGCACTTCGAGCATGACGCCGTAGCGGATCGCTTCGGGTAGCGTGTGCCGCGTGCGCTTCAGAAATTCGAGCTGCTTGTCGAACACTGCCTTCGCCGCGTCGAACTCCCAGGGCTCGGAAACCATCGGGAACATCACATTGAGGCTGCGTCCGGCTGACGCCTCCATCAGAGCGCGCGCCTGGATCTTGAGCAAGCCTTCGCGTTCCAGCGCCAGCCGCAGCGCGCGCCAACCCATCGCCGGATTCTCGTCCTCGCGGCTGGTGTCGCTCGACAGGTAAGCGAGCGACTTGTCACCGCCGATGTCGACGGTTCGGAAGATGACCGGTTTATCGCCCGCCGCATCGAGGACGTCGCGGTAGAGCCGCGTCTGGCGATCACGCTGAGGCAGCGTAGCCGAGACGAGGAACTGGAACTCGGTGCGGAACAACCCGATGCCATCCGCGCCGGTCAGGCTCAGCATAGGCAGATCGTCGCGCAAGCCGGCGTTCATCATCACTTCGATGCGCTGTCCGTCGCGCGTGAAAGGCTCGACGTCGCGGAGCTGGGCGTAAGCGGCCTGGCGCTGGCGGCTGCGCTCCACGCGCGTCTCGAAAGTATCGAGTACCGTCTGGATCGGACGGACCGTCAGTGTCGCCGCATCGCCATCGAGCAGCAGCGTGTCGCCTTCGTGGATCAGGCCACGGGCGTTACGGACACGGCCGAGCACTGGAACGCCCATTGCCCGTGCGACGATCACCACGTGGGCGGTGAGCGAGCCTTCCTCCAGCACCACGCCGCGTAGTCGCCGCTTGTCGTACTCGAGTAGTTCGGCTGGACCCAGGTTCTTGGCAATCAGCACCGAATCTCCGCGCAGGCCGACACTCGCCGCGGTGCCGAGTTGACCGGAAACAATGCGCAGAAGACGGTTCGACAGATCCTCCAGGTCGTGCATGCGATCTTGGAGCAGCGGGTCTTGGATCTCGCGCATCCGCATCCGCGTACGCTGCTGCACCCGCTCGATTGCCGCTTCTGCTGTCAGGCCGGAATCGATCGCCTCGTTGATGCGCCGGCTCCAGCCTTCGTCGTATGCGAACATCTTGTAGGTCTCGAGGACCTGCTGGTGCTCGCCATCGAGGCCGAACTCAGCCTGATTGGTCATCTGGTCGATCTGCTCGCGCATCTTGTCAAAGGCGAGATAGACGCGCTGCCGCTCGGCCTCGATGTCCTCGGCCACGGTTTGTTCGATGGTAATACGCGGCTGGTGGAACACCGCTTTACCGATGGCGAGCCCTTTGACCAGCTGCAGCCCTTGCAGCACCTGCTGGCCCGACTGGGCTTGCGCGGCCGTGGCCGCATCCTCTTCGTCGGCAAGCCCGGCGTTGTGGATCAGCTCCGCCAGCACCATCGCCACCGTTTGCAGCGCTTCGATCTCGACTTCCTCGTAGCGCCGCGGGTCGGTGTGCTGGACCGTGAGCACGCCAATCGCCCGCTCGCGCCGAACGATCGGCACGCCGGCAAACGAATGGAACCGCTCCTCGCCCGTTTCAGGACGGTACTGGAACTCAGGATGGGTCGCTGCTTCGGCCAGGTTCAGCGTTTCGATGTTCTGCGCGATCGTGCCGGTTAGGCCTTCGCCGACACCCAGCTTGGTGACGTGCACGGCGCTCTGGTTCAGGCCGCGCGTGGCGAACAGCTCGAGCATGCCTTCGCGCAGCAGGTAGATCGAGCAGACCTCGCTATCGAGCGTTTCGCCGATGATCTCTGCAACCTGGTTGAGCTTGGCCTGCGCATGCTTGCGCGAAGCCATCACCTCGTGCAGCTGGAGAAGGATCGAGCGAGCGGCTGCAGCAGCGGTCATTCCGCTCGACTATCGCATATCCGCCGGTTTGGGAATGCGGGCGGCGGGCCCGGTTCTCCGCTAGCGCGGGCCGGTACCGCCGCTGACATCAGAAGATCAGGTAAACGAAAGCTCTTCCTTGATCCTCAGTTTCTGCCTCTTGAGCGCCTGGATCATCGTGCCGTCTGGAGCTGGCCGGTTCATCTCTTCCCGGATGCGGCGCTCCAACCCCTCGTGCTTGGCCTGAAGGGCTGTGACATGCGAGGATTCCATACGCGTTCTCCTTATCCTGAGAGAGTTTCCCCTCCATTAGGAACGACCCTGCGCTACGACTCGCGGCAGGGCTGCGAGCCGCGCGATTGTCATCAAATCATAGAAGCCTTAAGGCTTCAAACCCTGCCTGCGATGAACCGGTTGGACACGGCGATGCGGCGCAATGAGGATCGTGCGGCGTGACCGAAGAGGAGATGCGCAAGCGACTGGGCGCGCTCAGGATCGAGCATCGTGACCTCGATGCGGCGATCGCTGCGTTGAGCGCGGCCGGAGGTCAGGACCAGTTGCAGATCGCGCGCCTGAAGAAGCGCAAGCTCAAGCTCAAGGACCAGATCGCGATCATCGAGGACTTCCTCACGCCCGACATCATTGCCTGATCGCAGGACCGTGCCCGGGCGGGACAGCCGGCGCAAACAGCGGAAAACTGGTGGCGGGTAACTGGCGCGCGCGGCCCATGTTGGAGTAGCGCTGATGCGAACATGGCAGAGCCCGCCGACCTCAGCCCGACGATCGTCGAGACGCTCTACAACGAAGCGCTCACGCTCGCCGACGAAGCGCGGGCGGCGTTCGACCTCTCGGGACGGCTTACCGTGGCCAGCGAGGATGAAGACCTCGCGCGCATCGCGCTATCCTGCGAAGCGCTGCGTACGACCACGCGGATGATGCACGCCATAGCTTGGCTGCTCAATCAGCGCGCCTACCTCGCCGGTGAGCTTAGCGAGTTCCAGTTGCGTCGCCACGGCCGCCTGCCGCCTGCTCAGCCGGAAAGCGCTGCGGACCCGCGCGCACCGCTGGATCCCGCGCTGGAGCAACTGATCGATCGCACCCGCCGCTTCTATGCTCGGATCGAGCGCCTGGATGCCGCCTGGCGTAACCGCTTCGCGATGCAACCCACCGCCATTCACCGCTTGCGCGACCGACTAGGTATGGCGGTGGCGGGGTTCTAGGCGAGGTCGCGCCGGGTAGCTCTCTCGATGCGCTGCGTCATCGTGTACAATGCGTTTGGCGGTACTCAGGCCGGGACGAGTTCGAATTCCAGCCGGTCGGTATCGAAGCCGCGCTCGCCGGGCGAGGCGGTGATCACACGCTCGCGCACCCGCGGCCGGGTAGACCGACTGAGAACAGCCTGCTCGCCAGTTTTGAAAGATTAAGCTGGTTGCCAAGTGCCGCGGCTCGGCGCTGAAATCGAACCAGTCACTGATGCAATCGGCGGACGCGAGACGAGAGTTCTTGATCGGAGTAAATCAAGCGCCCGAGCCGCTTTAGTTCGGGCGAAGAAAACTAGAACCGATTGGCCGGAACGGCAGCAGACTGTCCCCTCCCAGCCTCAACTCACCAGCGTACACATCTCTTCTACGGAATCGAGCATCGACACGTCGAAATCGATGCCGCCAACCTCGATCTCGAACTCGGCTTCGATCGCCATGATCAGGTTGGTCGCGGCCATGGAATCCAGCCGTCCGCTGAGGAACAACGATTCTGTGTCGGTGAACGACCGGATGTCGCCCCGCTCGGCCAGAAGCCCGGAGATGATCGCGCGCAGCCGATCGCGTTGCAGGGAGGACAAGGTTACACTCCTATGAGGTTGAACAGGTAAGCAAAGCGGGTCGAAAGCTCGATGCCCGGCCGCAGGTCGTCGAAGACCATCAGCGTGCAGAAGAACAGGGTAACCACCACGCGAGGCACGACTTCATAACGGAGGAATCCATCCTCCGGCCTGGGGCGCGAACTGTTGAGTTGCGAAACGATGATCCCGCCTGCCAATGCGGATGCGTAGATCAAATAGGATTGAAATCCATAGAGTAGCTCCATGATACCGTTCTCAGGAATGTCTCCGATCAGGTACATGAAATGATAGATCGCGTTACCGACGCCAGCAGCACAAAAGGTCGCAAATGCCACCCGGAGCTTTGGACTTTTCTTGAAGAACCGGGTGAAGGCCGGATAGAAAAAGAAATCGACCAGTATCTCTTTGAAGTAGTAATAGTACCGGTTCCAGAATTCGGCGAGCGTTCTGGAAGCGAATGGTTTCGCAGTGTTGCGCGGGATACCGAAGCCCGCCATTCTGACCATTGCCACCAGGATGTGCCCGGTCGCGGCAAGCCCGACGACTTTGGTGAAGAAGTTGGTCAGGAGAATTGCCCAGCCGATGTGCGGCTCAACCGCGGCCCCTTGCGCCTGCGCGATCAGCGCCTCGCGCAGCCCAGGCAAGCCAATCCCGTCGGCCAGGAAGATCTCGATGCGGACGTTCATTTTCTGAAGAATGAAGCCCCAGACCAGCAGCTTGAGCGCTTTGAGGCGCGTGGCGGCGAGAGCGGTGTCGTCGCGCGCTTCGAACTTGCGGAGAAACGCCATGCCCTTGCCGATCGGAGTGATGTCGCCACCCCAAAACGGTCGCAGATATCCGGTGTGGAGGGCGGGTGAGCCCCTGTCCTTCATCTTGAGGTTGGCGAAGGCGTAGCCCAGCAGCCAGAAGCTCGACGCATACACCCCAATGAACGTCCACAAGCCGGCCGCTGCCAACGGAGGCAACGGCAGGCTCGCCGCTGCAGCCACCAGGCTGATCAGCACCGCGAACTGAGCGACCAGCGGTCGCCGCCCCACCGGATTGCCGCGGAACCGGTCTTGCAGAGCGAGCGCACCCCATGCCGCCGCGAGGAACAGGGCTGCAATCGCCGCGATATAAAGTTGTGGGTCGATACCGGTCCCAGCGGCTTGCGCCAGCCAGCCGCTCGCGTGCCGCTCAAAGGCTTCGTCGCGGAACGGCTGGGCCAAGAGCGAAAGGATGCCGACGATGCTGACCGCTTGAATCCGCTTGGCCGGGAACAAAAAACAGGCCGCGAGCCCCGCCGCTGCCACGGCAAGCTGGGCGGAATCCAACCAGCACCGAGTAAGTATGCCCAAGAACGCCAGATGCAGCAGGATCGCCCCTGTTCGGCTTTGCACGAACAGCAGCGCCTTGGGGTTCTTGTCCATGCCCAGCCACGCGCGGCGCCAGGCCAGCAGCGTCTCGATAGGCGCGAGGGCACCGGCAATGGCTCCCCTCGTCCACCCGGCAGCAGGCCTCGCCTGCCCCGGCAACGCTGTGGGCTGAGACTCCATCTAGGTCAGGCAACCTCGAATTCAGCTTGCACGAGCGAAGCCGCCAGAGCCTTGCGATCCACTTTGCCGTTGCCGTTGAGGGGCAGGCTGTCGACGATGTGGATCGTGCTCGGCACCATATAGCCCACGACACGGTCACGCATCGCGGCCAGGATCTCGTCGGGCCGGCGCTCACCGACCACGAAGCCGACGAGGCCCTCGGCCAAGCCGTCCCGCAGCGGCCATGCCACCGCCGCGACATGGTCCGAACCCGATACGGCGCGCAGATGCATTTCCACTTCCTCGAGCTCGATCCGGTTGCCGAGGACTTTTACCTGATTGTCGATGCGGCCGAGGTGATGGAACACGCCGCTCTCGTCCTCCACCCCGAGATCGCCCGTCAGGTACCACCTCTCGCCGTCGATCGTCGGAAAGCGCGCAGCGGTGAGTTCCTGCTGCTCGAAGTAACCGACGGCTAGTTGCGGACCGGACAGCGCGATCTCGCCGGGCTGGCCGGACGGGACCGGCCGAAGCCGCTCGTCCACGATCATCGCCTTTATTCCCGGATAAGGCACGCCGATGGCGACTATCTCGCGTGAAGGGGTCGCGACCACCGGCTCGACGACCGGCTGCCACAGGCAGGCGACCGTCGCTTCGGTGGGGCCGTAGATGTTCTCGATATGGCTGTTCGGCGCGGCCGCCGACCAGGCGCGGGCCGCCCCGACCGGCAGTGCCTCCCCGCAGAACCAAGACAACCGCAGCGAGGGCAGCGAAGCCGGTTCGAGCGCCTTGTTCTTGCGCATCGTCGCGATGATCGAGGGTACCGACAGCCAGGCGGTAATCTCGCGGGAGCGGATGAACCGCGACGGCGAGATCATCTCCAGCGGCGACATCAAATGGAGCGCGGCGCCGGCGCTCCACGTCAAGAACATGTTGTGCACCGAGAGGTCGAAGGTGATGTCACAGGTCTCGGCAACCCGATCATCCGCGCGCAGCCCAAACTTGGCTTGGGTAACGCGCAGATAGTGATTGACCGCGCCGACCGGGACCATGACGCCCTTGGGCAGGCCGGTCGTGCCGGACGTGAACTCGATGTAGGCGATGTGCGCAGCATCGACCGGCGCCGGCTCCTCCGGCCCTTCTTCCACGATCTCGCCGAAGCGGACCAGGTTTGGACCAGCCCGGAAGGCGCTGGGCGCATCATCACTGCAGAGGATCGCTTTTGGCGCAGCTGCCACCACTTGCGGGGTCAGAAGAGCAGCTCCACGCGCGTCCACCACTAACGCATCGAGCTGCAGCACATCGAGCAGGTGGAGCAGCCGTTCTTCCGGCAGCTTCAAGTTGAGCGGCACGTAAGTGCAGCCAGCCCAACTCGCGCCGAGGATGCCGAGACAAGCGGCAGCGCTGCGGGAGGCGAGGATGCCGACGCGTCCGGTGCTCCGAACCCGCTGAAAATGCCCCGCGAGTTGCCGCACCCGCGCCGCTGCCTCGCCG
>JAJUJV010000208.1 GCA_029265155.1 Altererythrobacter sp. | reverse complement strand
GTCGAGATCGCCGAGTCAGGCCAGGCCCAGTTCTCGCCGCTCTATCCGTCGGACATGCCGCTGTTCGAGAAGATCAACACCATCGCCACCCGCATCTATCGTGCCGATGCCGCGATTGCCGACCAGTCGGTCCGCAATCAGGTGAAGGCATGGGAAGAAGCCGGCTTCGGCGACCTGCCGGTCTGCATGGCGAAGACCCAGTACAGCTTCACAACGGATCCGACCAAGCTCGGCGCGCCGACGCACCACACGGTGCCGATCCGCGAAGTGCGCTTGGCCGCCGGTGCCGGCTTCATCGTCGCGATCTGCGGCGACATCATGACGATGCCGGGCCTGCCGAAAGTGCCGAGCGCGGAGAACATCCGCCTGGTCGACGGGCAGATCGAAGGCCTGTTCTAAGCTCCGCCCCTTGGACGGGATGCGAGGGGGCCGCTCCGACAGGAGCGGCCCTTTTCGTATGCCAGTTCGGAACGGCGCCGGCGCCCGTTCGCTAAACCAGCAAGTAGGCGAAGGAGCGAAGCACCATGTCGATCGAAAGGATGATATCGGAGCATCCCGCCGTTGTGGCGAGCGGCAACTACAACGAAGCACTCGGGCTTGCGGTCAAGCGCGCGATGTATTGCGCGGCGATCTGTAACTCATGCGCCGATGCTTGTCTGGGCGAAGAGATGGATATGAGCCAGTGCGTTCGCACCTGCCTCGACTGCTCGGACGTTTGTGAAGCCACCTACCGCGTCGCGACGCGCCGCACCGGCGGTAACGTCGATGTCATCCGCTCGCTGCTGGAAACCTGCATCCGGACTTGTGAAATCTGTGAGGAGGAATGCGCCAAGCACGATAACGACCATTGCAGGCGGTGTGCACGGATGTGCCGCGAATGTGCCGACGATTGCCGCCAGGCGCTCCAAACTCTAGCGAACGAAGCGAGGTAACCCGCGAAAAGCCGAAAGGCCCGGCGAATGCTTGAGCGGCTGCCGGAACGTCGAAAGCCTAGGCGGCCTTCCTCAGTTTCTCGAGCTTCTTCAGCGCCATGCTGCGCTTGAGACGCGAGAGATGGTCGATGAATAAGATGCCCTCGAGATGGTCCATCTCGTGTTGGATGCAGGTGGCCATCAGCCCCTCCATCTGTTCTTCGTGGACGTTCCCTTCGATGTCCTGCCAGCGGACGCGGCAGGCCTTGGGGCGGTCGACATCCGCATAAATCTCGGGGACCGAGAGGCAGCCTTCCTGATAGGTATTCAGTTCCTCGGCCGGATCGAGGATTTCCGGGTTCACGAACACGCGCGGATCGTTCTTGACCGGTTGATGGGTGTGCGCGTGACCATCGCCGTGATCGTGGTGGCATTCCACTGGTTCGGCATCCGGATCGGGTTCCTGCAGGTCGATCACCAGCACGCGTAGCGGCACGCCAACTTGGATCGCGGCAAGGCCGATGCCGTTGGCGTCGTACATCGTCTCGAACATGTCCTCGACGAGCGTCTTCAGCTCGCCGTCGAACGCCTCGACAGGCTTGGAGACGGTCTTCAGCCGGGGGTCCGGCACTTCGATGATTTCGCGGATGGCCATGGCCCGCAGATAAGCACAAGCGGGACGAACGACAAGTGAACGAAAGCGCCTGTCGGGCTCAACTCGAAGGAGGATCGTTGGGCCGGTTGAGGGCCATGCAGGCGAGCGCCAGCAGGCTTACCGGTAAGGCGATCGGCAGCCACCATCTGAGGAACTGCCAGACGACTTCGGAGGTCAACGCTCCCGTCTGGGGATCGATGTAGTAGCCGAGATGATTGCGCTCGATGCGGTCGAGCAGGAACCAAGCGGGGAGGAGCGCCGAAGCAACCATGGCGAAAGCCCAGCCGCCGACGATCCACTTCCGCTTCATCCCACCGGCCGCCGCGCCCGCAGCGCCTGCGCCAGCGTGCCCTCGTCGAGGTAGTCGAGCTCCCCGCCGACGGGCAGCCCGTGAGCGAGCTGCGTGAGGCGGATGGGATAGGCTTCGAGCCGCTCGGCGATGTAGTGCGCGGTGGTCTGCCCCTCGAGCGTCGCGTTCATGGCGAGCACGACTTCGTCGATGCCCCCTTCCGCAACCCGCTCGATCAGCTTGGCGATGGTGAGATCCTCCGGCCGCACCCCTTCCAGCGCCGAAAGCCGGCCGCCGAGCACGTGATAGCGGCC
>JAJUJV010000094.1 GCA_029265155.1 Altererythrobacter sp. | reverse complement strand
CTCTTGCCCGAGCCGCGCGGCGTTACGACGAGATTGAACGGCGCCGCCGTCTTCTGCGTCTTGCGCACCGCATCGCGTAGCGCTTCCAAGTCTTCGGTCGAAAGCCCGACCTCGCCAGCGTCAAGTTCGCTCAGGAATCCGGGCAGCTCGTCGAGCCCTAGCCAAGCGGCAAGCCGCTGCGGTCCTTCGATCTTGCCGTCCGCCCGCACCAGCAGCGGCACGGCGGGCGATTCCTCGATCATCCGCGTCAGCCGCCGGGCCGTGCCTCGCGACGTGCGCGCCTGCCGCGTCTGCCCCTGTGCCGCTAGGACGATCCATACCGCGCCGAAGGTCCAGGCGGCGAGCAGCAGACCGAGCAGCACCAGTGCGATTGGAGACAGTTCCATGCCTGTCAGCTATGCGGGCCGCGAAGTGGATGCAATGGGCCTGGGGAACGACATGGTCGCGCGGCCTCCGTGTCTCGCGCGGCTGTCATGATCCATGAACTCGCGCATCTTCACGAAAGTCCCAACTATTTGCGTGATCTAGGTTTTGCCGGCGGAACCATGGCGAAATTGCGGCATTGACCAATGTCCCATACCGGCCACGAGCGCGATCTGGGAAGTACGGCGAACACACAAAGACGGGCTCAGGCTCCGTGAAGCCAAGAGGAACGACCACTATGCGCAAGATTCTCACAGTAGCCCTTCTGGGCACCACCCTCGCCCTGGCGGCGTGCGGCGGCAATACCGATGAAACCGCAATGACCGACGATACCGGAGCGATGGCGGACACCACCATGGACACCGGCACGATGGATACGGGTGCCATGGACGCAGGAACGGACACGGGGGCAATGACCACTGACCCGATGACAGGTGATCCGGCCGCCCCAGGTGCAGCGGGCGCGGCGGGCACGCCGACTGACGACTCCACCGGCATGGAACCCGGCGGTGCGGGTGCCGGAGGCGCTGGCGACGCAGGCGGGCAGACCGGAATGTAACCTACCCGTTATATGGACAGAATGCGGGCGCTGCCGATCGGTGGCGCCCGTTTTCTTCGGTTCGGAAGTACGGAACGCAAGAGGTTGTCCGGTGGTTACTTCTCCGAGCGACATGAAGGTCGCATCGCAGATGGAGAAGTCCCGTGGGTGAATTGAAGGACAAGGCGAAAGGCCTGGCGAACGAGGCGGCCGGCGAAGCCAAGCAGCATTCCGGCGATCCGGGCACACGCGCTGAAGGCCGTGCTCAGGAACGCAAAGGGGAAGCCCAGAATCTAAAAGGGAAGATCAAGGGCGCGCTCGGCGACAAGGTCTGACCGGGCTCGTTACGCAACAAGGCCGCCCCACGGGGCGGCCTTTTTATTTTGCGAACAAAGCTGATCACTGAACCAGGTGCTGAACCGCACGCGGCCCAGCACATGTGCCGGTTAGTAGCGGTAATGCTCGGGCTTGAACGGCCCTTCGACCGGGACGCCGATGTAGTCGGCCTGCTTCTGGCTGAGCTTGGTCAACTTCACGCCCAGCTTGTCGAGGTGCAGCGCCGCAACCTTCTCGTCCAGATGCTTGGGCAGCACATAGACGTCGTTCTGGTACTGATCTCCCTTGGTGTAGAGCTCGATCTGCGCCAGCACCTGGTTGGTGAAGCTGCAGCTCATCACGAAGCTCGGGTGACCGGTGGCGCAGCCGAGGTTGACCAGACGGCCTTGCGCCAGGATGATGATCGACTTGCCGTCGGGGAAGGTCACTAGGTCAGTACCCGGCTTGATCTCCTTCCAATCGTAGTTGCTGAGCGCCGAGATCTGGATCTCGGAATCGAAGTGGCCGATGTTGCAGACGATGCTCATCGGCTTCATCGCCTTCATGTGCTCGGCGGTGATCACGTCCTCGTTGCCGGTCGCGGTCACGAAGATGTCGCAGCGCTTGACTGCCTCTTCCATCGTGACGACTTCGTAGCCTTCCATCGCTGCCTGGAGCGCGCAGATCGGGTCGATCTCGGTGACCATGACGCGCGCGCCGCCGTTCCGCAGCGAGTCGGCCGATCCTTTGCCGACGTCGCCAAACCCGGCGACGCAGGCGACCTTGCCGGCGAGCATCACGTCGGTGGCGCGGCGGATAGCGTCGACGAGCGATTCCTTGCAGCCATAGAGGTTGTCGAACTTCGACTTGGTCACGCTGTCGTTCACGTTGATCGCCGGGAACGGCAGCTTGCCCTGCTTAGCGAGGCTGTAGAGGCGGTGGACGCCGGTCGTCGTCTCTTCGGAGACGCCGTGGATCGCCCTGACGGTCTTGGTTAGGTAGCCGGGCTTAGCCTTGAGGAAGGCGTTGAGCGCGCGGCAGAACTCGACTTCCTCGGCATTGCTCGGCTCGAACAGCTTCTCGCCCGCCTCGACGCGCGCGCCCCACAGCGCGAACATCGTCGCATCGCCGCCGTCGTCGAGGATCAGGTTGCAGGTTTCGTCGTCCCCCCAATCGAAGATCTTGCCGACGTAGTCCCAGTACTCGGCCAGGCTCTCGCCCTTGATGGCGAATGTGGGGATGCCGGCGGCGGCCATCGCCGCGGCGGCGTGATCCTGGGTCGAGAAGATGTTGCAAGTTGCCCAGCGCAGCTCGGCGCCGAGCGCGACGAGCGTCTCCATCAGCACCGCGGTCTGGATCGTCATGTGCAGCGAGCCCGTGATCCGCGCGCCCTTGAGCGGCTGGGAAGCGCCGTATTCGTCGCGCAGCGCCATCAGCCCCGGCATTTCAGTTTCGGCGATCGCAATTTCGGCTCGGCCGTATTCAGCCAGAGCAATATCTTTGACGACGTAATCGTTTTGAACAACGGCAGCGGTGGCCACTGGCAACACTCCTGTGCTTTTGGGGTGGGGGCGCAGCCGGGGCTCCATGCCAACGCCAGTGGCAGCGCCCATAGCGCGTGCACGCCCTCCTCGTAAACCCGTCTCGCGAGCGGTTGCGCGCGGCGTGACGTGGCCTATGTACGCAACCGGACGGGACAGGAGGACAGATCCGATGACGATTTCCAAGGGCGACAGGCTGCCGGACGTGACGCTGGTCAAGGCGACGGACAACGGACCGGAAAAGGTTCAGAGCGGCGAATACTTCAAGGGCAAAAAGGTCGCGCTGTTCTCTGTGCCGGGCGCCTACACGCCGACCTGCTCGGCCAAGCACCTTCCGGGGTTCGTTGAAAAGGCACAGGACCTGAAAGCCAAGGGCGTGGACGAAATCGCCTGCACCGCGGTCAACGATGCTTTCGTGCTCGGCGCCTGGAACAAGTCGTCCGGCTCGTCGGACATCACGATGCTCGCCGATGGCAACGGCGAGTTCGCCGAAGCGCTCGGCTTGACCATGGATGGCACCGGATTCGGCATGGGCAAACGCGGACAGCGCTTCTCGATGATCGTCAACGACGGCGTGGTCGAGGAAGTCAACGTTGAGCAGCCCGGTGACTTCAAGGTCAGCAGCGCCGAGCACATGCTGGGCCAACTTTAGCATGTAGAAAGGGCGCCGCGAACGGGGCGCCCTTTCCCTTCGGCGGGGGAACCGCTCCGCCTCAGCCGTAGACGGCTCAGCCCTGCATCTGGTGCTTCAAAGCGCTCGCCTGATCGTGGCCACGCCGGATCGACTGGTATGCCTGTTCGACTACCTGGCGGGTTTGAGGCGACAGGTCCTCGTCGCGCAAAGCCGCTTCGTATTTGGCCTTGATGTAGTCTTCGCCGCGTTCGACTTCGTTGATGACGGCCTGGTCGTCCTGACCCATGACCGCTTGCTTGATATCCATGAAAGTCCGGTGTGCGGCCGCAGCGACGCTACTGGAATCCTCAGGCGCGCCGCCGAGAGCGGAAACCTGGGCCTGCATCTGGCTCGCCACCTGGCTGCGCTCCTGCGCCATCTGTGCGAAGAACTGGGCATGGGCGCTACCGGTGTCTTCGGCAGCGTCGACAAAGCCCTTGTGGCTGTCGAGCGTGGTCTTGATCAGGTCATTCAGAACTTTGATGTCGCGGTCGTTCGCCATGGCATGGTGCTCCTGATAGGCGTGGGACTTGTACCGCTGAACGCACCGCATACGCGGTGGTTGCCGACATCATGAGCAGAGTTCGGGCAAGTCGCGCTATTCGCAAGACGAACGACGGACGCGCGTCAGTGGATGTCGCTCACGACACCCACTGCACATCCGCCCCGAGAGAGACGAAATTGTCCACGAAATTCGGATGAGCCCTGCGGATGGGGTCGGCATCCAAGATGGTGGACTCGCCCTCGATCGAAGAGGCGACCATCAGCAGCGCGATGGCCACGCGGATGATGTACGGGCTAGTAACCGTCGCCGGCGCCAGCTCGGCTCCGCCGAAGGTGATCAGTCGGTGGGGATCACACAACAGGGTATGCGCGCCGAACAGCGACAGCTCGGTGTGCCAGGTCAGCCCGCCCTCGTAGACCTTGTTCCAGAACATCACCGAGCCTTGGGCGCGCACGCCCAGAGCAATGAAGATCGGCAGCAGGTCGGCCGGGATATACGGCCATGGGGCCGCCTCGACCTTCGTGATGAGATGGGAGGTGAAGTTCTCCTCCACTTTCAACCGTTCGGGCGCCGCCAGCCGCGACCAGCCGTCCTGGTGCCGCACTTCGGCACCGAACTTCTGGAACGTGCGATCGATCAGGTCGAAATGTTGGGGATGATCGTTGCGCACCGATATATCGCCACCGGTGACTGCGGCGAGTGCCAGGAACGTGGCGACTTCGTGGAAGTCGTCGGAGAAGGTGTAGTCACCCCCGCTCAGTTCCACCCCGCCCTCGACGGATACCATCGAGGTTCCTTTGCCGACGATCTTCGCACCGAGCAGCTCGAGGAAATTGCACATCTCCTGCACATGCGGCTCACACGCCGCGTTCACGAGCTGCGAGGTGCCCTTTACCGTCAGCGCGCTGAGGATGAAGTTCTCGGTCGTGGTCACCGACGCGTATTCAAGCCACATCCGGGCCGCTTGGCCGCTTCCGGTGGCACGGAACACGATCTCATGCCCGCTCTGACCCACGTCAGCGCCGAACGTGCGGAACACGGCGACGTGCGGATCGATTTCCCGCGCGCCGAGCGTGCAGCCTTTCACTTCGTGCTCGAGGCGCGCCTCGCCCAGCCGGACCAAAAGGCCCGGGATCATCATGATCGAAGCGCGCATCGCCTGCGGCAGTGTCGCGCTGGCACCGGGCGAGATGGTCGAATGGTCAATCTTCAGGACCTTCGCCTGCCTGTCCCAGCTCACCGTCGATCCAAGCTCACCGAAGAAATCGACGATACGGGTGACGTCGGTGATTTCGGGTACGTTGCGCAGCGTAACCGGCGCGTCGGTCAGCAGTGTGGCGCAAAGCACCGGCAGAACGGCGTTCTTGTTGGCAGAAGGTTCGATGCGACCAGTCAGCCGCTTGCCGCCCCTCACGAGTAACGCGGTCAACTCAATATCCCATCAGCTTGAGGACTTCCTGGCGGCTCTTGTCGTCGCGCCGGAAAATGCCCATCACGCGGCTCGTCACCATGTTGACGCCGGGCGTGCGGACGCCGCGCGCCGTCATGCAAGCATGACTCGCCTCAATGACCACTGCCACACCCTTGGGCTGCAGGTGATCCCAGATGCACTGCGCCACTTCCGCCGTCAGCCGCTCCTGAATTTGCAGCCGGCGGGCAAAGCCGTGCAGCACCCGCGCCAGCTTCGAAATGCCGACCACCCGATCGGTCGGCAGGTAAGCGATCGCCGCCTTGCCGATAATCGGTGCCATATGGTGTTCGCAGTGGCTCTGGAACGGGATGTCTTTGAGCAGCACGATTTCATCGTAGCCGCCGACTTCCTCGAACGTGCGGGACAGGTGACTCGCCGGATCTTCGGTATAGCCGAGGCAATATTCCTTCCATGCCCGCGCCACCCGCGCCGGGGTGTCGAGCAGCCCTTCGCGATCGGGATCATCGCCCGCCCAGCGGATCAGAGTGCGAACGGCGTCCTGAACGTCGTTCGGCACGGGAACCTTGCCGCGCGAGTCGTCCTCGTCGGGCCCAACCAGACTGCTCATTGCGCGGGGTGCTTTCTCTTCACTCTCTTCACCGCGCGCGCCAATAAGCTCCTCGAACGCAAAAGGCCACGCTTGGGTGGCCTGATCCGGAACATCTCCGCGGGCTCTTCCGGGTCGAGTACCTGCCGGTCGGCTAGCTCGGCCTCGACCTCGCCGGGCTCAGCCGGCTCGAACGCCCGCAAGTGCCGGCCGTCGCGCGATGTAAGTCCGGCGATCATCGCGGCCATGGACCCAGCGCTCTCCAATTGCGCGCCGACCTCCTCCTCAGACAGTCCGCAATGTTCGGCCAGAAGCGAGTAGCGCAAGGCGCGGATGGTTTCGCCGCAGTCGCGGTTGGCGGGCCGAGCGCAATCGATGAACACGTCGCATTCGCTGTCGAGACCCATCGAGCGATTGTTGAAGTTCGCCGAACCGATCCGCAGGATCTCGTCGTCGACGATCAGCAATTTCGCATGGACGTAGATTGGGGTTTCGCCACTGTAGGGCGTGAAGATGTGAAAGCGCCCCTCTTTGTCGGTTTCGCGGATCGCCTGGACGAGCCGCGCGCGTGCCGGATCCATCACCGTCGATTCGACCCATCCATCCGCGGTCTCGGGATTGATGATGATGATTTCGGGAGGTTCGGGCGCGGCCAGTCGCTCGCAAATCGCCTCGGCCACCGCGCGTGAGGCGAAGTACTGACTTTCCGCATAAATGAACCGCTTGGCGCGGGCGATCTGCAGCCGGAACAGCTCCTCGATTTCCCTGACGCCGGGATCGTCCTTGTACTCGGCCCGGGTACGCGCAATTCCCACTTCGACATTGACGAAGTGCGGCTCCAGCCCTTCCGGCCAAGCACTTTGTTCCGACGGACCGACTGCAGAAAGCGGGGCATGGCCGGCGCGGCGCCAGCGGTCCCGGGCCAGTTCGTCAAGTGCAGCCGCGCCGGGTCCTTCCAGCATCATCGTCATGTCGTGCCAGGGGCCGTAGGCGGAACCGCCCGGCCGCTTGCGCCGAGGATCGATCTCGCGGTGCTCGCGGGTATCCCAACGCCGGTCTGTCATGTCGATGCCCCCGCACACCGCCAACTGGTCGTCGATGATCGCGATCTTCTGGTGATGGCTGCAGCCGATAGGATGCGCGTTGTCGAACTCGAGAGCGATACGGCGGTGCGGCAGCCAGCGCAGCAAATCGAGCATCATCGTGCCGCGGACGGCGAACTCGAGAGCGCCGATTCCCCATTTCAGGATGCACACTTCGAGTTGCCGGCGATGACGAACCAGCCAGGGAATAAAGCTGCCGAGCCGCGCGGGATAAGCACGCTTCCACGGCTTCTGCCACCACCGCCGGCCGCGCGTGAGATGGATCCGCGTGTCGAAGTCCCATCCGATCAACAGAATGCGGTGCCGGGCCTTGAGCATGGCCTGCTGGATTAAATCGAAATAATCTTGCGCATCGATGATGACGCGCAGCCGCCATGCCCTGGCGTAGCGCCAGACGCCTGGCTCCACGGAAGTGTCGTCGCAGCCCCCGTCCGATTGCTCGTTATGTGCCAAACGCCCCCCTTTCGGCCGACTTATTCCTTGGCGTCCTCCAGCTTCTCCGGGGTCACCTCGGCTTCGGCTTCCTCGGCCTGCTTACGCCGTTCGAACACCGCGCGCATGTAGCGGACGTCCTCTTCGCTAAGATAGCGGGCAAAGTCAGGGAAGTGCTCGTCTTCCTCTTCTTCGATGTGATGGAAGTAGCGGTGCTGCAGGTGGCCCAGCTTCTCGCCCCACTCGGACGAGCTCATCTCGGTCGCGGCCAAGTCGTTGAGCAGGTCCTCGACTTCCTTATGCTCGGCTACCGAATGACGCGTCTCGTCGGTCGTTTCGGGTTTGCGCATCATCGTTGAATAAAGCGCCTGCTCCTCGGCCGCCGCGTGCGCCTTCAGTTCCTTGGTCAGGCGCTCCAGCAACCTGCCACGTTGGTCGCCGGCCTCCTCGGTCCCGGCGAGTTGCCCGAAGAGCTCCCGGTGCCGGTCATGGTCCTGCTTCAAGCGTTCGAAGATGTCTTCGTGTCCGGGCAAAATCGTTCCTCCTGTTGCCAGGAAGACAACAGGCGCTCCGCCTGTGGGTTCCGCCGCGCACCCAGGCGGGCCGGGTCGCCGGGGCTATGAGGGGAGATCGCTTACCTTTGTCGGCGCAGCCCTGCGGCCGCGCGATCGAGGGAACGCTCTATGGAAAGGAGGTTGGCGCGCCCGAAAGGATTCGAACCTCTGACCCCCAGATTCGTAGTCTGGTGCTCTATCCAGCTGAGCTACGGGCGCGCTTGGAGGGCGCCACATAGGGGGGTGATTCCGGCTTGGCAATAGGTCAGCGCGCCTGATCCGCCATCAATCCGCGAAGTAGGTGCCGGTCCATGGCGGCGAGATCGAGCTGTGTAGCCTGCCCGAACGTGAACCAGCCCCATTCCTGCCCTTCGCGCGGGTCAGGCTGACCGGACCAGCGCGCGCAGCTGTAAAGCAACAGGACAATTCCCGGTCGATCACTCGAAGCGGGCTCTTCAGCGAAACCGGCAGGTTCCAGCGCAACCGATGAAAGCGTCAGCGCCAGTTCCTCATGCACCTCGCGCACAAGGGCTTGCTTCGGATTTTCAGCGGGTTCGACTTTGCCGCCGGGGAATTCCCACTGCCCGGCGTGGCGCTTTCCGGGAAGCGCGCGCTGCAGCAGCAGACGGCCTTCCTCGTCAAAGATGGCTGCGGCCACCACCACGATGAATGTCGGTCTGCTTTCCACCGGCTCCGGTCCTCTCAAGGAGTTGTTAGGGAACTGCTGCGAAGAACTACGTGATCGGACCTGTCCAGGGGGACCTTCGGTGACGGCCAGTATCT
>JAJUJV010000131.1 GCA_029265155.1 Altererythrobacter sp. | reverse complement strand
TCGGCTTCATGACGCCATCTCCGCCAGCGCGATCCGGTCGATCTTGCCGTTAGGATTGAGCGGCATCGTATCGATCCAGCGGATCACCGCCGGCTGCATGAAGTTTGGCAGCTCGCGCTTCAAAACCTCGCGCAAGGCCTCCTCGTCGCCGCTTCCGCGCACGATCAGGTGAACGACCTGGCCGAGCCTTGCATCGGCCACACCGATCGCCGCCGCTTCCGCAACCATTCCGCTGGCCAATGCCACTTCTTCGATCTCCTGCGGGCTGATGCGGTTTCCGGCGCTTTTGATCATCGCGTCGCGTCGGCCGAGGAAATAGATCAGGCCATTCGCGTCGCGGCGGACCCGGTCGCCCGACCAGGCCGCGATTCCGCCATAGCGTGAGGCGGCCGGCGCGGGCTGGAACCGTTCCGCCGTTCGCTCCGCGTCGTTCCAGTAGCCGTTCGCAACGAGCGGCCCGCAGTGGACGAGCTCCCCTTCCTCGCCGGGCGCGGCGACTTGGCCGTCGTCCCCGATCACCAGGATCTCCGCGTGGGGAATGGCCTGGCCGATCGAGGTCGGGTGACTGTCCACCAGCGACGGGGGCAGATAAGTCGAACGAAAGGCTTCGGTCAGCCCATACATTGGAAAAAGCGCGGCATCAGGGAAGATAGAGCGCAACTTTCGCACGAGGTCTAGGGTCAGCGCTCCGCCACTGTTGGTCAGACGGCGCAACGGCGTCACGGCTTCGGGAGGCCACGTTTGCTCGACCAGTTGCACCCACAGGGGCGGCACGGCGGCAAGCGTGGTCACGCCGTGTCGGGCGCACGCTTTGATCACGTCGCGCGCGGTCAAGTAGTCGAGCGGGACGACCGCTCCGCCGGCATACCAGGTCGAAAGCAACTGGTTCTGCCCATAGTCGAAGCTCAGCGGCAAGACCGCCAGCGTGACGTCATCCTCGGCCAGCCCGAGATAGTTCGCGACGCTTTCCGCGCCGAGCCACAGGTTGGCATGGCTCAGCATCACGCCTTTGGGCTTGCCGGTCGAGCCGCTGGTGTAGAGCAGCGCTGCCAGATCGTCCGGTGCAGCCGCGGAAGGAGACAAGCCTGCGGCCGCCCCGGCTGCTTCGAGAGCGTCTCCCTCGGCCATGGCCGCGCAGGTTGCCGGCACGTCGCCTGGCTTCAGCGTCGCCAGCCTGGCAGGAGTGCCGATGAACAGGCTTGCCCCGCTATCGGCCAGGATATGGGCGACTTGGGCCCGCTTCAGTAGCGGATTGACCGGCACGTGCACCAGGCCCGCGCGCGCTGCGGCGAGCGGTATCAGGCACGCCAGTTCGCCTTTCGCCGCCCACGTCGCAACTCGTGCCCCGCGTTCCGGCACTTGCGTGGCCAGCCACCCGGCCAGGGTCGCTACGCTTGTCCTCAGGTCCTTCCATCGCAGCGTCCGGTCGCGCAGGACGAGCGCCGCCGCATCGTCCGGCCCGCGTTCGGCCAGGTGATCGAGCGGTCGGGAGGACGGATCGAGGGCGGGCATGGTGTCCTGGAAAAGCGGCGTGCGTGCTGCGTTCCGCTATCACGACACGGCCATCGATCTGCAAGCTCTGCGCGCTTGTCTCGGCACAGCGCGGTCGCTAGGGGCGCGCAAAAAAGGGGCTCCTTGATGTCCGCTGCTCTCGACGAGCACTCCGATACCGATCCCGTGCTCCGGCAAGTGCTGCAGGACGTGCTCGGCCTGTCTCCTGCGCGGACTTCCGCCATCGCCGGCGAGACCGGCCTGTTCGGCCACTTGCCCGAGCTGGATTCGATGGCCGTCGCCGGGCTTCTGACCGAAATCGAGGACCGCCTCGGCATCATCATCGAGGATGACGAAGTCGACGGGGAAATGCTCGAAAGCTACGGCGCGCTGCTCCGCTTCGTGGAAGCCAAGCGCCGCGAAAGCTGAGCTAGCGGACGAACAGGCTCGCCAGCTCGACGTGGGTCGACCAGCGGAACTGCCCGACCGGGCGCAGCTCCGCCAATCGGTAGCCGGCATCGGCAAGCACCCGCCCGTCCCGCGCCCAGCTCGATGGGTTGCAGCTGACATAGACGATCCGCGCCACGCCGCTGGCCGCCAGCTGCACCACCTGTTCGCGTGCGCCGGCGCGGGGCGGGTCGAGCACCACGCCGCCGAAGCCGCGCAGCTCTTCGGCGCGCAGCGGGTTGCGGAACAAATCGCGGTGCAGCGCCTCGACCGGCAGCTGCGCCCGCCCCGCCGCGGTCCGGCAGGCGAGATGTGCGTCGCGCGCCGCTTCAGCCGCCGCCACCCGCGTCGATCCCGCCAGCGCGAACGCGAACGTGCCGAGGCCGGCGAACAGGTCGGCGACCCGGTCGCTGCCCGCCAGCCACTCCCGCGCCGCCGCGACCAGCGCCGCCTCGCCGTCCGCGGTCGCTTGCAGGAAGGCGCCCGCGGGATAATCCACCGCCACGCCCGACAGCGTCACCGTCGCCGGATCGGGCTCCCAGAACGTCTCGGGCCCATACCCCTGGTCCAGCGTCAGCCGCGCCAGGCCTTGCTCGCGGCAGAAGTCGAGCATCGCTTCGGTCTGCGCCAGCCCCTCCAGCGCCAATCCCTTGACCGCGCAGTCCACCCCCTGGTCGGTCAGGGCCAGCGTGATCTCCGCTGCGTAGCGATCGCGGCGCGGGCCGAGCATCCGCCGCAGCGGCTCGACCAGCGCGAACAGCTCGGGCCGCAGCACGTGGCATTCGCGCATGTCGACCACGCGATGCGAGCCCTGCTCGTTGAAGCCGATCAGCGGCCGCCCGCCCCCGTTCACCGCGCGCAGCACCGCGCGCCGGCGGGTGTTCGGCGGCGACAGGTGCACCGGCGCGACGCGCTCCGGCGCCAGCCCCTGCCCCTCGGCGGCGTTCACGACGCGGTCGCGGACGAATCCGGCCAGCGCCTCCTCGTCGAGGTGCTGCAACTGGCACCCGCCGCAGCGGCCGAAATGGCGGCAGGGCGGCACCGCGTGGTGCGGGCCGAGTTCGAGCGTGCCGTCGGCCAGCACCCGGTCGCCCGGCGCGGCGAGCGGCACGTGCCGTCCCGACGCGGTGACGCCATCGCCTTTCGCGGCGACGCGCAGGATTTCCTCAGGTGGAGTCACAAGCAGGCTGCGTAAGCTGCTGGGATATAAACAGCAATGTCGCTAGCCAGAAAGGCCGGTCCGGCCAGCCGCCCCGCCTCCCCGTGCAACCAGACCGCGTCGCACGTGGCGCGAAACCCATCGCCGGTCGCGGCGAGGCGCGTCGCCGCAATCCCAGCGAGTACATCGCCGCTGCCGCCGACCGACAGCCAGCTCGTCGCCGAGGGAGCAAACACCACCCGCCCGTCGGGCGCGGCGATCACCGTGTCCGCGCCCTTGTAGGCCACCACGGCTCCGGTCTTGCCGGCCAGTTCCACCGCCCGCGCCACTTTGCCGGGCGCCGACAGCGCAAAAGCCATGGCCAGCGTGGTCATCTCGCCTTCATGCGGCGTCAGGATCAGCGGCTTGTCGTGACCGGCCAAGTCGTCCGGCGCGAGCAGCGCCAGCGCATCGGCATCGAGGACCGTTGGCAAGTTGGCGCGCAGCACCGTACGCAGCCGTTCGCCCGCCGCCGCGTCGCGCCCCAGTCCCGGCCCCACCAGCACCGCCCCGGTGCGGGCGTCGGTCAGCAGCTCGCTCAGCGGCTCGCCCTTGAGCACGATGTCGGGCGAGACCGCCGGATGCAGCCGCTCGGTCGACAGCCGCACCGCTCCCGCGCCGGAGCGCATCGCCGCTTCGCAGGCCAGCAAGGCCGCGCCGCTCATCACCCCTTCGACCACCAGGACGAGGCCGCGCGTGTACTTGTGGTCGTGATAGCCCGGGCGGCGGAGCTCAGGACGGCGCAGCAGCTGCGCCGCGCCCGGCATCTCGGCGACGCCGATCGGCACCAGCCGGACCTCTCCCATGGCCGCCATCGCCGGCATCAGCGCATGCGCCGGCTTCCACGCGCCGAGCGCCAGCGTCAGGTCGAAGCCGGGCAGCCCCTCGTTCAACGCCTCGCCGCTGTCGCTGTCCATTCCGCTCGGTACGTCGATGGCGATGCGATAGGCATGGCGCGCCGCCTCCTGCGCCAGCAACTCAGCGATTTCCGGCGCCAGCGGCCGCCCTAGCCCGCTGCCGAACAGCGCATCGACCAGCACACCGCCCTGCCCTTGCTCAGCCACCGAGCCGTCATAGCCGGCCCGGGCCGCCCGCGCGGCATCGGTCGCCGGATCGAGCGGCGCGACGACCGTGACGTCAAGGCCTCGCCTGGCCAATTCCCGAGCAATTACATAACCATCGCCGCCATTGTTGCCGGGGCCGCACAAGACGGTCACCGAGCGCCCACCGGCCATCCGCCAGACCCATTCAGCCGCGCCTTTACCGGCACGCTCCATCAGGCTCGAGACGGTCTCGCCGCCGTCGATCAAGGCTTGCTCGGCCGCGCGCATCTGCGCGACGGTGAGGACCTGGCTACTCGGGATCATTCGCGCTCGCTTCAGCCGGGAAGCGATAACGGTCCGCTCCCACCGCTACTTCGAGGCCGCCGGGGCCCGGCGAAACTTCGGCTGCATCCGCGCCGTCCGCGGTAGCGAAGCCGGCACCACCGTCGAGCACCTCGAAGCGGCGGAAGCCGCCATCGGGATGGCGCACCAGCCACACCTCGGCCCCATCCTGGCGCACCCGTTCTACCGAGCACTCGCGCGCATAGGCTGCCGCGCCGCCCACCGCGCACTCGATCAGGCTGTCCGGATCGGCCGCCGACGCGCTGCCGGCTTGCGGCGAGCAGCCCGCTGCCACGAGCATCATCGCCGCCGCGCCGGCTGCCCGCATCAGCGGCGCACCTGGATCTGGCTCACGTCCCGCACCGCCCCGCGCGCGGCGCTGGTTGCCATGGCGGCATAGGCCTGCAGCGCTGCCGAAACCTTGCGCGGCCGCGGCTTGGCCGGCTGCCATGCCGCTTCGCCTCTGGCTTCCATCGCCGCGCGGCGCTCCGCCAGCACCTCGTCGGACACCGCGAGCTGGATCGTGCGATTGGGGATGTCGATCTCGATCCGATCGCCATCTTCGACCAGCCCGATCGTGCCGCCTTCGGCCGCTTCCGGGGAAACGTGGCCGATCGACAGGCCCGAGGTGCCGCCCGAAAAGCGGCCATCGGTGATCAGCGCGCAGGCCGCGCCCAGCCCCTTCGATTTCAGATAGCTGGTCGGGTAAAGCATCTCCTGCATCCCGGGTCCCCCACGCGGTCCCTCGTAACGGATCACCACGACATCTCCGGCCACCACCTGGCCGGCCAGGATTCCGGCAACCGCCGCATCCTGGCTCTCATAGACCCGCGCCGGACCCGAGAACTTGAGGATCGAATCGTCCACTCCCGCGGTCTTTACGATGCAGCCATCGAGCGCGATGTTACCCGACAGCACCGCCAGTCCGCCGTCCTGGCTGAAGGCATGTTCGGCCGAACGGATCACCCCGTTCTCTCGATCGAGGTCGAGCGTCTCCCAGCGCCGCGACTGGCTGAACGCGGTCTGCGTCGGCACCCCGCCCGGCGCGGCGGCATAGAACTCGTGGACCTTGTTGTTGCGCGTGCGCGAAACGTCCCAGTCGTCAAGCGCATCGGCGAGCGTCGGGCTGTGCACGGTCGGCAAAGCGGTATTGAGCAAGCCGGCACGGTCGAGCTGGCCGAGGATCGCCATGATCCCGCCGGCACGGTGGACGTCCTCCATGTGGACGTCCTCCTTGGCGGGCGCGACCTTGGACAAGACGGGCACGCGGCGCGAAAGCCGGTCGATGTCGGCCATCGTGAAGTCCACCCCCGCCTCGTGCGCGGCGGCCAGCAAGTGCAGCACGGTATTGGTCGATCCGCCCATCGCGATGTCCAGGCTCATCGCGTTCTCGAACGCGTGGAAGCTGGCGATCGAGCGCGGCAGCACGCTGTGATCG
>JAJUJV010000074.1 GCA_029265155.1 Altererythrobacter sp. | reverse complement strand
GCTGTGGATGCTGCAGACCCGCAGCGGCAAGCGCACCGCCAAGGCCGCGCTCAAGATGGCGGTCGACATGGTCGGCGAAGGCCTGATCGATGAGACGACGGCGATCCTGCGCGTCGATCCGATGGCGCTCGACCAGCTCCTTCACCCGACGCTCGATCCCGATGCGCCGCGCGACGTGCTGACCAAGGGCCTGCCGGCTTCTCCCGGCGCGGCCAGCGGCAGGATCGTGCTCGACGCCGACACCGCCGAGCAGTGGGCGGCCCGCGGCGACAAGGTCATCCTCGTACGCGTGGAGACCAGCCCCGAGGACATCCACGGCATGCACGCCGCCCAGGGCGTCCTCACCGCGCGCGGCGGCATGACGTCACACGCGGCCGTCGTCGCCCGCGGCATGGGCCGTCCCTGCGTCTCCGGCGCTTCGGCGGTGTCGATCGATCTCGCCGCGCGCAAGCTGCGCATCGGCAGCCGCGAACTGGCCGAAGGCGACACTCTGACCATCGACGGCGCCACCGGCGAAGTGATGGCCGGTGAAGTCGGCACCATCGAGCCGGAGCTCGCCGGCGATTTCGGCACGCTGATGGAATGGGCCGACCGGCACCGGCGGATGAGAGTCCGCACCAATGCCGAAACCCCGGCCGACTGCCGCATGGCGCGTCAGTTCGGCGCCGAAGGCATCGGCCTCTGCCGCACCGAGCATATGTTCTTCGATGCTGGCCGGATCAGCGCCGTGCGCCAGATGATCCTCGCCGACGACGAGGCGGGCCGCCGCCGCGCGCTCGCCAAGCTGCTGCCCGAACAGCGCGCCGACTTCACCGAGATTTTCCGCACGATGGCCGGCCTGCCGTGCACCATCCGTCTGCTCGATCCGCCGCTGCACGAGTTCCTGCCGCACGGTGAGGCGGAGTTTGCCGAGCTCGCGGAGACCGTCGGCGTCGGTGTCGATCACCTCAAGCGCCGCGCGGCCGAACTCCACGAGTTCAACCCGATGCTCGGCCACCGCGGCTGCCGGCTCGGCATCACTTACCCTGAGATCTACGAGATGCAGGCGCGGGCGATCTTCGAGGCAGCCTGCGACGTCGCTGCCGAAAGCAGCGAGGCCGTGGTCGCCGAAGTGATGATCCCGCTGGTCGGCACCCGCAAGGAGCTGGCGATTCTCAAGGCGCTGGTTGAGGAGACGGCAGCCAAGGTGTTCGAGGAGAAGGGCCGTACGCTCGACTATCTCGTCGGCACGATGATCGAGCTGCCCCGGGCCGCGCTCATGGCCGGCGAAATCGCAGAAGAAGCAAAGTTCTTCTCGTTCGGAACCAACGACTTGACGCAGACAGCTCTCGGCGTTTCTCGGGACGACGCGGGCGGCTTCCTCGCCACTTACGTGGACAAGGGCATCTATGCTCGCGATCCGTTTGTCAGCCTCGATATCGAAGGGGTCGGCCAGCTGATCACGCTCGCTGCGGAGCGGGGCAGGGCGACCCGGCCCGACATCAAGCTGGGCATCTGCGGCGAGCACGGCGGTGATCCGGCCAGCATCGCCTTCTGCGAAGCGACTCGCCTCGATTACGTCAGCGCCTCACCCTACCGCGTGCCCATCGCCCGCCTCGCCGCGGCCCAGGCGGCGCTCAGGAGTTAAGGATGCCGGCCGCTCAGGGTCAGGATCTCGAAGGTCTCGACCACGCGGCCCTGTTCGTCGGCCTCGGCGGCGAAGGCTTCCCGGGCCCGCTCCAGCCCGGCGCGCGACAGCGGCGCGTGCTGGGCAAGAACGTTACCGAGCCCCTGCGCTCGCAAGTCCGCCACCAGCCGCTCCAGCGAGCGGTAGGCGACGGTCAGTGTCCGGCTGTCGGCGACCGGATCGGCCCAGCCGGCGCGTTGCAGCAACTGCGCGCCGGAGCGGACGTCCACCATCGGGTGAATCCGCGCCGCCGGGCGCTCGCCATCGGCCGCCAGCATGATCCGGCGCAAGGTGGGCAGGCTCCCGGCGCCGGCGAAGCTGACCAGCGCCCGCCCGCCCGGCGCCAGCGCTCGCCGCACATGGATCAGCGCTCCGGGCAGGTCGTTGACCGTGTCGAGCGACGCCACGCTGGCCACGAGGTCGAACCCGCCGAACGGGTAGGGCATCTCTTCGTCGAACCCTGCCGCGGCTTCGGCTTCGATGACCTCGCTGCCCTGACCCTGAAGCCAAGCGGCCAGCACGCCCGTCCAGTCGCCGATGACGAGCGCCCGCTGTGGCTCGTGGCGCAGGAAGCCCAGGCGTTCGATCGTGTCCTCGACGATGTCCTCGATCACGAACCGCGCCGGGTCCGCGCTCTGCTGCAGCCGCGCGATGCGCCGCCGCGCCGCACGGCGCCTTGTCGGGGAGAAGATGATCGGGGGAGGGCTCGTCATATCCCGCTCCTGCCGACGCAGAGCAGCGCATGCAAGGCGGCACGGCCATGAAGCTTGCCGAAGCCTTCGCACCTCTGGTGGATCTCATTTATCCGCCCCGCTGCCCGTCGTGCGGCGAAGCCATTGCTGCGCAAGACGGTCTCTGTGCCGTGTGCTGGAGCGAGCTCGTGGTTCCGTCCGAGCCGGCGTGCACAGCGTGCCAGCGCCCGTTCGGCGATACGGTCGTAACGGGTTCCGTCTGCGCCCCGTGTCTCGCCAAACCGCCGCAGCACGACGGCATTGCTGCGGGAACGATCTACAACGAAGCCTCACGCAAGCTCGTATTGGCCTTCAAGCACGGTCGGCGCATCGCACTCGCGTCGATGCTGGGACGAATGATTGCGGCGCGCCTGCCCACACTGCAGGGAGAGTGGCTGATTGTTCCGGTTCCGCTCCACCGCTGGCGCTTGTGGCGGCGCGGCTTCAATCAATCGGGCCTACTGGCGCAAGAGATCGGTCGTCTCATCGCCCAGCCCGTGCTCATTGATGGGCTGAGGCGCCGTAAGCATACGCGCACGCTCGGCCGGCTCGGCCGCCCGGCGCGAGCGCGATTGTTGTCCGGGGCTATCGGGCTGAACGACCGCCACCGCTCCCGGATCAACGGAGCTCGTATCCTGCTGGTGGACGACGTGATGACCAGCGGTGCCACGAGCGATGCCTGCGTTCGCGTTCTCAAGCGCGCAGGTGCGGAGCAGGTGATAGTCGCCTGCTTCGCCCGCGTGCTCGACGAAGCGCTTTAGGGAGCGGTCAACTCGCGCACGTCGGTTAGTTTACCGGTCACCGCTGCCGCTGCCGCCATCGCGGGGCTGACCAGGTGGGTGCGCGCGCCCGGACCCTGACGGCCGACGAAATTGCGATTGCTGGTTGATGCGCAGCGCTCCCCCGGTGGGACCTTGTCGGGGTTCATGCCCAAGCAGGCCGAGCACCCCGGTTCACGCCACTCCAAACCGGCCTCGATGAAGACTTTGTCGAGTCCCTCCGCTTCCGCCTGCGCCTTCACCAGGCCCGAGCCCGGGACGACGATCGCCCACTTGACGTTCGGCGCTTTCCTGCGGCCCTTCAGCACTTCCGCTGCCGCTCGAAGGTCCTCGATGCGGCTATTGGTGCAACTGCCGATGAACACGTTCTGGACTTCGACCTGATCCATCCGCTGCCCGGGCTTCAGGCCCATGTACTCGAGACTTGCTTGCGCGGCCTTCTGCTTGCTCAGATCGGCGAAGCTGGACGGGTCGGGTACGGCACCACCGATCGCCACCGTGTCCTCAGGACTCGTCCCCCAAGTTACGGTAGGCTCGACATCGGCAGCATCGATTACCACCGACCTATCGAACTGCGCGTCCGGATCGGTGAACAGCGTCCGCCAATAAGCTACTGCCTGTTCCCACTCCTCGCCTTTGGGCGAGAGCGGCCGGTCCTTGAGGTACGCGAACGTCTTGTCGTCGGGTGCGATCAGCCCGGCGCGCGCACCGCCTTCGATGCTCATGTTGCAGACCGTCAGGCGTCCTTCGACGCTCATGTCCTCGAACACCTTGCCGCGGTATTCGATCACGTGCCCAGTCCCGCCGGCGGTGCCGATCGTGCCGATGATGTGGAGGATCAGGTCCTTCGAGGTCACGCCGGGGCCAAGTTCCCCCTCGACACGCACTTCCATTGTCTTCGAGGGCCGCATCAGCAGGGTTTGCGTGGCGAGAACGTGCTCGACTTCGCTGGTGCCGATGCCGAATGCGAGGGCGCCGACGCCGCCATGGGCCGCGGTATGGCTGTCGCCGCAGACGATCGTTGTTCCGGGCAGGCTGAAACCTTGCTCTGGCCCGACGACGTGGACGATGCCCTGCTCGCGGGAAGTGGCGTTGAAATAGCGGATGCCGAACGCCGGCGCATTGGTTTCGAGCGCTTCGAGTTGCTGCGCGCTTTCGCGGTCGGCGATCGGCACGCGGTTGCCCGAAGCGTCGACACGCGCCGTGGTCGGCAGGTTATGATCGGGCACCGCCAGCGTCAGCTCGGGGTGTCGGACTGTCCGGCCGTGAAGGCGAAGCGCCTCGAAAGCCTGCGGGCTGGTCACTTCGTGAACCAAATGGCGGTCGATGAAGATCAGGCAGGTGCCGTCGTCCCGCCGCTCGATCACGTGTTCGTCCCAGATCTTTTCGTAGAGAGTGCGTGGTTTGCTGGCCATGCGCAGGCAGATGGCGCCAGAGCGGCCGCAAGGCAAGCGAGCGCTGTCTATGGCGCGGTCAAGCGCCCGTTTATTCGGCGCGTGTTGCGATCCAGATACCGGCGAGGGTGATGGGCACCAGAGCCGCCGCCAGCCAGGGCCCGCTCACTGTCAGCCAGGCGACGAACGCGCTGAGAGCCAGCGTTGCCAGAGCGGCGCGCTTTGCGTTCCGGGAGATGGCGCGGCGCTCCCGCCAGTCGCGGACGGCCGAGCCCCAGCGCGGATGATTGAGTACCCGTGCTTCCCACTCGGGGTTGCTGCGCGCGAAGCAGAACGCGGCCAACAGAAGGAACGGAACTGTCGGCAGGACCGGAACGAACGCACCGATACTGCCGAGCGCCACGCTCACCAGCCCTCCTGCGAAGTAGAGCTGGCGCCGCATTCACCCGGCAACGAGACGCGCTGCGTGTTCCTTTATCAGGGCGATCATGTTCGGCACGCCCTGAGTCCGGTTGGAACTGAGCTGATTGCGGAGGTCGAACGGCTCCAACGCTGCCGCGACGTCCATCGTGGCGACTTCGGCAGCCGGCCGATCCTGAACCGCCGACAGCACCAGCCCAACGATGCCCTTTGTAATCGCTGCGTTGCTGTCGGCCAGGAAGTGCAACTTGCCCTGCTGTTCGGTCGGATAGACCCAGACGCTCGCCGAGCAGCCGCGTACCAGTGTGGCGTCGGTCTTCAGCGCCTGCGGCATTTCCTCCAGTTCGCGCCCAAGCTCGATCAGCAGGCGGTAGCGTTCATCGGGGTCGAGGAACTCGTACTCTTCGAGGATGTCAGCGAGGGAGCGCATAACGCGCCCCTAGCGGATTGCGCCTAGAGGTCCACCCCACTGGCGATGGCTTCCAACTTGCGAATGCGCTCCTTGAGGTCGGCGATCTCGATCCGTGCGGCACCTTCGCGCAGGCCGCCTTCGATCTCGCGCGGCGCGCGACCGGCCTCGAGTTCGCGCTGTTTCAGCGCCAGCCAGTCCTGCCAGCCCTTGAGCAAAGCGCCGGCGATCACCAGCAAACCCACTAGGGCGCTCGCCGCAATCAGCAGTTCCTGACTCATTGTCGCCACCTCCATGAGTTACTTGTCCCGGAGACTCTCGATCTCGGCCGAGAGGCGCTTGGTCTCACGATCTTCCGTCGCGATCCGTTCCAGCACCTTCACGCGTTCGCGCAGTTCCTCCACCTCGCGCTGCAGATGCTCGTCGCGGATGGCGGGCGGTTGATTTCCTTGATCGCCCGGAAGTTCATTACCCGGCCAGTCCTTCGTTATGCCGTTTTGGGCTCGATGCTTGGCTTTCAGAACCTCCGCGAGAGCGACGATGGCGACGATGATGACGATGGCCGTCCAGAAGCTCATTGGACCTTCCCCTTGTCGTCGCGCAGCTTCTCGATCTCGTGGCCGAGCCGATAGCCGCTGTCGGTGACGATCCGCTCCACGTTGATCAGCCGATCCTGAAGCGAGCCGATTTCGGCGCGAAGCTGGGCATTCTCCTGGGTCAGGAGTTTGATCCGTTCCTTGGCCTCGCTGTCGACGCTGGGCTTGAGCGATTGCCCCCACATACCTTCGATGGGGTAGCCATTCTTGATCTTGAGCCGAGTGTTGTGAACGCTGGCGAGGATTCCCCCGAGCGAGACGACAACGCTTCCGGCGATGATCCAGCCGATGTACGGGAGGACTTGCTGCCAAACTTCCATCAGTCCGATTCCTTCTCCGTCATAGCTGTTGATGGATGCAGCTGCCGATCAAGCTGCTTCTCCGGCCACCGGTTGCCGCGTAGAGGCTCGGCCGTCTTCTACCGCTTGTTGATCTCGGAGCGCTTCGATCTGCGTGGCCAGGTCGTACCCGCCGTCGGTGACGATCCGTTCGAGCACGCGGACACGCTCTTGCAGATCCCTGATCTCGCGGACGCGCTCCTGGCTGTTCAAGCCCGAGGCCTTCGCTGCTTCGACCTGGAGCTTGGCGAGCTTCTGCTTGTGCTGGGTCCAGACCCCGAAGAAGCCGAGCGAAATTCCCATCACGATGGCCAGGATCGGGATGAACACTCCGATTACCGCTGGATCCATGACTAAATCTCCCCCTTCGGTGGCCGCGTTCAGCGGAGGCGTTCGATTTCGGCAGAAAGCCGCGGGTTGCTGGTGACGTAGAAGCTCTCCACTTCCGCCAGTCGGCGATCGATGTCGCGGAACCGGGCGCGAATTTCCCGCGCGGTGCGCTTCGGCGACTGGCGAACGCGCTGCCAATATTTCTGCTCGTCCTGATCGACGTAAAGGTGGGCGGGTTTTTTGTTCAGGAACAAGCCGGCAATGAAGTAGAGCGGCAAGGTGACCCCGCTGAGCGGCGTGAACAGCGAGATTACGAAGCCCAGGCGGACCCACATGGCGTTGATCCCAGTGTAGTCCGCGATCCCGGCGCAGACGCCCATCAGCTTGGCGTTCTGCTTGTCGCGGTAAAGAGTCGTGCGCGGACCGTTCACTTGCGAATTCCCTTCTTGTCGGAAAGTAGGCGGTCGAGTTCGCGAAGCGGCTCGTTGTCGATCTCCTGATCGTGGCGAACACGCGCTGGTTGGAACTCCGGATTGTCAGAAGCGACCAAGCGCTCGACGGTGTCCATGCGTTCGTCCAGACGCTTGGCGAGCTGGTAAAGCTCTTCGAGCAATGCCTCGTCGTCGACGGTGATGGTGGCGGCGGTTTTCCACTTGGTTATGTAGTGCATAATTACCCAAGGGAGGCCTATGAAGATGGCCGCCACGGCGAAGAATGGCATGATGTCGTCCATCGGTCAGGCCTCCTTGCCCTTGTCGCCCATGCCGAGGGCGCGCTTCATTGCTTCCAGCTCCTCGTCGATCTTATCGGCGCCTTCGAGCGCTGCGATTTCATCGGCGAGCGTCGGCTTGGCGGCGCCATCGGCAATCGACAGCGCGTCGGCCCGTCCTTCGGCGTAGTCCACGCGCCGCTCGAGCTGGTCGAAGCGAGCTAGAGCTTCGTCGACGCGCTCGTTGGTCATCAGGCTGCGCAGCTTGACACGGTTCTCGGCGCTTTCGAGCCGGGCGGCGATCTGCGTCTGGCGACTGCGGGCTTCGCGGAGCCGGTTCTGCAGCTTCTGGATATCCTGTTCATAGGCGCGCAGTGCGTCATCCAGCACTGCGATCTCCTGCTTGAGCTGGTCGGCCATGTCGGCTGCCCGCTTCTTCTCGACCAGGGCGGCGCGGGCGAGATCCTCGCGATCCTTGCTGAGCGCGAGCTGCGCCTTCTCGCCCCAATCCGCCTGGAGCTTATCCAGCTTCACACTGTGGCGGTGCATTTCCTTTTGGTCGGCAATCGTGCGAGCGGCGCTGGCCCGAACCTCGACCAGAGTTTCCTCCATCTCGAGGATGATCATGCGGATCATCTTGGCCGGATCATCGGCCTGATCGAGAAGCTCGTTGAAATTGGCAGCGATGATGTCGCGGGTACGTGAGAAAATGCCCATCCAGGGAACTCCGGAAAAAAGAGCGTTGGCCGAAGATGCAGGGTCGGTTTGCGTCGGTGTGGGACTAGTACGGAGGCGTTCGATCTCGCGGTCGAGTCGCGAAGTCGCCCGGGCACGTCCGCTCTCGATCTTCGAGGCGGCCCGTTCGAGCCCCTCTTCGATCTTCGAGCCGATCGGTCCGAGAGGATTGTCGTCCTTGGAACTCATGCCAGTCCCACAAAAGGCGCAGTCATGACAACGCGCTCTGCCGCCATGCCGTATTGGTGCGTCAACGCAAAGACGTTGAAAGCCACCATCGCGGCAATGCTCACCAGCGCGGCGAGGCCGAGCTTGCTGGTGAAAAAATCGCGGTCGTACATGGCCCTGATCCTCTTGGTCGTTGATACCAGTTGGATTAGCAAAGCCTGTGCCAGACATTAAAACAGCGCGTTTTCAACACGATAAGAGCTGGAGGCTGCTGCGTGATCGGTGAGGATTGCCAGCTCTTGGTGAAATCCGCTAAAAGTTGGACGTGGAGCGGGAAAATCAGTTTATCGGTCAATCCGGCGCTTTCCTCGACGCGGTCGAGCGGGCCAGTCGGGCCGCGCCCATGCGGCGACCCGTACTGGTGATCGGGGAGCGAGGGACGGGTAAGGAGCTGATCGCCGAACGCCTGCACCGCCTGTCGGATCGATGGGAAGAGCCGTTGGTGACGATGAACTGCGCCGCGCTTCCCGAAACGCTGATCGAAGCCGAGTTGTTCGGGCACGAGGCCGGCTCCTTTACTGGTGCCACTCGCCAGCGTGCCGGGCGGTTCGAGGAAGCCGATGGCGGGACACTGTTCCTCGACGAAATCGGAACGCTGTCGATGGCGGCGCAGGAGCGGCTTCTCCGCGCGGTGGAATATGGCGAGGTCAATCGCATCGGTTCATCGCGGCCGATGCGTGTCGATGTTCGGATCGTCGCGGCCACCAACGAGAACCTGCCGCAGCTGGCCGACCAGGGCCGCTTTCGTGCGGACTTGCTCGATCGACTGAGCTTCGAGGTCATCACGCTGCCACCGCTCCGCGTACGCGAAGGCGACGTGGATGTTCTCGCCGACTATTTCGGACGGCGCATGGCTGCGGAGATCGGCTGGGAGCGTTGGCCAGGCTTTGCTGATCACGTGCGCCGTCAGCTCGACGAGTATCCATGGCCAGGCAACGTTCGCGAACTGCGCAACGTAGTTGAACGCGCGGTCTATCGCTGGGGAGACTGGACCGATCCGATCGGTCATGTGCAGTTCGATCCATTCGACAGCCCCTGGCGGCCGGCCCCCATGCCGCGTGCAGATGGGGAGGGCACCACCTCGGTGCCGTCACAGGCACCGCGAGCGCCTGTTCCGGAACTCGACTCGATCGGTGATCTGCGCGCTGCGGTAGAGGCGCACGAGCGGGCGATCCTTGAGCATCATCTCGGCCGCAACCGCTGGAACCAGCGCCAGACCGCAAAGGCACTCGGTCTCACCTATGATCAGCTTCGTCACTGCATCCGGAAGCACGGCCTCAGCGAATAGAGCCGGGTCCGGCCTGCGCGTCCAGCTTCTCGCTTGCCTTTCACCCCAACTCGACCTATTTGCGCATCCATCCCGACATTGTCATGGCAAAGTCAGGTGCTGGCGCCCCCGGGGGCCGGCGCAAACAGGCTTTGTCATTGAAGCCGGCTAGTGGAGACCGAATGGCGGATGTTACGCGCCTGATTGAAGTGATCGAACCCGAGGCGGCGGCGCTCGGCTTCGAACTCGTGCGCGTGAAGCTTTCGGGGCAGGGCGAAGAGCGCACGCTGCAGGTCATGGCCGAGGATCCGGCGACCGGACAGCTGGTGGTCGAGCAATGCATGGCGCTGTCGCGCCGCGTGTCCGACCGTATCGACGAGGTCGAGGAGCAAGGCGAGGAGTTGGTGCAGGGTGCCTACAATCTCGAAGTCAGCTCTCCAGGCATCGATCGGCCCCTGACGCGCGCGAAAGATTATGCCAACTGGGCCGGGCACGAGGTCAACATCTCGCTGAAAGAGCCGGTCGGCGACCATCGCCGGTTGCGCGGCGAATTGCTTGGGATCGAAGGCGAGACCGTGGCGGTTGAAGATCGCAAGGCGGGGCGCATCGAAGTTCCGCTGCAGACTATTCATTCGGCAAAGCTGGTCCTGACAGACAAGCTGATCGCCGCAACTCGCCCGCTCGACGTGAGCGGTGTCGACGAGATCGAAGAAACACTCGAAGAAGAGAAGGCAGACGACTGATGGCCAGTCCGATTTCCGCCAACAAGGCCGAATTGCTCGCGATCGCGAATTCCGTCGCGTCCGAGAAGATGATCGACAAGGCGATCGTCGTCGAAGCGATGGAAGAGGCGATCCAGAAGGCCGCCCGGGCTCGCTACGGCGCCGAGAACGACATTCGCGCCAAGCTCGATCCTATGACCGGCGACCTTCGCCTGTGGCGGGTTGTCGAGGTGGTCGAAGAGGTTGAGGACTACTTCAAGCAAGTCGATCTGAAGCAGGCCGAGAAGCTGCAGACGGGTGCCAAGGTCGGCGACTTCATCGTCGATCCGCTGCCGCCGGTCGACCTCGGTCGCATCGATGCGCAGAGCGCCAAGCAGGTGATCTTCCAGAAGGTCCGCGACGCCGAGCGCGAGCGCCAGTACGAGGAATTCAAGGACCGCGCCGGCGAGATCATCACCGGGGTGATCAAGTCGGTCGAGTTCGGCCACGTGATCGTCAATCTCGGCCGGGCCGAAGGCGTCATCCGCCGTGACCAGCAAATTCCGCGCGAGGCTGCGCGTGTCGGCGAACGCGTGCGGGCGCTGATCATGAAGGTCGAGCGTAATAACCGCGGGCCGCAGATTTTCCTGAGCCGTGCGCACCCTGAGTTCATGAAGAAGCTGTTCGCCCAGGAAGTGCCCGAAATTTACGACGGCATCATCGAGATCAAGGCCGCCGCCCGCGATCCGGGCAGCCGCGCCAAGATCGGCGTGATCAGTCGCGATTCGAGCATCGACCCAGTCGGCGCGTGCGTCGGCATGAAGGGTAGCCGCGTCCAGGCGGTGGTGCAGGAGCTGCAGGGCGAGAAGATCGACATCATCCCCTGGAGCGAGGACACTGCTACGTTCGTCGTGAACGCGCTGCAGCCGGCGACGGTCAGCCGCGTGGTCATAGACGAGGATGAGAACCGCATCGAAGTGGTAGTTCCGGACGATCAGCTTTCG
>JAJUJV010000065.1 GCA_029265155.1 Altererythrobacter sp. | reverse complement strand
GGCTACATGGCTGAAGATCCCAGCCAGCCGCGGTTCTTCGCCTACCTTTCGCTGTTCACCTTTGCGATGCTGATGCTGGTGACCGCGGACAACCTGGTGCAGATGTTCTTCGGTTGGGAGGGCGTCGGCCTCGCCAGCTATCTGCTGATTGGCTTCTGGTTCAAGAAGCCGAGCGCCAACGCCGCGGCTATGAAGGCGTTCGTCGTCAACCGCGTCGGCGACTTCGGCTTCATGCTCGGCATGTTTGGCACGTTCCTGGTGTTCGGCACGCTGTCGATCCCTGAGATCCTCGAAGCCGCGCCCGGCATGGCGGGCAGTTCGATCGCCTTCCTCGGCATGCGGCTCGACACGATGACGATCCTGTGCCTGCTCTTGTTCATCGGGGCGATGGGCAAGTCGGCGCAACTCGGTCTTCACACTTGGCTCCCCGACGCGATGGAAGGTCCGACTCCGGTCTCCGCGCTGATCCACGCGGCGACGATGGTTACTGCCGGCGTGTTCATGGTCTGCCGCTTGTCGCCGATGTTCGGAGCCGCGCCTGCCGCGCTGACCTTCGTCACCTTCATCGGGGCGGCCACCTGCCTGTTCGCGGCGACGGTCGGCACCACGCAGTGGGACATCAAGCGGGTTATCGCTTATTCGACCTGCTCGCAGCTCGGCTACATGTTCTTCGCCGCGGGCGTCGGGGCTTACGGCATAGCGATGTTCCACCTGTTCACGCACGCGTTCTTCAAGGCGCTGCTGTTCCTCGGTGCGGGCTCGGTCATCCATGCCATGCACCACGAGCAGGACATGCGGTATTATGGCGCGCTGCGTAAGCACATCCCGTTGACCTTCTGGGCAATGATGGCGGGTACGCTGGCCATTACCGGTGTCGGTGTGCTCGGCGTGTTCGGCTTCGCGGGCTTCTATTCGAAGGACGCGATCCTCGAGGCGGCTTATGCCAGCGGCAGCGAAATGGGGCAGGCTGCGTTCTGGATCGGCGCCTTCGCTGCGCTGCTGACCAGCTTCTATTCCTGGCGCCTGATGTTCCTGACCTTCTGGGGCAAACCGCGCTGGGCAGCGAGCGAACACATCCAGCACGCGGTTCATGATGCCCACGGTCATCATGACCAGGCGCAGGACACGCGCGGTCACGGGCAGGCTGCTGACAATGCTCCCGCACAGGAACACTCGGGCCACGATGTCACGCACCATGTGCCTGATCCCGATCATGGCGACGGCACGGCCGGTTATCATCCGCATGAGAGCCCATGGCCAATGCTCGTGCCGCTGGCGCTTCTATCGGTGGGCGCGATCTTCGCCGGCTACCTGTTCCACGAAGCGTTCATCGATGACGCGGCGTTCTGGAATGGCTCGATCGCTTACAACGAGGCGCTGATCCACGCGCTGCATGAAGTGCCGCTGTGGGTGAAGCTCTCGGCCACGATTGCGATGGTGCTGGGCCTGTTCGGCGCCTGGATGGCTTACATCCGCGATCCGTCGATCCCGGAGAAGACCACCCAACAAATCGGGCCGCTCTATCGGTTCCTGTTCAACAAGTGGTACTTCGACGAACTCTACCATTTCCTGTTCGTACGCTCGGCGCTCTGGCTTGGCCGCGTGCTGTGGAAGCGCGGGGATGAGGGCACCATTGACCGCTTCGGCCCGAACGGTGCGGCCTGGGTGGTGGCGAAGGGCACGGTCCTCGCGCGGCGGGTGCAGTCGGGTTACCTCACCAGCTACGCGTTGATCATGCTGCTCGGCGTGGTTGCCGCGCTCACCTGGGTGCTGTTCTGATGGGGGGCTTCCCAATTCTCTCGCTGATGTTGCTCGTCCCGCTGGTGGGGGCGATCACCTGCCTGTTCGCAGGTGACCGGGCCGCGCGCTCGATTGCGCTTGCCGCGACCCTTATCAACCTGGCCCTCGGCGTCGTGCTGTGGCTGAACTTCGATATCGGCGGCCCGCAGTGGCAGTTCACCGAGCGGGCGCCGATTTTCGCCGGCTTTTCGTGGGCTTTGGGCATCGACGGCATCGCCTTGATGCTGATCCTGCTCAGTGTGTTCCTGATGCCGATCTGCATCCTGGCGAGCCACTCCATCGACAAGCGCGTAGGCGAATACATGTCGGCCTTCCTGCTGATGGAAGTGCTGATGGTCGGCGTGTTCGCCGCGCAGGACCTGTTCCTGTTCTACATCTTCTTCGAAGGTGTGCTGATCCCGATGTACCTGATCATCGGCATCTGGGGTGGACAGAACCGGATCTACGCCGCCTACAAGTTCTTTCTCTACACGCTGCTCGGCTCGGTCCTGATGCTGATCGCGATGCTGTGGATGGTGAACGAAGCGGGCACCACCGACATTCCGACGCTGATGGCTTACGACTTCCCGGCCGGTGCGCAGACGTGGCTGTGGCTTGCATTCTTTGCCAGCTTCGCGGTGAAGATGCCGATGTGGCCGGTCCACACGTGGCTTCCCGACGCGCACGTTCAGGCGCCCACCGCCGGCTCGGTCATCCTGGCTGGGGTGCTGCTGAAGATGGGTGGCTATGGTTTCATTCGCTTCAGCCTGCCGATGTTCCCCGAAGCCAGTGTGCAGCTGATGTGGTTGGTCTTCGCGTTGTCGATGGCAGCCGTGGTGATCACCAGCCTGATCGCGTTGGTGCAGCACGACATGAAGAAGCTCATCGCCTATTCGTCGGTCGCGCATATGGCGATTGTGACCGTGGGCCTGTTCGCCTTCAACGTGCAGGGCCTCGAAGGCGCGATGATCGTGATGCTCAGCCACGGCCTGGTTTCGGGCGCGCTCTTCCTCTGCGTCGGTGTGATCTACGACAGGCTGCATACGCGCGAGATCGACCGGTATGGCGGCCTTGCCATCAACATGCCGGCCTATGCGGTGTTCTTCCTGCTGTTCACCATGGCAAGCATCGGCCTTCCGGGCACCAGCGGGTTCGTCGGTGAATTCCTGAGCCTGGCCGGTATCTATCAGGTATCGAGTTGGGTCGCAGCGGTCAGCACCACAGGGATTATCCTCGGCGCCGCTTACATGCTCTATTTGTATTGGCGAATTGCGTTCGGTGTTCAGAAGAACGCCGATGCGGCCGCCATGCCGGATCTTTCCGCGCGCGAATGGCTGATGCTCGGCCCAATTGCGGCCGCGGTACTGTGGATGGGTGTCTATCCGGAAAGCTTCCTTGCCCCGATGCGGCAGGACATCCAGGCGCTCGACGCGCGCCTGGCGCGTGCGGCACCCGAAGGAGATGCACGCCTGGTGATGGGTGATCCCGCGCCAGTCACGAACGAAGCGCACGAGGGGGCGCACTGATGGATCTGGGTTCCTCTCTCGCGCTGATCGTTCCGGAGATCATTCTCTCCCTGACCGCGCTCGTGCTGCTGCTGGTCGTCGCTTGGGCAGGTGATAAGGCGTCTTGCGCCGTCAGTATTCTGTCATGCGTGGCACTTGGCGCCTGTTTTTTCCTGGTTGCTCCTGCTGTCTGTGCTGGGGCTTCAGGTCCCGATACCGTCGCGTTCGGCGGTCAGTTCCGAGCCGACGCCTTTGCCGGTCTCGCTAAGCTGATGATCTTTGCGGCGAGCGGCGCCGCACTGATCGTGGCCCCGGCGTTCTTCGGCCGAACCGGTGCGATGCGCGCCGAATATCCGGTGCTGGTGCTGCTCTCGACGCTCGGCATGAGCATCATGGTCTCAGCCGGCGACTTGGTCTCGCTTTATGTCGGTTTAGAGTTGCAGTCGTTGGCCGCTTACGTCCTCGCCGCATTCCTGCGCGACGACACCCGATCGGCTGAAGCGGGCCTTAAGTATTTCGTGCTCGGCGCGCTTGCCAGCGGCATCCTGCTGTTCGGCATGAGCCTGACCTATGGCTTCACCGGAACGACGACGTTCAGCGGAATCCGGGCCGCGCTCGACGGCGGGCTTTCCAACGGCGCCATGTTCGGCCTGATTTTCGTTCTTGCAGGCTTGGCCTTCAAGATCAGCGCGGTGCCGTTCCACATGTGGACGCCCGACGTTTACGAAGGCGCGCCGACGCCGGTCACCGCCTTCTTCGCGACGGCTCCGAAAGTGGCGGCCATCGTGCTTCTCACCCGCGTCGCGTTCGAAGCCTTCGGCACGCAAATTGGCGCTTGGCAGCAGATCGTCATCTTCACCTCTTTGGCCTCGATCGTGGTCGGCGCACTGGGGGCGATCGGGCAAAGCAACATAAAGCGCTTCCTCGCGTACTCATCGATCAACAACGTCGGCTTCATCCTTGTCGGCCTCGCCACAGGCACGGAGGCTGGTGCGAGCGCGATGATGGTCTACCTCGCGATCTACGTGGTGATGACCGTCGGCAGCTTCGTCGCGGTGCTGATGCTGAAGGACGAGAACGGCGAGCCGATCGAAGCCATTTCGCAGATGGCCGGCCTGTCGCGGACCCGGCCGGCGCTGGCGCTGTGCCTTGCAGCATTGATGTTCAGCCTTGCCGGCCTGCCGCCGCTGTTCGGCTTCTGGGGCAAGTTGGTCGTGTTCTGGGCGGCCATGGAAGCCGGGCTAGTTGCGCTCGCTACACTGGCGATCGTGGGTTCGGTGATCAGCGCCTACTACTATCTGAAGATCGTCAAGATCATGTACTTCGACGAGCCCGCCGATACGATCCGCGGCAAGAGCGATGGGGCGCACTGGGCGCTGCTGGCAATCAGCGCGATCCTAATGTCGCCGCTGGCCTATCTGCTCACCGGACCGCTGGGCGAACTGGCGGACCGTGCCGCTGCTGCCCTGTTCCTGTTCGCCTGACTTGCCACCGCGGTTCGAAACGGTCCCTGAAACCGGCTCCACCAGCACCGACCTCCTGGCTCGCCTTTCTCGAGGCGAGCCGGTTGCGGAAGGCTACTGGCTCGTAGCTGACCGGCAGAGTGCTGGGCGAGGGCGCCAGGGCCGGAATTGGCTCGATGGAGCCGGCAATTTCATGGGGTCGACGGCCGTTGCCTTGCATCGCCATGATCCGCCAGCGCCGAGCCTTTCTTTCATCGCGGCGCTGGCAGTTTACGACACGCTGGTCCCGCATCTGGCGAACCCGCATGCGCTGAGCTTGAAGTGGCCCAACGACGTCCTGCTCGGTAATGCCAAGCTCGCCGGGATACTTCTTGAGCGCGTCGGCGACACCGCAGTAATCGGCATCGGCGTCAACCTTGCTTCCGCGCCGGCGCTGCCGGATCGTGCCGTTGGGGACTGGCGCAGCGTAGGGCCTGCGCTTGATCGTGACACCTTTGCCCGGGATCTTGCCCGTTCCTTCGATCGGGAACTCGGTCGCTGGCGGCAGTTCGGACTTGAGCCGATCCTGGGGCGCTGGCTCGCCGCCGCGCATCCGCTCGGTTCTCCTCTCAGCGTCCATGCCGGCAATGGAGCGAGCGTGAGCGGCGAATTTGCTGGTCTGGAGGCGGATGGAGCGTTGCGCCTGCGCTTGGCGGACGGCACGGTGCGTGTCATCCACGCTGGCGACGTCACGGTCCAAGGAACCTAGCCGATGCTCCTCGCGGTCGATGCCGGCAATACGAACGTGGTCTTCGCGCTGTTCTCGCCTCGGGAAGACGGCGGCCCGCGCGAAATCCGCGCCCGCTGGCGGATCGCTACCGATCCGCGCCGTACCGCTGACGAATATGCGGTCTGGCTCTTACAGTTGATGCAGATCGCTGGGTTCGCGCGCGAGGACGTGTCCCGGATGATCGTCGCAACGGTCGTACCTCGTGCGCGTCACAACCTCGCGGTATTGGGCGAAAAGTTCTTCGGCGTGACCCCGCTCTTTGCAGGGGAAGGCGCCGCAGCCTGGGATTTTCCGATCGACGTGCAGGAGCCGCGTTCGCTCGGCGCCGACCGCGCGGTTAATGCCTTGGCCGCGCACCGGCGCTATTCGGGTGACCTGATCGTCATCGATTTCGGCACGGCGACGACGTTCGACGTGGTCGACTTCAACGGTGCCTACAAAGGCGGCATCATCGCTCCTGGGATAAACCTCTCGCTTGATGCGCTGGTAAGTCATACGGCCAAATTGCCCCGCATCGCTATCGAGGCGCCGCGAGATAGCGCAGTCATCGGCCGCAACACCGAAGATCAGATGCTGATCGGGGTGTTCTGGGGCTATGTGGCGATGATGGAAGGGCTGATCGCTCGGCTCAAAGCAGAGATCGGCCGTCCGACCCGGGTAGTCGCTACCGGCGGCCTCGCCCTGTTGTTCGACAAGCACACGGAGATATTCGACACAGTGGATACCGACCTCACCTTGACTGGCCTCGCCTTGCTTGCAGATCAGGCGGCCTCGCGATGAGGAAGGATTACACTCCGGAAGAGGAGTTGCTGTTCCTGGCGCTCGGCGGCTCGGGCGAGATCGGCATGAACGTCAATCTCTACGGCTGCCGCGGAAAGTGGCTGATGGTCGATCTCGGCATGAGCTTCGGCGCGGCCGAATACCCGGGCACCGAACTGATGTTCGCCGATCCCGAGTTCATCGAGGAGCGCGCCGACGATCTGGTGGGCATCGTCCTGACCCACGCGCACGAGGACCACATCGGGGCGGTACCCTATTTCGCAGCCGATCTGGGTGTGCCGATCTATGCCACCCCGTTTACCGCGGATCTGGTCCTACGCAAGCTCGAGGAAGCGGGGTTGGTGGGGGAAGTCGAGCTCAACGTGATCGACCGCGAGCACGGCAGCATCCGGCTCGGGCCCTTCGAAGTTACCTACATCCCGCTCTCCCACTCGATTGCCGAGGGTAACGCGCTGCTGATCGAGACCCCGTTCGGGCGCGTGTTCCACACCGGTGACTGGAAGCTGGACGAAGAGCCGCTGATCGGCGTCCCGGCCACCGAGGAGGAACTGCTCCAACTCGGCGACGAGGGCATTCTCGCGTTGGTTTGCGATTCGACCAACGTGTTCAATTCCGCTTCCGCCGGTTCGGAAGGAGCGGTCTATCGCGGCCTGCTCGAGGAAGTGCACAGCCATCGTGGCAAACGGGTGCTGGTCACGACCTTCGCCTCCAACGTCGCCCGCCTCCAGACTCTCGGCCGTATTGCCAAGGAGACTGGCCGCGAACTCTGCGTGGCCGGCCGCTCACTCGACCGGATTATCGAGGTTGCGCAGGACAACGGGTACCTGCAGGACTTCCCAAAGCCGATTGACTTCGACCGGGCGATGGATCTGCCGCGCGGCAAGGTCCTGATCCTTGCAACCGGTGGGCAGGGCGAGCCGCGCGCAGCGCTTGCCCGCATAGCCGAAGACCAACACCCGCTCAGCCTGACCGAAGGTGATGTCGTGCTGTTCTCGAGCCGCCAGATCCCCGGCAACGAACTGGCGATCGGGCGCATCCAGAACCTTCTCGCCGATCGAGGCATCGTCATGGTCACCGACCGGCAGAGCATGATCCACGTCTCCGGGCACCCGGGCCGGCCCGATCTTCAGGCTATTTACCGCTGGCTACGCCCGGAGGTCCTAGTCCCGGTTCATGGGGAAATCCGCCATATGCACGAACAGGCCCGCCTCGGCCTCGCCACCGGCATTCCCAGCGCGGTGTTCCAGAAGAATGGGGATATCGTCCGGCTTGCTCCGGGCAAACCCGGCAAGCTTGCCGAAGTCCGCACCGGCCGCCTTGTACTAGACGGCGACATCATTGTTCCGGCCGATGGCGAAGCGATCATGATGCGTCGCCGACTGGCGCGTGACGGGCTACTGATCGTGGCGCTAGACGGGCAGGGCGGGGCGCAGGTTCATGGCGTCGGGCTTCCGCTCGACGAGGACTATGCCGAGTTCGTGGAGGAAGCGGAACGCGACGTGGCCGATGCGCTGCGAAAGCTGCGCGGCTCAGCTGCTCGTGACCCTGCGGAACGAGCCGAAGCGGCGCGTCTGGCCGCTCGGCGCGCGGCTCAGCGCTGGTCGGGCAAGAAGCCGCAGACAAAGGTGCTGGCGCTGCGATGAAGTGGACCTCGATCCTCGCAATCTACTTCCTGTTCTGGGTGATGAGCGCGTTTCTGCTCCTCCCGTTCGGGGTAGAGACCCATGACGAGGCGGGTATTCCGAAGATCCCGGGCCAGGCCGACAGCGCCCCCGCGAACTTTCGACCGGGCCGCCTTGCGCTCAGGGCGACCCTGCTCTCGGCGGTGCTCTGCGGGCTCTACGTGGCGAACTACATCTACGGGTGGATCGAGCCCGACGACATCAACATCTTCGGCCAGCCTCCGGGCTACGAAGATGCCAGTAATTAGAGCCCGAGCTGGCGCAAAAGCCCGCTCTAAGGCCTCTCTTGCGCAGCTTCCGCGCTAAGTACGTAGCCGTTCGATTGCCTGCGCCAGCGCGACGTAGAGCTTGCCCATATCCGACGACAGCAGTGTCACTGCCATTGCATGGCCGTCGCGGGTGGAAAGCACGCTGCGCAGCATCGCCTCGAAGTCGTGGATGTAGCGGTTAACGGTTTCGCGGAAATCGCCGTCGGCTTCGTAAATCTCGGCCACGGCCCGCGCTTCACCGGTGTCGAGCAGGCGAACCGCGCGCCGGGTAAAGATGCCCCGGTCTCCCCGCAGATAGCTCGCCCAGGCAGTGTCTGTGACTTCGTTGGCGAAGGCCTTTGAGATGTCGATCGCGCTCGAATTGAGGCTCTCGACTATCAGGGCCATCCGCCGTGCGAAGTCGTTGTCGACCTGCTCCTCCGCACGCTGGCGGGCATGCGCCACGCGGCGCTCGAGATTGCCGGCCAGCTCGTTCACTACAGCCAGTTGGTCGCGCAGTTGCAGCGCCGTCTCGCGCCCGGCTGTAGACGCCTGCTGCGCTGCTGTTTCCAGTTCGGCGATGGCCTGGGCCGCATGGGCGCGCAGCGCCTCGTCGATCGCTGCGCTGCTTTCACTGCCGATCCGCTCGGCCAGCCCACGGATCGCCTCGCTCTGCTGGTTCTGCAGGTTGGCCAGTACGTTCGCGGAAGTCTGTTCGAGCGTGCCGATCGCTTCGCCGAGTTCTTGCCGAGCCTGGATCGCGATCGCATCGGTCTGCGCAGCCAGATCGGCGAGCCGCTGCTCCAGCGTGTCGAACTGCTCCAGTGTCGCTGTGCCATTGCTGTGTGCCCGTTCGACATGAGCCACCAGCGCGGCCCCCTTTTCGCCCGTCTCGGCGATCAATGTGGAGAGAGCGTGTGCCTGCTGCAGGAACGACGTCAGTCGTGCTTCCGCGCGGTTCAGTGCTTCGGGCAAGTCGCTTCCGCTGTGTTCTGCGCTCGACCGGATCAGTTCGAGCAGGCGGACACTGTCGTCGGTCAGCCGGGTGATCTTGCTGCCACTCTCGTTGATCATGCCGAGGCTTTCGCTGAGCCGCGCCGATAGCCCCGTGGCGGCTTCTGCCAGGCCGTCCTGCGTGTGGCGCCCTTGCGCCGCGAGCCGCTCCATGTCTGCGCTCAGCGCCGCAAGCCGCTGCGCCAGCGCGTCGCCACGCTCCGCCAGGCCCGAGACGTGAGCCAGGTGCTCCTGCTGCCGCTCCGCGATCTGCGCATCGAAAGCGGCCAGCCGCTCCTGCAGCGCCGCCAGTTCCGCAGCCTCGCGCTCGGCGGCTTGGACGTTGCGTTGCACCAGCCGCTCGTGGAACGTGTCCGCGCGCTCGAGAATATTCTCGTCGAGCCGCCGTGCTTCCTCGCTGAGCGACTGCAGCCGCTGCCGGGCGCTGTCCAGCGCATGACGGTCGGCTTCGGAGACGCGACGGATCGCTTCCATCATCCGCGTCTCCATGCCCTCGACCGCGTTCGCCCACGCGTCGGACGCTTCCGCCTCGCCGGCGCGGAGTGAATCCGCGATTCGGGTGCCTTCGTCGCGGAGCTGTTCCAGCCGTTCTTTCAACGTGTCGAGGGCTGCGGCTTCGGCGGCGGCAATCTCATGATGGCGCTCGTCCAACTCGTCGCGTAGCGCATCGGCTCGGCGACGGATCGCCGCGAACGTCTCCACTTCGCGGCTGTCAAGCTCGGCCCGGAAGGCGGCACTGCGATTGTTGAGCTCGGCAAAGCGGTTGGTCGTGATCTCCTCGAGCTGCGCGGCCTGTTCGGCAAAGGCTGCCAGCGCCTCGTCCACCTTGGTCCGCAGCGAGGTGACCTGGCGTCCGCTGGCTTCGCCGAATTGGTTGAGCCGGATGAAGCCCGACACCAACTCGTCGAGCTGGTCCTTGGCCACACTTCCCGCATGGCCGATCTGGTTGGCGACATCGCGCGCCGAGTTCGAAATCACCGGCAGGTCGTCGCGCAGCCGATCCATGTTCTCCAGTGCGGTGCTGCTGACGCGGCCGATCGTTTCGACCTGCTCGCTATTGTCGCGGATCAGGTCCTGCAGGCGGTCGGCATGCTGCGACAGACGGTCGCTAGCCACGCGGCCCAGCGATTCCAGGTCGCGTGATTGCGCTGCGATGAAGTCTCGCGCCAGGCTGAGTTCGCGGTTCACTGTGGTCAGCCGCCGCTCGAGCGCCGCCGACTCCTGTGCCAGATTGCTCGCCGTTGCGGCGAAGCGTGCCGCCTCGCGCCGACTGTTGCGCATTGCCAGTAGCCACAGCCCGACGACCAGCAGTACCGGTACCGCCCAATCCGCAATCCACGCCGACCACTGGATCGGATCCGCTCCGGCAATCATCTCGCGCTGATGCGCCCAGCCGAAAAACGCGGTCCAGCCCAGCACTACCGAAATCGCCAACGTCGGCAGGATCCAGCCTCGATCGGCGACGGCGTTGTCCTCTTCGACCGTATCCTCGATCACCGGGACGTCGCTCGGCGTGCTTTCGGCCGAAGCCTCCGCGACGAGGGGGGAGGGCTCGTCATGCGAATGGGGACCAATGGCCACAAGGTTCTTCCTGCCAGACATGCGCGGCAAACTACCACACGCCCCCAGCGGATAAACCCCGCCTTAATCCTCATCCACTATCTGCGAAGGCCATGGCCCACGAAGCGGCAGCGTTCGACGCGACATTGACGGCGGCAGCGGGCGAAGATCTTGCCTTGCTGGCGGAGCTGCGTTCAGCCTTCGTGGAAAGTCTGACCCAACAGCTCGATCTGCTCCGCCGCGCTCGGTGCGACGGCAATTGGCGGGTCGCCGCGTTGCGCCTGAAGGGGCTGGGCTGCAGCTTCCATGCGCCCGATCTCGTCGTGCTGGCCGATCAGGCACTCGATGGGGCGCCGGGGGACCCTGTCGTCCTGCGCAAGCTCGCCGCATTGTCCGAGCGCTTCGTCGCGACCGTTCACGGCTGACGCCCTCCTTTCTTGGCAGCGGCGGCCGCAACTCCTAGGCGTACCGGCCATGGAGGGACCTCGCGCGTGCGCGCAGCGCTGATTTCATTGCTTGGGCAACCGCGCGATTCTGCGCGGCAGCAACCATTGGCGATTGCCGGCAAGACCCTGGCTTGGCGCCAGCTCGACTTTGCGCTGGCCGCCGGTTGCGACTGCGTGATCGCGCTCGGCGACGGCGGCTCGGCCGAAGCCATCGCGTTGAGGCACGCGGCCGAGTCCGCCGGCGCGCGCTTCCAATCGGTGACCGACAGCCGCGGTTTGCTCGGCGCGGTGCGCGCCGATGACGAACTCCTGGTTCTCGCGCCCGGGCTGCTGCCCGAAGCCTCCGACGCACTGGACGCTATCGGTACGCGCAAAGGCGTGCTCGTCTTCCCCGCCGGTCCTGGGGTTGCTGCAGGGTTCGAGCGTCTCGATCTCAATCGGGCCTGGGCCGGCGCAGTGGTTGTCGGTGGCGCCCAGGTTGAGCGGCTATCGGAACTGCCGCACGACATCGAACCAACCTCGGCTCTCGTCCGAATCGCGCTTCAGGCACGGCTACCCGAGCGAACCTTGTCCGAAGCGCTTCTGGTTGACGGTACCTGGCAGACCGTTCCGGACGGCACCGCCGCGACCGCCATCGATCAAGCCTGGCTTAGGCGCCACTTGCCGCCTGCGCGGCCTTCGACGCCGACAACTTGGCTCGTCGCCCAGCTATTTCGCCGCTTCGGCAGCCGGATGCTGAGCGCACCCGTCCGCCGAATGCCGCTACTGCCGGGCGCCGCGGCGTTGCTATTGGGGGCGGTGGTGGCAACGTGGTTCGCGTACCCGGCGCTTGGCTTCATACTCCTGGCGCTCGG
>JAJUJV010000106.1 GCA_029265155.1 Altererythrobacter sp. | reverse complement strand
GGCCCGGCCGGATCGGTGGCGGTCACATAGAAGTTCCCGCCGCACCGTGTGCACGTATTGAACACGTAGAACGTGCCGTCGTGGTGCTCGATCGCGGGCGCATAGACGCCGTCGGTCACGACTCGCACGCCGCTGAAGTCAAGCTGGCCGGGGCGGTGGACCGCGTGGCTGATCAGCCGCCAGTTCACCAGATCGCGGCTGTGGAACACCGGAATGCCGGGAAACCAGCCGAACGTCGACGTGACGAGATAGAAGTCGTCGCCGACGCGCGTGATCGAAGGGTCCGGATGGAAGCCCGGCAGCACCGGGTTGCGATAGAAGCCCGGCGCCGGCGGAGGAGTCGTTTCGGTCGTGCGATAGTCCATCGCCGCGAAGCGAGCCGTCGGCGCGGCCCCGGCCCCGGTTGTCAAGGCGGCCAACGTCAACACGGCGGCACAAAGACTTCGCATATCCGGCTCTCCCCTCGAACCATCGCTGCAAATGCCTTGCGCGTTGGCTTCGCTGTTTCTATGGTAGCGCTATCACGGGAGAGAACAAGCGGCATATGGCCGGCACATTGACAGACATCCTGCCGGCGGATCACGCGACCGGCCAGTTCATCGGCAGGGCGCTTTCGCCCGCCGGGCCCCATGTTATCGCTATCCGCGATGGCCAAGTCTTCGATCTGACTCAAGAGGTTGCAACCGTGTCCGGCGCCGTCGCGCGGCGCCAGTTCTCCGGCGGCGAGCCGCTCGGCCGAGTCGAGGATGGGCTGCCCGAAGGCTGGAGCCTGCTCACCCCGATCGATCTCCAGGCCATCAAGGCCTGTGGCGTCACGTTCGCCGTCTCCGCCATCGAGCGCGTGATCGAAGAGCGCGCCCGCGGCGATGCCTCGCGCGCAGCCGAGATTCGCGCCGCGCTCGAAGAGAAGATCGGCGCCGGCATCCGTGCCGTCGTGCCGGGCAGCGCCGAGGCGATGTCTCTCAAGGACGCGCTGATCGCCGAAGGCATGTGGTCGCAGTACCTCGAAGTCGCCATCGGCCCCGACGCCGAAGTCTTCTCGAAATCGCCGGTACTTTCCGCAGTTGGACCCGGCGCACCGATCGGCGTGCGCTCCGATTCGAGCTGGAACAATCCCGAGCCCGAGATCGTGCTGGTGGTCGACCCGCAGGGGGAAACGGTCGGTGCCACGCTCGGCAACGACGTGAACCTGCGCGATTTCGAAGGCCGCTCCGCCCTGCTGCTCAGCAAGGCCAAGGACAACACCGCCTCGTGCTCGATCGGCCCGTTCATCCGCCTGTTCGACGACGGTTTCACCATCGACGACGTGCGCCAGGCCAATGTCGATCTCACCATCGACGGGCCGGAGGGCTACCGCCTCGAAGGCACCAACGACATGGGGCAGATCAGCCGCGACCCGCTCGATCTCGTCAGCCAGACCCTGAGCGAGCACCACTATCCGGACGGCTTCGTGCTGTTCTGCGGAACTCTGTTCGCACCGACGCAGGATCGGGACGAGCCCGGCGCCGGTTTCACGCACAAGCTGGGCGACCGCGTGACCATCAGCTCGCGCCGGCTCGGCACGCTCGTCAACACCGTCACCACCTCGCGCGACGCGCCGCCGTGGAAAATGGGCATCTCCGCGTTCGTGCGGAACCTTGCCGGCCGCGGCCTCATCGACAGGATTTGATCATGGAAACCCGCACTCTCGGCCACTTCATCGCCGGCGAATGGACCGGCGCGGACGGCGCCCTGGAAAGCCGCAACCCGTCGAACACCGAAGACATCGTCGCCCGCTTCCCCAACGGCGGCGCGGCCGAAGTCGACCAGGCGGTCCAGGCCGCCACCGAAGCCTTCCCCGGCTGGGCCAACGCTTCGCCCGAAGTGCGCGCCGACGTGCTCGACAAGGTCGCCAACACGATCTTCGCCCGCGCCAACGAACTCGGCGAGCTGCTCGCCCGCGAAGAAGGCAAGACCCGCGCCGAAGGCATTGGCGAAACGCTGCGCGCCGCGCGCATCTTCCGCTACTTCGCCGGCGAAGCGCTGCGCCGCCACGGCCGCACGCTCGAATCGACCCGTCCGGGCCTCGACGTCGCGACCTACCGCGAGGCGCTTGGAGTGGTCGGGCTGATCACCCCGTGGAACTTCCCGATCGCAATCCCGGCGTGGAAGGCCGCTCCGGCGCTCGCCTTCGGCAACACCGTGGTGCTCAAGCCCGCGAACATCACTCCGGCCATCGCCGTCGCGCTGACCGAGATCATCGCCGAAGCCGGTGCGCCCGCGGGCGTGTTCAACCTCGTGCTCGGCCGCGGCGACGTCGGCCGCGCGATGACCGACCACCGCGGCATCGCCGCAATCAGCTTCACCGGCTCGCAGACGGTCGGCGCCCAGGTCGGCCTCGCCGCGATGAAGCGCCAGGCGCGCGTGCAGATGGAAATGGGCGGCAAGAACCCGCTCGTCATCCTCGCCGACGCCGATCTCGACAAGGCCGTGGCGATCGCTGCCGACGGCGGTTTCTTCCAGACTGGCCAGCGCTGCACCGCCTCGAGCCGCGTCATCGTCGAGGACGCGATCCACGACCGCTTCATCGAAGCGCTCGCTGCGAAGGCCGGCAGCCTCAAGGTCGGCCCCGCCCTGTCTTCCGACACGCAGATCGGCCCGGCCTCGAGCGAGCAGCAGTTCGAGCAGAACATGAGCTACGTCGGCATCGCCACCGGCGAAGGCGGGCGCCTCGTCAGCGGCGGCGACAAGGTCCAGGCCGAGACTTCGGGCTACTTCATGCAGCCCACCGTGATCGCCGACACCAATCCGGACATGCGCATCAACTGCGAGGAAGTGTTCGGTCCGGTCGTCTCGACGATCCGCGTCAAGAACTACGAAGAAGCTCTGGAAATCGCCAACCGCGGCGACTTCGGCCTCTCGGCCGGGATCGTCTCGAACAGTGCCAAACACATCCGCGATTTCCGCAAGAACATCCGCGCCGGCATGGTCATGGTGAACCTGCCCACCGCCGGCGTCGACTATCACGTGCCGTTCGGGGGAACCCGGGGATCGAGCTACGGCCCGCGCGAACAGGGTTTCGCCGCGGTCGAGTTCTACACCCAGATCAAGACGGTCTACACAGGGGATTGATTTGGTGGCGGAGGGGATTTCACAACCAGTGGCGAACGCGGCGATTTACCCGAGCCTTGCCGGCAAGCGGGTGATCGTCAGCGGAGGGGCCTCGGGCATCGGCGAAGGGATCGTCGAGGCTTTCGTTCGCCAGGGATCGGCGGTCGCATTCGTCGACGTGCTCGAAGGCGAGCCGCTGATCGAGCGGTTCGCGGACGCGGCGATACCGCCGATCTTCGTCCACTGCGACATTCGCGATTGTGTCGACTACGGCGCCAAGATCACCAAGCTGATCGAACGGCTCGGCGGCTGCGACGTGCTGATCAACAACGCCGCCAATGACGACCGCCACAAGGTCGAGGACGTGACTCCCGAATACTGGGACGAGCGGATGGCGGTGAACCTCAAGCACCAGTTCTTCGCTGCCAAGGCGGTGATCCCGGCGATGCGCGCGGCGGGCGGCGGCTCGATCATCAACCTCGGGTCGATCTCCTGGCACCTCGGGCTGGAGGACCTCGCGATCTACCAGACGGCCAAGGCCGCGATCGAAGGCCTCACCCGCAGCCTCGCCCGCGAGTTCGGACGCGACGCCATTCGCGTGAACACCATCGTCCCCGGCAACGTACAGACGCCGCGGCAGATGAAGTGGTACACGCCCGAAGGCGAAGCCGAGATCGTCGCCGCCCAGTGCCTCGACGGCCGCATCCAGCCCTCGGACGTGGCCGCGATGGCGCTGTTCCTCGCTTCGGATGACTCGCGCTATTGCACCGCGCACAACTACTGGGTGGATGCCGGATGGAGATAAAGGCGGACGTTCGCAGCGTTCTCGAAGCCGAAAGCAAGCTCGGCGAAGGCGTCCTGTGGGACGCGCAGCGCTCCGTGGTCTGGTTCGTCGACATCAAGCGACACCGCCTCTGGCACTACGACCCGGCGACCGGCAGCAATTCCATCGCCGAAGCGCCCGAGCAGATCGGCTGGGCGCTCCCGGCCGAAAACGACCTCCTGCTCTGCGGCCTCAAGGACGGGCTCTACACGTTCGATCCCGCCAACCAGACCTTCACGAAGTTGACGTCCGTCCCCGGCGAACCCGCCGGAAACCGCCTCAACGACGCCTGCACCGACCCTTGGGGCCGCGTCTGGTTCGGCTCGATGGACGACGCCGAAGCCTCCGCCAGCGGCCGCTTCTACGTCTTCGACCGCGGCGAGATCCGTCCAGCCGGCCCCTCGGGCATCACCATCACCAACGGCCCCGCCGTCAGCGGCTCGGGTGACCGGATCTACTTCACCGACACCAGCAGCCAGAAGATCATGGTCGCCGACCTCTCGGCGGGCGGCGTCGGCGAGGCGCGCCCGTTCGTCGACACCAAGGTGCTGTTCCCCGACGCCTATCCGGACGGCCCGATCGTCGATGCCGAAGACCACGTCTGGACCGGCCTCTACCTCGGTGCCAAGGTCGCGCGCTTCTCGCCCGACGGGAAGCTCGTCGCCACCGTCACCATGCCCGCCCGCGACATCACCAAGATGGCGCTCGGCGGCCAGGACCTGAAGACCGCCTACGTCACCACCGCCACTAAGAACATGGACGAGGCGGCGTTCCAGCAATTCCCTGCCGCCGGCAACCTGCTGAGCGTCGACTCCCCCGTCGCCGGCGTCGCTCCAGCAAGGGTCAAGCTCGGATGAGGCGCGCAGCGCTCCTTCTCGCGGGGGCGCTGGCTCCCGCCACGGCTCTCGCCGCGCCCGAGTTCGCCCCGGTCTGGACCGACCACGCCGTCATCCAACGCGACCAGCCGATCACCGTCCAGGGCACCGCGACTCCGAACACTACCGTCGAAGTCAAGCTCGGCACCCAGACCCAGAGCGCCCGCACCGATGCGCAGGGTCGCTTCTCCGCGCAGTTCGCGGCGCGCCCCGCTTCGGACCAGCCGCTCACGCTCACCGCCACCGACTCCACGGGCACCGCCACCGTCTCCGACCTCCTCGTCGGCGACGTCTGGCTCTGCTCGGGCCAGTCGAACATGGAATTCCCCGTCTCGCGCGGGCTCAACGGCGATGCCGTCGCCATGTCCTCGGCGGACGACGGCCTGCGCCTGCTGATGATCCCCAAGGCCACCTCGCCCACGCCGCAGGCAACGTTCGCCCAGCCGGTGCAGTGGACCGCCGCCACGCCCGAGACCGTCGCCCCGTTCTCGGCCGCCTGCTACTTCATGGCCGACAAGCTGCGCCAGGAGCTCAAGGTCCCGATCGGCGCGATCCATTCGAACTGGGGCGGCTCGCAGATCCGCGCCTGGCTCACTCCCGAAGGCGGCCGCGCGATCTATGGCGAAGAGCAGATGGCGCTGCTCGAACGCGTCGCCGAAGACCCGCTCGGCGCGGTCACGACCTTCGCTCCCACCTGGGAGACCTGGTGGCGCGAGGCGAGCGGCGGGCAGGAGCCCTGGCGCAATCCCGACGCGCTCGAATGGCAGCCCGTCCCCGCCATCGCCCCGTGGCCGACTTGGACCGGCACTCGCCTCGCCAGCGACCCGATCGGCAACGTCTGGCTTCGCCGCACCGTCACGCTCACGGCTGAGCAGGCCGCGGCCGGCGGCACGCTGATGCTCGGCGTGCTCGACGATCTCGATGCCACCTGGGTCAACGGCCGCCCCGTCGGCATCACCCACGGCTGGGACTATGAGCGCGAATACGAAATCCCCGCCGGCTACCTAAAAGCCGGCGAGAACGAAGTCGTCGTCGCGGTCAGCAACTCCTGGGCCGCCGGCGGCTTCACCAGCACCGCCGACAAGCTCGCTTTCGCGGTGAACGGCGGCGCCCGCATCCCGCTTGGGCAGGGCTGGCGCTATTCGATCGGCGAAGTCCGCGACATGCCGCCGCGCGCGCCGTGGGACGCCAACGCCGGCATTGGCATCATGCACAACTGGATGATCGCGCCGCTGGGCCCGATCCGCCTCAAGGGCGCCGCCTGGTACCAGGGCGAAAGCGACGTCGGCATCCCCGGCTACCGCGACCGCATGCGCGAGCTCTTCGCCGGCTGGCGCCGCCAGTTCGGATCGGACATGCAGATGCTCGTCGTCCAGCTCGCCAACTACGGCCCTGTCGCCGAGCGCCCCTCGCCTTCGGGCTGGGCCGAGCTGCGCGAAGACCAGCGCCAGTCGGTCCTCGCCGACCCGAACGCCGCGCTCGTCACCGCGATCGACATCGGCGAGCGCACCGACATCCACCCCGCCAACAAGACCCTACTCGGCGACCGCCTCGCCCGCGCCGGGCTCGGCGAAGCGATGCCGATGCCCGCGCGCGCCGTGCTCGAAGGCGAGACGATCACGGTCACCTTCAGCGGCATCGAAGACGGCCTCCACGCCTGGAGCGCCGCCTACCCGATCGGCCTCGAAGTCTGCGGCGACACGCAGGAGTCCTGCCGCTACGTCCACGCCGCGATCGACGGCGACCGCCTGCTGATCCCGGCCACGGACCGCCAGCCCGTGACCCGCATCCGCTACGCCTGGGCCGATAGCCCGGTGGTCAACTTCTTCGACGGCCGCCCGATGCCGATCCCCGGCTTCGAGCTGCCGGTGGAGCGGTGACCCCGCGGCTCCACGCAGGCAGAACCTTCGATGATCGCCCTGGCTTCCGGCAACTGGAGCGCCGAAGTCCGGCCTGAGGTCGGCGGCTCCCTCGCCGCGCTGCGCCACCGTGGCACCGATATCCTCCGCCCGATGCCGACCGGCTCGACCAATCCGCTCGACGCCGCCTGCTTCCCGCTCGCGCCTTACTGCAACCGCATCCGCCACGCGCGTTTCCGCTTCGGCGAGCACGAGATCGCGCTCGAGCGCAACTTCCCGCCCGAACCGCACAGTCTCCATGGGCTCGGTTGGCAGGTGCCTTGGGTGGCCGAACGCCAGGCGGCAAACAAGTGCGTCCTGGCGCACGACTACGACGGCTCCGGCGCGTGGCCCTGGGCCTACCACGCCCAGCAGCGCATCCGCCTTGGGCGCGAGGGGTGCGCGATCACGCTGGTCGTGACCAACCGCTCGCCCGAAGTCATGCTGGCCGGGATCGGGCTTCACCCATACTTCCGCCGCCGACCGGAAACGCGGGTGCGCTTCGCTGCCGCGCACGTCCTGCTGTCCGGCGCCGACCCGCTCCCCACCGGTATCACCGCGCCTGCCGACCACTTCGCCGACTTCGCGGCCGGAGCGACACTCCCGCCCAAAACCGTCGATCACTGCTTCGCCGGCTGGAGCGGGGAAGCGACGGTCCACGACGATCTCGGCACGATCGTGCTCGGCACCGACGGCGCGCCGCACCTGCACCTCTATGCTCCGGCCAACGGTAGCGCGCTGTGCCTCGAGCCGGTCACCCATACGCCCGATGCGCACAATCGCGCACCTGCCGAGCTGATCCTGCTCCCACCTGGCTGCGCCGCCAGCATGACGCTGCGGATCGGCCATGCAGAACTTTAACTTGACATTTTGAACCATATTGGTTATACATTCGCCCGTCAGCCATGCTGACACGCGGCGGGTGCGGGGGCGGTAAGCGCTTCGCTCTCCTCTCCCGCAGCAGGCCGGCGCACCCTCGGGCACCCGAGAGTGCCCGTTTCCAAGGATGCGAGGACAGGCGCGGTGGACCTCAACGCCGCTGCCTGAACCGGTAAGGCGGCAAGCTGCGAGCCCTGACCGCCAACCGCTTCGCACCGCAGGGCCGAGCAGCGAGTTTAGTCACAGCCCTCGCCGCCGTTCGCAAGCAATGCTCGTGCAAGGCAACCCTGTGATGCCCAGGT
>JAJUJV010000148.1 GCA_029265155.1 Altererythrobacter sp. | reverse complement strand
GCCATCCTGCGGGAACAGGTGAAACCCCTGGGCTTCGAGCCAGGCGCGTTTCTCGGGCGTGCGGCCCTGATCGAAGCTGCGGTCGGAGCCTGCCACGTCTGCGCCCAGGCCGCGCAGGATCGTCGCCAGCGGCAGCATTCCAGAGCCGCCGATGCCGCAGAAGAACCAGGGGTTCGAGGTGAGATCGACGGGGGTGGAGGTCATCGGCGCGAGTGGCTATTGCTTCGCTCGCGCCTTGGCAACCATGGTGCGCCCGTTCGACCTTCGACAGGCTCAGGACGAACGGGGGAGGGGCAGCATCCGCTGGAAGGGGCGGGGCATCTCTCCGCTCGGGGCGAGCCTGTCGAACCACGAGCGTGCCACGACGCATGAGCCGTATCGCCATTTGTGCGCCTTCGACGCCGATTACCCGCGACGTTGCCGAGCGGGTTGGGGCCTTGGCGGCTGCGGAGTTCCCCGAGCTGACATTGCAGTTCCACCCGCAGTGCTTCGTGCAGGAAGGGCACTTCGCGGGAAGCGACGAGGTCCGCCTCAAGGCGCTGCTTGATTGCGCGAACGATCCGGCTTTCGATGCCGTGTGGTTCGCCAAGGGAGGATACGGCGCGAACCGAATTGCTGCGCGGGCGATCGAGGCGATGAGCGACGAGGCTCAGGACAAGACCTTCCTCGGCTATTCGGACTGCGGCTATCTGCTCGCCGCGCTGTACCGCGGCCGGATCGGCCATCCGGTTCATGGGCCGATGCCGGTCGATATTCGTCGCCAAGGCGGTGACGAGGCGATCAGGCGCGCGCTCGGTTGGCTGGCGGGTGATGCAGGCGGTTTGGAGCCGTCCCTCGACGAGACGCCTTCCGTAGCCTTCAATCTCATGACTCTCGCCATGCTGTGCGGCACCGAGTTGATGCCCAAGCTGGGGGAGCACGTGGTGATGGTGGAGGAAGTGGCGGAACACCTCTACGCGGTAGACCGCCTGTTCTTCCACGTGACGCAGCATCTGCGTGGGGTTGCCGGCATCCGCCTCGGACGAGTGAGCGACGTGCCAGAAAACGATCGTCCGTTCGGGTGCGGGGCACAGGATATCGCGCGCGACTGGTGTGAACGCGCGGGCATTCCGTTCCTCGGCACCGCCGACATCGGCCATGACGCGGCCAACAAGATTGTGCCGTTCGGCCTTGCCCGAACGCCCGCCCGCTCATAACCGCGCCCCGATCAAGGAGTTCGCGATGACCGCATTCGTATTCCCGGGCCAGGGTAGCCAAAAGGTCGGCATGGGTGCCGAGCTTGCCGAAGCCAGCGCCGCCGCGCGCGAGGTGTTCCAGGAAGTCGACGAAGCGCTGGGCCAGAACCTGTCGCGCATCATGCGCGAAGGGCCGGACGAAGAGCTGACGCTGACCGAGAACGCTCAGCCGGCCATTATGGCTCACGCCATTGCAGTGCTGCGCGTGCTCGAGAAGGACGCCGGCTTGTCGATCGTCGAGAAGGGCGAGTGCGTCGCGGGTCACTCGCTGGGCGAATACACGGCTCTGTGTGCGGTCGGCGCATTCTCGCTGGCGGATACGGCGCGGCTGCTCAAGCTGCGCGGACAGGCGATGCAGGCAGCCGTACCGGTGGGTGTGGGAGCGATGTGTGCGCTTCTCGGCGCCGATTTGGCGAAAGCCACGGCGCTGGCCGAAGCAGCGGCCGAGGGGGAAGTGTGCGAAGTTGCGAACGACAACGATCCGGGTCAGGTCGTGCTTTCCGGCCATCGCGGCGCGATCGAGCGGGCGGTGGCGCTCGCCAAGGAGCATGGAATCAAGCGCGGTGTCCTGCTGCCGGTTTCGGCACCTTTCCACTGCAGCCTGATGCAGCCTGCTGCCGAGGCCATGGCTGAAGCTTTCGAGAGCACACCGCCTGGACCGCTGCGCTTGCCAATATACGCCAACGTCACAGCGAAGCTGGTGAGCGATCCGCAGACGGAACGGGATCTGCTGGTTCGCCAGGTGACCGGCCGCGTGCGCTGGCGGGAAAGCGTCCTGGCAATGCACCAGGCGGGCATTTCCCGTTATGTCGAGTTGGGCGGCAAGGTACTCGGCCCCATGATCGGGCGCACGGTTCAGGACGTGAACGTTACGAGCGTCGTGACGATGGCCGATATCGAAGCGCTGGCGAAGGAGCTGTGAGCATGTTCGACCTTACCGGAATGACCGCCCTCGTGACGGGCGCCAGTGGCGGGATCGGCTCATCGATAGCCCGCTGTCTGGCGCGGCAGGGAGCGCGGTTGGCGCTGTCCGGCTCGAACAGCGCAAAGTTGCGGGCGTTTCGCGACGAGCTCAATGCCGAGTTCGGCCATGATCACGTCGAGATCACCTGCGACCTGTCGAATGCCACGCAAGTGGAGGAACTCGTTCCCGCCACCCTCGACACACTCGGTCAGCTCGACATCCTGGTGAACAATGCCGGGGTCACCCGCGACAACCTCGCCATGCGGATGAAGGACGAGGAGTGGGAGCAGGTCATTCGCATCAACCTCGAGGCCGCATTCCGGCTGATGCGAGCCGCCGCGAAGCCGATGATGAAGGCGCGCTTCGGGCGTATCGTCACCGTCACCAGCGTCGTCGGCGCCACGGGCAATCCAGGCCAGGTGAACTATGCAGCAGCCAAGGCGGGGCTGGTCGGAATGACCAAGAGCTACGCCCAGGAAGTCGCGAGCCGCGGCATAACGGCGAACTGCGTCGCCCCCGGCTTCATCCGCACCGCGATGACCGACGTTCTGCCCGACGCACAGAAGGAAGCGCTCAACCAACGTATTCCGATGGGCCGGATGGGCGAGGGGGCGGACATCGGTGCGGCAGTGGTTTTCCTGGCTTCCAAAGAGGCCGGCTACATCACCGGGCAGACGCTGCACGTGAATGGCGGGATGGCGATGTTTGCCTGAGTTTTTCCCCAGCCAATCGTCTTTGACGGCCGTTCCGGCTTGCCGCTCGGCCATGCCCCGCTAAGGATAAGCTGACATATTCCGGCGCTTGCGAGCGATTCCGGTCGCTGGCGCTCAAGGGGGTCTGAGTTCTGATGAAAGCCACCATCGAACGCGCGAAGCTTCTGCGCTGTCTGTCCCACGTCCAGTCGGTGGTGGAGCGCCGCAACACGATCCCGATCCTGTCCAACGTGCTGATCGAAGCCTCGGGCGACGGGCGCGTGCGGATCATGGCCACCGACCTTGATCTGCAGGTTGTCGAGAGCCTCGATGCGGCATCGGTCGAAACGTCGGGGGCCATCACGGTCTCGGCGCATCTCCTGTTCGACATCGCGCGCAAGCTGCCCGACGGTAGTCAGGTCAGTTTGGAGACCGCCGACAACCGCATGACGGTCAAAGCCGGACGGAGCCGGTTCCAGTTGCCCACTCTGCCGCGCGACGACTTCCCCGTCATCGTTGAAGGGGATCTGCCGACCAGCTTCGAACTTCCGGCGCGTGTACTGGCCGAGTTGATCGACCGCACCCGGTTTGCGATCTCGACCGAAGAGACGCGTTATTACCTCAACGGCATCTTCCTGCATGTCACCGATGGCGAGCTGAAGGCTGCGGCCACCGACGGGCACCGCCTGGCGCGCTTCACCTTGCCGCGCCCCGAAGGCGCCGAAGGGATGCCCGACGTGATCGTGCCGCGGAAGGCTGTCGGCGAGCTGCGCAAGCTGCTCGAAGAGTCGCTCGACGCAAACGTCGAGATCGATCTTTCCGCCAGCAAGATCCGCTTTACGCTCGGTGGCGAAGGCGGGGTGGTGCTGACGAGCAAGCTGATCGACGGCACGTTCCCGGATTATTCCCGAGTAATCCCAACGGGTAACGACAAGCTCCTGAAGCTTGATCCGAAGAGCTTCTATGAGGGTGTGGACCGCGTCGCGACGATTGCGACCGAGAAGACCCGGGCCGTGAAGATGGGGCTTGAGGCCGACAAGGTCACGCTCTCGGTGACCAGCCCCGACAACGGCACGGCGGCCGAGGAAGTCCCCGCCGATTACCGCGCCGAAGCCTTGGAGATCGGGTTCAACGCGAACTATCTGAAGGACATTCTCCACCAGATCGACGGAGACACGGTGGAACTGCATCTGGCCGACCCCGGTGCCCCGACGCTGATCCGTCAGGACGACAAGAGCCCGGCTCTTTACGTGCTGATGCCGATGCGGGTGTAGTTCGGGTTCACCCGAAGACGCCTGGGGCTAGAGCTGGCCTGCGCACGCGGTGACGTTATAGGTCGGCTCGTGGAGCAGTGGTGATCGGAAGGGCGATTACCCCCGCGCCCTGATCATTGCCTCGATATCGACGAACTTTTCGCGCGGGGCGCCCTCGCGTGCTGCGCGCTCTTCGGCTTCCTCGATCTTCTTCCAGTCACGGAAGGTCACGACATCGAGGTTGCGCTCTGCAGCTAAGGCGTCGAAGCCCGCGCGGCCTGCTTTACCGGACTCCGGAAGCGCTCCATTTTCGATATCTTCGCCGATCTTCTCGATGATGCCATATCCGTCGGGACGGTTGGTGCCGATCGTGCCCGAGGGGCCGCGGCGGGCCCAGCCGACACAGTAGAGCCCGGGAAGGATCCGTCCTTCTTCGTTGGCGAAGCGTCCGGCTCGTTCGTCGAACGGCACGTCGGGGATGGGTGAGGTGCGGTAGCCGATGCAGCTGACCACAAGGTCGGCCGGCAGCGTCTCGATCTCGCCCGTCCCTTCGGCCCGGCCATCGACGAGGCGGGTGCGCTCGACCTCGATCGCTTCGACCTTGTCTTGGCCGATTAGGGATTTGGGCGAAGACATGAAGACGAAGTCGATGTTGACGGACTTAGCGGGCGTGGTCTCCGCGGCCGCGGCGAAGGTGCGCAAATGCGCCACCGACTTGCGAAGCCCTGGCTCGAGCAGCGCATCCTCTTCAGCTGGCGGCAGGTCGGCTGCGGAAACATGCGGCGCTGCGCGCTCCAGGCTGCCCAGCTCTCCCAATTCTTTAGGCGTCATCATGATCTGGTGCGGCCCGCGGCGTCCGAGGATCACGATCCGCTCTAAGCGTGAGGTCTGAAGGGCATCGAGTGCGTGGGCAACAATGTCGCTGCCCACGAATTCGGACCGGGTCTTGGCAAGGATGCGGGCGACGTCGAGCGCAACATTTCCCATGCCGATCACGATAGCGGTCTTGCCAGATAGGTCCGGCGCGAGCCGGGCGAATTCGGGATGCCCGTTGTACCAGCCGACAAAAGCGGCGCTGCCGAACACGTTGCCGAGATGCTCGCCTGGAATGCCGAGCTGCCGGTCCTTCGGTGCGCCGGTGGCGAGAACGACCGCGTCGTAAAGCT
>JAJUJV010000026.1 GCA_029265155.1 Altererythrobacter sp. | reverse complement strand
GGACACCTCGCGCACCGAGTTCCGCATCCGCCGCGCCGACAACGGCGAAATCCGCTGGATCGCCAGCTACATCAAGATCGAGCGCGACGACGCCGGGCAAATCATCCGCAGCATCGGTGCGCACCACGACATCACCGACCGGAAGCTGGCCGAGGAAGAGCTTCGCGCCAGCGAGCGGCGCCTGCGTCTGGTTCAGGACGCGACCGGCCTGGCCGACTTCGAATCCGATTCGAATGGCCTCTCGGTCTGCTCGGACAGGTTCTTCGAACAGTTAGGCCTTCCCGTCGGCGACAGCACGGTAGGCGTGCAAGGCTGGGTCGATCGCCTGCACCCGGACGATAAGCCCCGGGTCATCCGCTCGATCGAGGAAGCGCTCGACCGCCAGGACGAATGGTTCCAGTCCGAATTCCGCATCGTCCGCGCCGATAACGGCGAGACGCGGTGGTTGGCCTGCAACACCAAGATGGAGCGCGACGAGCGCGGCAACCTCGTGCGCACCATCGGCGCTCACCTCGACATCACCGAGCGCAAGGAAGCCGAGAACGCCCTGCGCCGCAGCGAGGAGCGCCTCCGCCTGGTGCAGGAGGCCACCGGCCTCGCCGATTTCGAGGCAGGCCAGTCCGGGACCATCCTGGTCTCCGAGCTGTTCGCGCAGCAAACCGGACTTCCTCCCGGCACGCGCGAGATAACTCACCAGGGATGGGTCGACATCATCCATCCCGACGACCGCGAAGAGATGAGCCGCGTTGTCGCCGCCTGCCTGGAGTCGGAAGAAGCGGTCCAGCACGAGTTTCGCATCGTCCGCCCAGATTCCGGCGAAGTGCGCTGGATATCCAGCCGTACACGCCCCGAATTCGATGGCAACGGACGGCCGATCCGCACGATCGGGGCGCATCTCGACATCACCGAACACAAGCTCGCTGCCGAAGCGCTACGCGAAAGCGAGGAGCGGTTCCGCCTGGCCGCCGAAGCCGCCGGTCTGGGTGTCTGGGATTACGACGTGACCACGAAGCGCCGCGAATGGTCCGAGCGGCTTCGTCAAATAATGGGTGTCGGCCCGGAGGTCGAACCGGGACTGGCAGTTGCCGAAGCATGCATCCACCCTGCCGATCGCGAGCGGTTTCAGAAGGTTCTGCAGAACGCCCGCGACAGCAGTCTGGCACGGTTCGAAGCGACCTGCCGAATCCGCCGCCTCGACGATCGGGCAGAGCGGTGGATCGCCATGAACGGCTGGCGGATCCACGGTTCCGATAATCGCTTGCACCGGATCATCGTCACCGTGCGCGACGTGACCGCGGAAAAGACCGCCGAGGCAAGAGTCCGCTGGAGCGCCAGCCATGATGCACTGACCCGGCTGGCCAATCGTTCGCTGTTCCAGGAGCGGCTCGACGGGGCGCTCGAGCAGGCAGCCGAGAGCGGCCGCGCCGTCGGCGTGATGCTGCTCGACATGGATCACTTCAAGCAGATCAACGATTCGCTCGGTCACGATGCCGGCGACATGCTGCTCAAGATGTTCGCCAAGCGCCTACGCGGCGTGGTCCGCCACTGCGACACGGTCGCGCGGTTCGGCGGCGACGAGTTCGCGGTGGTCCTGCCTGAACTTGACGGCGAGCACAGCCTGCTGCGCGTGTCGCGCGCGATCCAGCAGCGTCTGCGCGAACCGTTCGTCCACGCCGGGCGCATTCTCGATTGCCGCGTCAGCATTGGCGCCAGCCTTTATCCCCGTCACGGCAAGACAGCGGACGAACTGCTCAAGAACGCCGACATCGCGCTCTATGCAGCCAAAGGTGCCGGGCGTGGCCTCGTCACCGTCTTCGAGCCGCACATGCGCGACAACGTCCAGCGCCGCATCTCGATGGTCCAGCAGGCCCGCCACGCGATCGAGGACGACCGCGTCGTCCCCTACTACCAGCCCAAGCTCGACCTCGCGACCGGCTCGCTTGTCGGCTTTGAAGCGCTGCTGCGCTGGCGTCATCCGAACGGCCGTATCAGCTCGCCCGGCGCCATCGAGGCTGCTTTCGAAGACTCCGACGTCGCCGCTCAGATCAGCGACCGGATGATAGAACGGGTCATCGCCAACATGCGCACCTGGCTCGATCGCGGGATCGAGCTCGGCAGCGTCGCGGTCAACGCCTCGGCTGCCGAGTTCCGCCGCGACAACTTTGCCGAACGGGTTCTGGAACAGCTTCGCCGCGCCGATATCCCGACGCGCCATTTTCAGCTCGAGATTACCGAGACGGTGTTCCTCGGCCGCGGTGCGGAATACGTGCACCGCGCGCTGGCGCTGATGAACATGCGCGGGATCCGCATCGCCCTCGACGACTTCGGCACCGGTTACGCTTCGCTGCGCCACCTCAAGCAGTTCCCGGTCGACCTGATCAAGATCGACCAGAGCTTCGTAAAAGGCATGGCCGTCGACCCCAATGACGATGCGATCGTGCGGGCCGTGATCAACCTCGGACGAAGCCTCGGCATCAAAATCGTCGCCGAAGGCATTGAGACGGAGGAGCAGGCCCGCCGCCTGGTCGATCTCGAATGCGATTTCGGCCAGGGCTTCCTGTTCTCGCGCGCCGTGCCCGCCAGCCGGGTTCCGGCACTGGTCGAGCGTTGGCCCGTCCGGGCCGAGGGTTCGCCGCGATCTCCGGTCGACCTTCGCCTGGTGGCCAATCGCGACTGAACCAGGGTCTCTAAAGGCTCGGCGTCGCCAGCCCGCCCACCCCGCTGACCCACGCGAGGGCTTCGGCCCGCTCGTCGGGTTCGTAGACGCGATACTTGATGTTCGGCAGCATCGCGCTTTCCAGCCGCGTGCCCGCGCGTATCCAGGCCTGGTCCGCCACGACGGCCACCCGGCCGAACTTGTTCAGCTTGCCGAGCAACGGCATGGCTCGTGCCATGTAACTTGGCAGACTGGTCAGCTCGAGCCCGTCGATACCTTGCGTCTCGACGAAAACGTTCACCTTCTCATGCCGCGCCATCAGCGCATCGAGGCGGTCCATGATTTTCTCCAGGTCCGCGCCGGTGATCTTGTGCGAAACCCGGATGGCCAGCACGTCGTCGACGCTGTCGAGTTCCTCCAGCATCGCCTCAGCCCTCCACTTCCAGGGCGGCTTCGACCATCGCCCGCCAGGTTTCGACGTCGCCGGCCGAGGCCATGACCGGGTCCGGCTCGCGCAACGTCCGCAGCACTGCGCGCGCATCGTCCTCGTGTTCGCGCCAGGAATCGTCCACCACGTCCCCGGCCGAAGCGAGGTAGCCGTCGGCGTTGGCGCTCGCGCGCTGCCCGGCGAGGACGCGGGCAATCCGCTCGACGATGGAAGTCTCCGATACCGGCATCGATGGTTCCCTTTCGAATGATGTTCGCTGAGGAAAATCGCGGGCGCATCGCCCGGTTCCGCCGGAACATCCGCGCCGGGCTTTGTGTTGAGGGGTCGTGCCTTCGCCTGCCGACATCGTTCGCCGCGCCCGACCGGGCGGCTCGGTCGTCGGCTGGAGCCTGGACCGCGAGCAGCGCCAGGCGCTGCTAGAGCGTTTCGAGCCGCGCTACGAAAAGGTCGTGGCCGATCACGTCACACTCGCCGCCCGCGTGGCCGCCGACACCCCGCTCCCCGATTCCGTCGAAGCGCAAGCGGTCGGCCGTATAGACGACGATCGCGGGGTCGAGGCGCTGGTCGTCGCCATCGACGGCTCGGTCGATCGTCCCGGCGGCAGCATCTATCACATCACCTGGTCGCTCGGGCCCGGTCGCCACGCGAAGGAGAGCAACGACGTGCTGGCCAACGGCCCCTGGCAACCGCTGTCCGAACCGATCCCGCTCACGCTGATCCCGGCGGATTGGCCATGAGGCAACTCTACCTCGACTGCGACGGCGTCCTGGCCGACTTCGACAAGGGCGCGACCGCCGTGCTCGGCCTGCCGCCGCGCGCTTTCGAAAAGCGTCACGGGCTCGGCCGCTTCTGGCAGAAGCTCGCTCAGGCGCCCGACTTCTACTTCTCGCTGCCGCTGATGGACGATGCGATGGAATTGTTCGAGGCGGTTCGCCATCTCGACCCCATCATCCTCACCGGCCTGCCGCGCGGCAACTGGGCCGCCGACCAGAAGGTCCGCTGGGCCGCCGAGCATTTCCCCGGCACCCGCATCATCACCACGATGGCGCGCGACAAGCGCAACCATGCCAAGGAAGGCGACGTGCTGGTCGACGATCAGGAAAAGCACCGGCATTTGTGGGAAAAGATCGGCGGCGTGTTTATTCACCACCGCTCGGCGCGCGAGTCCATCGCCGCCCTCGGCGAATATTTCCCGCTTAACCGCTAACCCGAAGCGCGTTTGCCTTCGACGGCTTGGTCGAGCGCCTGGAGCAACTCGTCGAACTTGTGGTCCTCCGGAATCGGGAAAACCTGCCGCAGGCTGGTCCCCAGCATCCGGATATTGGTCTCGGTCAACAGACCGACCGCAACGAAAGGGTCATCAGCCACAGTCATACACCTCGAGCGCATAACCGGATTCGGTAGCGGTTTGTTCCGCGCCTCGTCGCGGTTTGTCACGGCGTGCCGCTCGATTGGGCGTTTTCGATGGGCACGCCGTCCTGTATGACGGCTATGAAACGGGCCGGGCGCCCAGCAAGGAGACCGCCATGGGTATTGGCAGCATGTGGCACTGGATCATCGTCGCGCTGGTCGTGCTGATCCTGTTCGGCCGCGGCAAGATTTCGGAAACGATGGGCGATTTCGGCAAGGGCATCCGCAGCTTCCGCAAGGGCCTCGGCGAAGAGGAGCGCCCCGCTCCCCCTGCTCCCCCCGCCGCACTTGCCGCTCAGCCTCAGCCGGTCGAGCCCGCCGCCAAGCCGGACACCGCCCCGCGCGCCTGAGCCGCGCCTATTCCCAGAACGCGACCGACCGCACCTCGATGCTCTCGCGGACGTGCGCATCCGCGAAGCTCGGGTCGTGGAACGCGGTGTGCGGGCAGCGCCAGGTGCGCGCATGGTCGCTGTCGTGGAACTTGAACAGCAGCGCGTCGTCGCGCGTCATGTTCGAAAAGTACCACCAGCGCATGCTCGGATGATAGCTCGGGATCGTCGCGGCCATCAGCTGGTCCTCGCCCTCGACCGGCGCCGTCAGCGCGTCGCCTTCGGGGAACTCGTCCACCACGAACAGCTTGTTGCTCTTCTCCTCGCCGGCAAAGCTCGTCCGCCCGTCGCATAGCGCCAGCGGCACGTCCTGAGGCGGCGGGCTGAACGTGCGCCAGTAGCTCGTGATCAGGAACCGTTTGTAGCCCGGCCCATCGGGAAAGTGCTTGTTGTAGGTGAACTCGGCCATCCGCCGCGCGGTCGGCGTGTCGAGGTCGATATGCGCTTCGCCCGCCGGAGGCTGGATGCCGCCGACGTGCTGATAGCCCTCGGTCTTCTCCTGCGCCCGGTCGGTGAGGTCTGCGCTGGTCCGCACCATCCAGCCGCGCGCGACGACTTTGTCCGCCCCGGTCAGCGCGCGGACATGCTCCTCCACCTCGCGCTCGTAGACGCGGTTGACCTCGTCGGAATCGTGAAAGTCCTTCACCGCCGTCGGCTGCCGGGCAATGCGAAAGCCATGCACGTCGAGCGCGAAGTGGTCGCGGATCGGCATGGCGTCGCGCACGATCACCTTGTGGTCCGAATAAGTCCCGGTGTTGATCTCCGCCCCGGCCCGCACGTAGCGGCGCGTGACGAAATCGCCGGGGTCGACGAAGCGGATCATCGCTTCGACCTCGCGGGCGCCCTGTTCGATGTCGTCGGGGCGGCTTGCTGCGGCAGTGGCCATCGGTGCTCTCCGGTTGATTCTGTCCTTGGCCCTCAGGTGTGCCTTCCGCGGCTCTCCCTCGCAAGCCGCAGCCTTTGCGCGGCGTCAAAGCGCCCCCTGCTCCACTCGGACAAAGTCCTCCTCGAACATGCGATGGAGAAACTAGCAATGACCCGTATCCCCGTGCTGGCCCTGGCCCCGCTCGCGCTGCTCGCCGGCTGCGGATCCGCCGACCCCGAGGCGGTGCTCGAAACCGTTCGCGCCACCGAAGAGGCGCAGTTCCAGGCGATCGCCGCCAAGGACTTGCGCGGGGCGGTCCGCAACTACGCCGATGGCGCGGTGTTCTTCGTCCCGGACAGCCCGGCGGCGACCGGCGGGGAGGCGATTGCCGCCCGCTACGACGCATTGCTCACCGATCCTGCGTTCAAGCTCGATCTGACGCCGGGCACCGGCTGGGCCGCGGCCAGCGACGATCTGGCAGTCACCACCGCCACCGGCACGTTCACGCACACCGCCGCAACCGGCGAAGCCGCCAGCGTGCCCGTCACCAGCAAGACGGTCTGGCAGCGCTCGAGCGGAGAGCCGTGGCGGATCGTCTCCGAATACCACGTCCCGGCCCAATGAGCCTGTAACGCGCTGTAACCCAGCTCATTACCGTAAATTACTTGGCAGAGGGCGAGCGTGTCGGCTGTTGCGATCGAATGATGACGACAGCCTCCTTCCTCCGCCGCACGCTCGCCAGCGGCATCTCCGCCGTCGCCTTATCGGCCGCTCTGCCCGCTGCGGCGCAGAACGTGCCGCCGGACGACCCCGCGATATCCGCCCCCGCGGATGAGGAGGCTGCGGAAGAGCCGACGATCTATGTCTACGGCCGCGGCGAGCGGCGCATCGGCGAAGCTGTCGCCGCGAGCGAAGGCGGCGTTGCCGGCGCCGACATAGAGGTCCGCCCTCTGCTTCGCCCCGGCGAGCTGCTCGAAGCGACGCCCGGCCTCATCGCCACCCAGCACTCGGGCGGCGGCAAGGCCAACCAATACTTCCTGCGCGGCTTCAATCTCGACCACGGCACCGACTACGCCGTCTACCTCGACGACATGCCGCTGAACTTCCGCACCCACGGCCACGGCCAGGGCTACCTCGACGTCAACGGACTGATCCCGGAGACCGTGCGCCGCGTCGATTACCGCAAGGGCCCCTACCGCGCCGACACCGGCGACTTCGGCTTCGTCGGCTCCAGCTTCATCACCACGCATGACCGGCTCGAGCCGTTCGCCCTCGCCGAACTGGGCATGTACGATTACCGCCGCTTCGTCGCCGGCGGCTCGGCCAAAGTCGGCGGCGGCGACCTGCTCGTCGTCGGGCAGGCGAAGTTCTACAACGGCCCGTGGGACTTGCCCGAAGACTTCGACGGCTACTCCGGCTTCCTCAAGTATTCGGTCCCGCTCGGCGACGGCACGTTACAGGCCTCGCTCAACCTGTTCGACGCGAGCTGGGCTCCCACCGAGCAGATCCCGGAGCGGGCGATCGGCACGCTCGTGCCCGATCAGTACGGCACGCTCGACCCCACGCTGCGGGGCACGACCGAGCGGCAGATCCTCACCCTCGGCTACGAGTCCGACGACTGGCGCCTCACCGCCTACCTCCAGCACTACGACTGGAGCCTGCTCAGCAACTTCACCTTCTTCCTCGACGATCCGGTCAACGGCGACCAGCTCCGCCAGTACGACAAGCGTTGGACCTACGGCGGCCGCATCGAGCGCACCGTCGCGGTGAACGAGCAGCTCTCGCTGCGCGTCGGCACCGAGCTTCGCGAGGATTCGCAGCCGCGCGTCGGCCTCGACGAGACGATTGCGGGCGTGAAGGAATTCACCGTCGGCGCCTTCGACGTCAAGGAAACGAGCATGGGCCTCTATGCCGAAGCGATCTGGCGCCCGGTCGAGCGGCTGATGCTGACCGGCGGCCTGCGCGGCGACTGGTACCGCTTCCGCACCGAAGCGCTCGAGGGCGAAAGCAGCTGGAGCGGTGTCGCCAAGGACCACGGCATCGCTCCCAAGGTTGGCGTCAGCTACGAAGTCGCCGACGGAATCGCGCTCTATGGCAACTGGGCCGAAGGCTTCCACTCGAACGACGCCCGCGGCGCCACCAACCCGGTCGATCCGGTCCCCGGCGTCGTCGAAGGCACCATGAAGGAAGTGGGCCTGCGCTTCGAACGCTCGGGCCTGATCCTGACCGGCGTCTACTGGTGGAGCGGCATCGACAGTGAGCTGATCTACGTCGGCGATGCCGGTGCGGTCGAGCCGAACGACGCCAGCAAGCGCCACGGCTACGAGATCACCGCGTTCTACAAGCCCAACCGCTGGCTCGCCGTCGACGCGGTCTGGACCGGCTCCGACGCGCGCTACGTCGGCCTACCCGACGGCGAGGATTACGTGCCCGGTGCGCTCGAATCTGCCGGCGAGCTCGGCGTTTCGGCAATTTTCCCCGAATTCAACGCCGCCGCGCGCCTGCGTTATCTGGGCCCGCACCCGCTGATCGAGGACAACACCGTCCGCGGCGAATCCACCCTGCTGGTCAATCTGCGCGCCGCCTGGACCCCGCAGAACCTCGGCGGTTTCGAGATCTACAGCGAGCTGCTCAACGTCTTCGACAGCAAGCGCCACGACATCGACTATTTCTACGAGACCCGCCTCCCCGGCGAGCTCGAACCGGTGGAAGGCCGCAACAGCCGCGTCGTCGAACCCCGCCAACTGCGGGTAGGGATCAAGAAGACGTTCTGAACCGCTCCTATTGAAGGGGAAGGACGCCACTCGCCCCCTGAGCCCCTTCCCCCTTCATGGGAAGGACACACTTGCCCACTGAGCCCCTTCCCCCTTGAGGGGGAAGGATAGCGCAGCTTGCCCGCGCAGCGGGCTAGCGAAGTTTGGATGAGGGTGAACCGCGCCCCGTAAACGGACACGTCGCACCACCCCGAACCAACTGCGGCGAGGCAGCAAGCCGCCAAGCCTGCGTATCCTTCCCCCATCCGGGGGAAAGGAACCAGCCTCAGTCGCCGCCCTCTTCGAGCTGCTCCGCCGTCAGCGTGCCCAGCCGCCCGGCGCGCGAGGCGGTGATGTAGTTGCGCACCTGCACGTTGCCCTCGTGGCAGGCGTACTCGAAGAAGTCGTAGCTCTCGTCGCGCGTCCAGTCGAAACGCACCGTCCACGGCGCGGTGAACACGATCGGGTCCGAATAGGTCATCTCGTAGGTGATCGTGTTCTCGCCGGTCATCGTCAGCCGCTCGACCACTTTGGCCTGGGCGCTCGTCGGGATCGTGTTCCACGGCGGAATGCCGCGGGTCGCCATGTTGAGCGGGCTGCCGTTGCGCGCGAACATGTCGTGGGTCGCGCTATCGCCGGTCTTGATGTTGGTCGTCTCGATGACGAGCGTGTTGCCTTCCCAGCGGCCGCGGCTGCTGCCGAGCCACGCTTCGACCGGTTCCGGCCAGGGCTCGAGCTGCCCCGCGACCGGAATGATCCGTGTCCCGAGCATCTCCAGCGCGATCGTGACGTAGCCCGGCGTCTGATAGATGCGGATGCCGTTGTTATAGCGGAACGGCAGCATCGAAGCCGGGAAGCCGCGGCTGATGCAGCGATCCCAGCTGTCGAAGTCCGTCACCCAGTCGAACTCGGTGTTCGGCGTCCAGCTCGAACGGCCCGCGCGGTACAGCGCTTCGGCATGCGGGGTCATCGCCGGCAGCTTGCCGTCCGCCGGATCGACCACCATCGAGGTACGGCGCTGGCCGGCGAGATACTCGATCCAGTGGCCGCTGCCGATCGTCTCTTCCTGCTCCTCGCGTTCATAGGCCTGCTCGAGTTGCTCGACGCGCGCCTGCTCGGCCGCCAGCTCTTCCTCGGTCTTCCAGAACCGGTTGCCGTACTGCTCCGGCCGGCTGACCGGCATCTCGGCCACGTCGTTGATCGGCCAGGTTCCGCGAAGGTCCGGATCGCCCCAGGACGTGCGCTTCGGCTGAAAATCGGTCGGCACCGGCGGCATCACCGTCAGGTCCGCCGGCGGCTCCTGCGCCGCGGCCGGAGCGGCGAGCATGGCCGCTATGACGGCACCCGCCGCAAACAGTCGATGTCCCAGATGACGATGGTTCATGGCGGAAACTCCCAATTTCGCCGCGCGACAGGCGCGCATGTCACTCTTTCCCCGGCCTGATACGCACTAAGGCCGGCAAATAAATCATCAAATTGTCGCACGGCGCTCCGGGTCGCCCTGGCGCGCGCTTTGCGCTAGGATGGCCGGCTTCGGGGGAGGACCGAGATGAAGAAGCTGGCTGCGCTCGTTCTGCTACTCGCTGCGCCCGCCGCGTTCGCCCAGGATAGCGAGCTTTATTACGCTTCCAGCGCGTGGCCGGTTCACACCTCGGCCGGCGTTTGCACGGTCACGCAGGCATCCGGTGCCGACGGCCTGCTCGGCATCGCCCATCATGGCGACGAAGTCGTGCTTACCAGCACCAGTTCAGTGGAATCGCCGCTGCCGGAAACAGGCAAGGTCGATCTCGCGCTGGTGTTCCTCGACAACGGCAGACTGCGCCATGACGACGGCTGGGGCACGCGAGAGTTCACTTACGCTCGCTCAGGCGACGTGTACCGCTTCTCCACCCGCTTCGCCGGCCGCCGGAATGTCGAGCAGATCCTTGCCGATCTTGCCGCCAGCCGCTCGCTCGGAATGTTGCAACAGGGGGCGGTCGTCTTCTCCTTCGATCTCGCCGACTTGGCGCCGTCGCTTGCCAGCCTGCGCGAATGTGCCCGCGGCGCTGGCCGGTGAACCGTTCCACCGTCCCAGTCGCGCTACCCCTCTCACCTCTGCTTGACTTCGCGGAGCGAAGGCCCATCATCGAGAATATGGCAATCCTGCGCACTCGATTCCGGCACAACAGCGGCCAACTGCTCGCAGGCCTATAGCCCGAGCTCGCCTGAAGGACGGCGGGACTCGGGGTCTCCGCAAGTAGCGTCACTTCGATCCGCCAGGGCGGATCTCTTCAGGAACACCAGTCATGACCACCCAGGTAGCGAGCCCCGTGCGGCCCGCGATCATCCTTATCGATACCGAAGCCGACGCGTTGTTCGACCTCGCTTCGCAGGCGCAGGGCAAATCCGTGCTCTCCGCCGGCTTGCTGCTCGAGGAAATCGAGCGCGCCGAGACGGTCGACCGCAGCGCCATTCCGGCCGACGTGGTGACGATGCACTCGCGCGTCGAGTTCGTCGACGAGCGTTCGGGCGAGCCGCATGCGGTTGAGCTCGTCTATCCCGGCGAGGCCGATTCCGGCCAGGGCCGCATCTCGGTCCTGACGCCGATCGGCGCGGCGCTGATCGGTCTGCGCACCGGCGCTACCATCGAATGGCCGGACCGGGCCGGCATCGTGCGCCGGCTGCGTGTGGACAACGTCACTCAGCCCAGGCAAGAGCCGTGATCACGATGGAAAGCGCGGACTGGCGACTTTACCGCGGTTACGAGATCGTCGCCCGCAGGGGCGGCCTGTTCGGCCGTCGCCGCTATCAGGTCTGGCGGATGGGCGAAAACCAGGGAACCTTCCGCGATCCCATCGCGGCCGAACTGCACATCGACGGCCTGCTGCGCGGCTGATCTCGCCTCGCCGGTTGGTGCATTTGGCTCCGCTCTAGCCAAGCGCCGCGGCGGCCTTATCATCCCCTCCAAACACCGCAGCGAGAGGGGATGCGATGCCGGGCCATTTGCCGCCGACCAATGACGACCGCCTAATCTGGGACATCTGGGAATCGCAGTTCCGCCTCCCGGCCTGCACGGTGGCGGACGAACTCGGCGTGTTCCGCGCGCTCGGCAACGCGGCCCTGACGACCGACGAGCTGGCCCGCGGCCTGGAGCTCGACACGCATCCGCTGTCGATCCTGCTCGCCGCGCTGGCTTCCTCCGATCTGATCGAGAAGCGTGAGGGCAAGTGGCGCGCGCTCCCCGCCGCGCGCACTTGGCTTCACCCGGAGGCCGAAGGCTATTGGGGCGGCTTTCTCCACGGCTACCGGGAGCGCACCCCGCTCCACGCCCAGCTGCTCGAAGCGATGCGCACCGGTAAGCGGCCCGAAAAGTTCATCTCCGGCGCGCCCGAGTGGGAACGCGGCGAAATGAGCGCCGAGGCCGCACAGCGCATCGCCGCGTTCATGCACGCCCATTCGATGGCCCCGTCGCGCGGCGCCGCGGCGCAGGGCGTGTTCCGCGACGTGCGCCACCTGATGGAGCTCGGCTGCGGCTCGGGCGTCTACGGCATCGAAATCGCCAAGGCGCACCCTGGCCTCAAGGTCACGCTGCTCGATCTCGCCGCAATGGCCGCCGAGGCCGGCGAATACGCGAAGCGGGCCGGCGTGACCGACCGCGTCGATACCGCCGCCTGCAACATGTTCACCGACGACTGGCCGACCGGACCCGACGCGCATTTCTTCGCCAACGTGTTCCACGACTGGTCGGCCGAGACCAACACGCTCCTCGCCCGCAAGAGCTTCGAAGCGCTCCCCTCGGGCGGCCGCATCTTCCTCAGCGAAGTGCTGATGGACGACGACGGCACCGGCCCGTGGCACGCCGCCGCGTTCAGCCTGCTGATGCTGGTCGGGACGCTCGGCAAGCAGTACTCGCTGCCCGAGCTGCGCGGCATTCTCGAAGGCGCCGGCTTCACCCGCGTAGAGGCGGTCCGCACCGGCGGCGGCTACTACTCGCTGGTCAGCGCGGTGAAGCCCTAGGCCTCAGGCGGCGGCGCGGGCTGGCCCCGCGTCGGCCGGCACCGTGCCTTCGATGCAGATCTCGCACTGCACGCCCTCGGCCCGGTAATCGAGCTCGACTTTGCTCAGCGCCCCCTGCCGGCGCAGCAGCTGCGTGCCCATCCCGGCGCGCGTCGGCGGAGTGACCGCCGGCCCGCCCTCCTCGCGCCACAGCAGCCGCAGCAGCCCCTCCTCGTCCTCGCCGACAGTCCACCGCACCGTCACCCGCCCGGCGGGCGTGCTGAGCGCCCCGTACTTGGCGGCGTTGGTGCACAGCTCGTGCAGCGCCAGGCTCAGCGGCACGCAGGCATCGCGCGGCACTTCGCAGCCCGGCCCCGACAGCGTGAAGTTCGCCGAAGTGCGGAACGCTTCGACCGCGTTCTCGACCAGCCGGTGGATGTCGCAATGCCCCTTGTGGCCGATGCCGAGCAGGTCGGTCGCCCGCGACAGCGCCCGCATCCGCCCCGACAGCGCCTTCTGGAACTCCTCCGGCGAGCTGTGCCGCGCGGTCAGCGTCGCCAGCGCGTTGACGGTCGCGAACATGTTCTTGACCCGGTGCATCAGCTCGTCGTTGAGCAGCGTTTCGCGCGCTTTCGAGGCTTCCAGCTCGCGCACCAGCCGCCGGCACATCTCGCCGGTGGCGATCAGCACCGCGCTCGACAGCGCGAACAGCACCTCGCGCAGCACGTCGTCGACGTCGTACTCCAGCAGCCCCGGCTGGCCGAGGAACAGCCAGTTGGCGAGCACCCCCGCGATCGCCGCCACGCCCAGCGCCCAGCGCCAGCCGAGCAGCAGCGCCGTCAGCAGCACCGCCGGGTAAAAGGTCGTGAACGGAGTGCCGCTCAGCCACGGGTCGATCGACCAGCGCACGGCGGTCGGCACCGCCAGCGCCACCGCGCTCCAGCCCATGGCCGCGAGCGGGGCGCGCTCTGCCAGGATGGCCCGCCGAATGGCAGGTATGCGGTCCAAAGCGGTTCCCCCTTACGACCTCCGATGCCGAGGGTCATAGCAGCTTTTTCGCTGCGAGAAAGCATACCTAGACAGCGAACCGGCGCGAAGGTTAATCCGCCCGCCCGTCGCCGCCAGACGGAACATAAAGAAAACATTTTCCTACAGCCCTTCGCCTGGTGCAGTTGGTCGAATCCCGATTCGCGAGAAGAAGGATTTGGCACGATGGACGATCCCTCCACCCCCGACACGCCCCCGGCCGACGCGCCGCCGCCCGACAGCTTCGCCGCTCTCGCCCACTTCACCCCGGTCCCGCGCCTGCGCGACCGCTCGAACGGCTGGAAGCCCCACGTCCAGCGCGCTTTCATCGAAGCGCTGGCAGAGACCGGCTCGGTCGCCGCCGCCTGCCGCCGGGTCGGCCGCGCCGAGCACGGCGTCTACCAGCTCCGCCGCCATCCCGACGCGCACGAGTTCCGCGCCGCCTGGGACGCCGCGCTCGACCTCGGCGTGCGCCGCATCGAGGACGGAGCGATGGACCGCGCGCTCTACGGCACCGAGGAGACGATCCACTACCACGGCGAGCTCGTCGGCAAACGCCGCCGCTTCAACGAGCGGCTGGTCATGTTCATCCTGCGCAACCGCGCCCCGCATCGCTTCGCCGCCGGCGGCGGCCCCAAGGGCCTCAACGCGGCCAGCCAGATGGAGCGCGAGCGCCTCAAGAAGCAGTGGCGCAAGGAATGGGAGGAGGAGCAGGAGGCCAACAGCGTCTCCCCGGCCGAGATCCGCGCCAGCATCGAGCGCAAGATCGCCGGGCTGCGCGCCCAGGTCGTCGCCCGCACCAGCCCGCGCGCGTTCGAGTGGGAGATCACCGCCCTCGCCCAGAAGCGCGCCGACGAGGCCGTCGGCTGGCGCCCGGGCGACCCCTATCACGACTATGCCGAGGCCGCCGAAGCCCTGCTGCCCAAGTTCATCGAGGAAGTCCGCGCCGAATTCCCCGCCCACGCCGGCTGGGACGGCGTCCCCTACAAGGACGACGACGACGACGATGATGACGATGACAACAGCGACGATGACGACGGCGACGACTACCCGCCCGCGCTACCCGCTCCGAAAGCCCAGCCCGAGCCCCCACCGCCAGCCCCCGCCGCTGCCCCAGAGCCGCACGACCCGAGCCTCGACCAAGCCCGCGCCCGCATCCTCGCCGCGATCCGCGCGCGGGCCCACGGCGACGACGGCTGAACGCCCCGCGGCGCTCCCCCTCCTGAGCGCCGTGAGGGTTGCCCCATCGTTACCGCGGCTTACCCCCTCTTCGTCACCCCGGACTTGATCCGGGGTCCCGTTTCAATGCTTGAAGCAATTGTCCCGGTGCCAGCCGAGAAACGCCGGATGCGGCCGCATCGCAGCTAGCTCCGGCACCAGAGCCTTGCCGCTCCGATTGACGATCGCCTCCACGCTCGGGCGGTCGTTGACCTGGCGCGAGATCAGGATGTCGAGTTCGTCGGAGAGCCCGATCAACCCGCGATCAAACATCCAGTGCGCCGTGCCCGACAGCGCGAGGCCGTTGCGCACCGAATCCGGCCCGCCTCGCTCGACCGGGCGGATATGTGCCGCCTCGGCCTCCGCTCTGCCCCCGCCGTTGATGAGCTTCCACCCGGTGACTGCGCAGCGCGCGTCGTAGGCATGCAGCACCGCGCGGCGGAACGCCCGGTCGCGGAACGGGCGATTGACCAGGGACTGGATGATCGGCCGCTCGATCTCGAACGGCACCTGCGGGTCCTGCACGCGGTCTGGCGGGGCGAGTTCACCCACGCGCGGCAGCGTGTCGTCATCGGGCAGACCAAGAGCGGTGATCCGCGCAAAGTCGGTGTTGGAGAGCAGGCGCACGGAGGCCTGCGCATTAGCCAAGTCGCGCTCGACTGGTTGGCCGGCAATCTTATGTGGCACAGCCGGTTCAAACGGCAGGTAGCTGCCCTCCTCGATCAACGCCCGGTAGTGATCGGCTCTGTCCGGATCGGGAATGATCCGCTCCACCTTCGCCACGGCGAAAAAGCCTTTAGATCGCGGAATTTTCACCGGCTCACGGTAGATAATCCAGTCACCAACCATCTGTTTGGCGCGGCTGAGGTAAGCCTTCGGAAACTGGTAGTGCACCTCCGGAATATCGGCGTAACCCGATCCGTCCTTGTGCATGAATACGCCGAAGGTCATCTCGATCGCCTACAGGTTGGTTTGGGAGTATTAATCCCCGAAGGCTTCGTTGATAGCCTTGAACACCTTCTCAGCCCGACCCAGCCGTGTGCGCCGGGAGATCAACGACCGACTTCCAAGTGTCGAATTGTTTCCACATCTCGCCCATGATGCGCTTCTTATCGAGCTGCGTATGGCGGTGCCTCGTCTTCAAAACGTGCTCGACCCTTTTGCTGATCATGTCCGAGCCATCTTCCGGCAGGTCCTCCGGCTTAATGGCTATGCCGTAGGTCTCGTTCACGCAGTCAATGAAGAATTTGGGCGGGAACAGATCCTCGATTGCGAAGTCTGTTTGCTTCGTCCCGGCTGCTTTGCCGAGCATGAGCGTCCTGAATTTTTGGCCGCCGTCCTCGGCAATCTTTGAAACGTAGAGCTCGGTGATTTTGGTCTTCGCTTTCTCGCCTGCTTCATCGTTGTCGAGAAGGACGCCAGCATCCCAGCCCTGCCCAATTGCGAAACCGGCATACATCGGGGTCTTGGAAGCACCATCGGCGGGCCAAAGGTGAATCCGGTCCGACAGCCCCTCTTTCCCTGCGGCCTTTAGCAAGCCCGATAGTTTATGCAGGACCACAGCATCACCACCGCCCTCGACAATTAGCACCTGACGGCTCCCGAGGATGCCGCTGTGGTCGCCAGTGAGCCCGAGGCTTTGTTCGATGACCGCCATTGGCGCTCGCTGTGTGCTGACAATGCCTTGGGTGACAGCAACGTGATTATCTCGACTTTCGATAATCCGGACGCGCTCGGGATGAGCTTGATCCACCATCGACGCGAGATGCGTGGTGTAGAGAATGGTGTTGTGCTCTGCGAGCCGCTCAAAAACTTTGAGCAAGTCCCTCTGGCCGGTGGAGTGAAGATGCACCCCGGGCTCCTCGAGCAAGAGAACACAGTCTTTGAATTCGCCGTTCGTCGCGTGGGTGAACTTCCATGCAAACGAGACGTACCACCGAAAGCCGGTAGATCGCCGCTTCAGCCGCACGGGCATTCCGATGCCTTCATCCTCGGCGAGGATGTTCAGCGTCGGCCCGTCTATCTCGATATCAAACTTGACGTCCTTCTGGCGCCATAGATCACCAAATTGCTTCGTGAGGTACGCTGAGGCGGAGCGCTTGTCGAAAGAGCGGATGGTGCGGCCTTCGGCCGATTCACCCTTCTTGAGGAAATCATCGAGCTCGATGTTGGCGAGATCGAGGATGATGAGGATGGTTTGGTCCTCATTGCTGAGCTGGTGACGGTTCTTCCGCCCGACCTGATCCCAACGGTCCCGGAGTTGGGTCAGCTCAACTTGAGCACCAGACATATCGTAGTCGTGAATGTACACGAACTTGGGTACATTGGCCTGGGCCCATGCGGTCGCTCGCGTGATATCGAGCACTCCTGTGGGGAAGCCCTCCACATCAAAGTCGGTCGCGTAGCCATAATATTTGTGAAGGTCGATGAAGGCCACGGAGGGCAGGTCAATCGCAGCGGGGGCAACAGGCTCTTCGCCCTCGGCCGCAGCCTCGGGCTCGTTAGCAGCGGCAGCGGCAAGCGCAGCCGTCTCGTCCTTCGAGAGCCTGAAGCGGGCGTGACAAACGAGTTCGCCTTCAGCGTCATTCCGGCCCTCCCATTGTCCACGGGCCAATCCTCGTTGAGATTGTAATCGGCCTCCTCGATAATCGGATTGACACAATAAAGAGCCTCGAAGAGATTACTCTTGCCTGCCTCGTTCTGCCCGACAAACGCCGTGATTTGATTGGCGTTGATCCAACCAGAATCAATCACATTGCGGAAGTTCGTTACTTGAAACCCTTCGAATTTCATTCCCCCCCCTAATTGGTCAAACGCCTCAACAAGATCGGGCAGCTCGCAGATTTAGCCAATGGGGTACTCTCAACACGATTAACTCCTCCCCCATCCGCAGCGCCGCGATGAAGGCCTCCTGCGGAATGCTCACGTTCTCCCTCCGGCATACGCCGGGGCAGACCGCCCTGCGGGCGCTCCCGCATCCTCAGAATGAGTCACTCTTCGCCCATGCGTAGCGCGGCGATGAAGGCTTCCTGGGGAATGGAGACGTTGCCGTACTCCCTCATTCTGGCCTTGCCCTTCTTCTGCTTCTCCAGCAGCTTCTTCTTGCGCGTGATGTCCCCGCCATAGCACTTGGCGGTCACGTCCTCGCGCAGCGCGGCGATGATCTCGCGGCGATCAAGCAGCCTTGAGCGAGGCAAAAGGCAGATCGGTCGCTTCGAGGCTGGTCAGGTCCAGCTTCTTCGATGCCCCGTCGATGTCGACCCCCACGACGTTGCCGTCCTTGTCGAAGTCCACGTTGAAGCCATCGGCGATCTCGCGCGTCTCGGCCGAGGGCGCGGCGCGCAGCTCGATATAGAGGCTGTCCGTCTCCGGATAATAATGCAGCTTCATCGCTCGTCCTCGCGAAATCCACGGTCGAGGAAGGCGTTGTGGATCGTCTTGCCATCCTCCAGCGTCACAACGCGCAAGATGCGCATTTCCGGCTCGCCTGGCAAGGCAACCCTGCCCCAGTGGCGCATGCGGCCGTCATCCTGATGCTCCCGGTGCAGCGGATCGGGGAGCACGCCCCGGCACATCTCGACCGTCAGATAGGGCCGCTTGCGCAGCACCTGCTCGACGAAATAGCGTGGTGCCCACGCTTCCCCTTCCCTGCCGACCTACCGCGGACCGACCATAGGCGAAGCCCGGCGGACACCCAAGGCCCTGCCTCCGGAATGGATGCAACAAGTGCCCGACCGATGGGGCCTGGAATGACGCCGCGGCAAAGCCGCCCCGTCGGTCCTCGCCTGCGGCGAGGCCGGCCGGAATAACCGCTGGCCAAGGCCACCGGCTTCCAAGCTACCGTTTGCTGCGCAAACGTCGCTTGGGCGCCTGCGGTTATTCTTCCCCCATCCTGAGCGCCGCCACGAAAGCCTCCTGCGGAATACTCACGTTGCCGTATTCCCGCATCCGCGCCTTGCCCTTCTTCTGCTTTTCCAGCAGCTTCTTCTTGCGGCTGATGTCGCCGCCATAGCACTTCGCCGTCACGTCCTTGCGCAGCGCAGCGATCGTCTCGCGGGCGATCACCTTGCCGCCGATCGCCGCCTGGATCGGGATCTTGAACAGGTGCCGCGGGATCAGGTCCTTCAGCCGCTCGCACATGTGCCGCCCGCGCGCTTCGGCCACGCTGCGGTGGACGATCATGCTCAGCGCATCGACCGGCTCGTTGTTGACGAGGATGTTCATCTTGACGAGGTCGCCTTCGCGCAGGCCAATCTGCTCGTAGTCGAAGCTGGCATAGCCGCGGCTGATCGACTTCAGCCGATCGTAGAAGTCGAACACCACTTCGTTGAGCGGCAGCTCGTACTGCACTTGCGCGCGCCCGCCCACATACGTGAGCCCGGTCTGGATGCCGCGCCGGTCCTGGCACAGCTTGAGGATCGAGCCCAGGTACTCGTCGGGGGTGTAGATCGTCGCCTTGATCCACGGTTCCTCGATCGTCACGATCCGGTTCGGGTCCGGATAGTCGGCCGGGTTATGGAGGTAGATCTCGCGCGCCTCGTCGGTCCGGCTGGCGGAGAGCTGGATGCGGTAGACGACCGAGGGGGCGGTGGTGATGAGGTCGAGGTCGTATTCGCGGCTGAGCCGCTCCTGGATGATCTCGAGGTGGAGCAGGCCGAGGAACCCGGCGCGGAAGCCGAAGCCCAATGCGGCGCTGCTTTCCATCTCGAAGCTGAAGCTCGCGTCGTTGAGCCGCAGCTTGGCGATGCTCTCGCGCAGCTTCTCGAAGTCGGCGGCGTCGACCGGGAACAGGCCGCAGAACACCACCGGCTGAACTTCCTTGTAGCCGGGGAGCGCCTGGATGGCCCCGCCCTTCACCGTGGTGATCGTGTCGCCGACGCGGGCCTGCTCGACTTCCTTGATCTGCGCGGTGATGAAGCCGATCTCGCCCGGGCCGAGCTCGGGGAGGTCGGTGCGCTTGGGGGTGAAGCAGCCGACGCGGTCGATCAGGTGCTCGGTGCCGCTGGCCATGAACTTGACCTGCAGGCCCTTCCTGATGACCCCGTCGATGACCCGGACGAGGATGACAACGCCGAGGTAGGGATCGTACCAGGAGTCGACCAGCATCGCCTTCAGCGGGGCGGCGCGGTCGCCTTTCGGGGGCGGAATCTTGGCGACGACGGCTTCGAGCACGTCTGCGATGCCGATGCCGCTCTTGGCGCTGGTTAGCACCGCTTCGCTGGCGTCGATGCCGATCACGTCCTCGATTTCGGCGCGGACTTTCTCCGGCTCGGCGGCGGGCAAGTCGATCTTGTTGATGACGGGGACGATTTCGTGGTCGTGCTCGATTGACTGGTAGACGTTGGCAAGGGTCTGCGCTTCGACCCCTTGCGCGGCGTCGACCACCAGCAGCGCGCCTTCGCAGGCGGCGAGGCTGCGGCTGACCTCGTAGGCGAAGTCGACGTGGCCGGGCGTGTCCATGAGGTTAAGCTCATAGGTCTCGCCGTCGCGGGCGGTGTAGTTGAGGCGCACCGTCTGGGCCTTGATGGTGATCCCGCGCTCGCGCTCGATGTCCATGTTATCAAGGACTTGCTCGCTCATCTCGCGGTCGGTCAGGCCGCCGGTGGCCTGGATCAGCCGGTCGGCCAGCGTCGACTTGCCATGGTCGATATGGGCAATGATAGAAAAGTTACGGATGCGGCTAAGCTCAGTCATCCGCCGCCCTTAGCCCCGCGCTTTCGCGCTGTCAGCAGTCCCTGACGCTACGCCGCACTCGCCAGCATGTCGATAAAACAGCGGGCTGCCCCTCAGCCCGCCTTCTTGAGGAGATCGGTTCCCGGCGCTCGCTGCTGCTTGGCGGGCAGGGTTGCCAGCGAACCACCGTCGGTGGCCGACAGAGGCTCGACGAATTCGACCCCCATACGATCGTCTTCGCACCAGCGGGCCGTGGCTTCGACTATTCGGCCATCCGAAATGTGCACCTCGAAGGTCGTGCCGACGGGCACGTTCCACAGCCCTTCAATCAGGGCGCCACTCGCCGACAGGTTGCGAATGGTGCCGTGGTAACGCTGGCCTTCATGATCGAGGATGACCTTGCGCAGCATCGACCGGCGCGCGGAGCGGGCAGACCGCGGCCCCTGCGCCACGGCGCCGAGGTCCGCCTTGAGCCGTTCGGCTACCATCGCCGGCGATAGCGCCCGCTCGTAGATGAACCCTTGAACGTGACTGCAGCCGTGCATTCGCACAAGATCGAGTTCGTCGAGCGTTTCGACGCCTTCCGCAGTCGTGTCCATTCCAAGCGCGTGAGCGAGGCTGGCGATGGAAGCGATAATGGCGCCGTTACGGCTGCCCGGATCAGTGGCTCCACGGACGAAGCTTCGGTCGATCTTGATCTTATCGAACGGCGCCTTCTTCAGATAGCCGAGCGATGAATATCCCGTGCCAAAATCATCGAGTGCGAGCCGTACGCCGACACGCTTGAGGGCGGCGAACATCGCGTCGGTTCCCGCGTCGTCGTTGAGGAAGACACTCTCGGTAATCTCCAGCTCGAGACGCGAGGGGTGGATGCCGGCCTGCGCGATCGCGCTGGTGACGATGCTCGGTAGTTGCGGATTGGCAAACTGCAGCGGGGAGACGTTTACCGCCACGCGCACCTCTTCAGGCCAGCTGGCGAGGTCATGGCAAGCGGTGCGCAGCGCCCACTCCCCGATCTGGGCGAT
>JAJUJV010000206.1 GCA_029265155.1 Altererythrobacter sp. | reverse complement strand
GGCCGGCAACCTCGTGGGCGAATCGGAGACCCAGCTGTTCCTCGAGACATCGAGCGGCCAGCCGGTGTCGCTCACCGTAGTGCGCCGCCCGGGCATGGAGCCGACCTGGGGTGTCTCGTGGAGCGAGATCGTCGATCAGTCTGCGGCACCTCCGCAGCCGCAGACGGTCGAGTGGTACCGGCTCGCCTGTTTCCTCCCGGCCCAAGTTCCCGCCGAGGCGTTCCTGCAGGACGACCGCGCCTCGCGGCTGCGCGCCGAAGCCGATTACGCCTACATCCTCGAACAGCTTGGCGGCTGCCCGCGCATTCGCACCTGAGCCCCCCTAGCCAAGTAGGCGGAGGCGGACTAACCCGCCCCCGCAGCAATCCGGGGGACTCATGACGCAACCGCTTCGAATCGCATTGGCTGGCCTTGGAACCGTGGGTGGTGGTGTCATCCGCCTGATCGAGGCGAACGGCGACCTGATCGCGCGTCGCGCCGGGCGGCCGATCGAAATCGTCGCGGTCTGCGCGCGCGACCGGACCAAGGATCGCGGTGTCGATCTATCCCGCTATCAGTGGGAGGACGACATGACGCTGATGGCCGGACGGGATGACGTCGAAGTTGTCGTGGAGCTGGTCGGCGGTGCCGACGGATCGGCGCTGGCGCTGGCACGCCGGACTCTCGCGGCCGGCAAGGGGCTCGTCACTGCGAACAAGGCGATGATCGCGCATCATGGGCTGGAACTGGCCGAAGCCGCCGAGCGCGGCCAGGCTCCGCTCCAGTTCGAAGCAGCCGTCGCCGGCGGCATCCCGATCATCAAAGGTCTGCGCGAAGGGGCGGCAGCCAACCGGATCGGCCGCGTCTACGGTATCCTCAACGGCACCTGTAACTACATCCTCTCGACCATGGAGGCGACGGGACGCGACTTTGCCGACGTGCTGAAGGAAGCGCAAGAGCTCGGCTATGCGGAAGCCGATCCGACCTTCGACATCGAAGGTATCGATGCCGCGCACAAGCTGGCGATCCTTGCCGCGATCGCCTTCGGTGGCCGCATCGATTTCGGCGCGCTGGAGATCGCTGGGATTACCCGCATCCGAGCGGCTGACATCGCGCAGGCGGCCGAACTCGGTTATGTGATCCGGCTGATCGGCCTGGCAGAGTGTGAGGCAGAGGGCGGCGGATTGTTCCAACGCGTCCAGCCGTGCCTCGTGCCTTTGACGCACCCGCTGGCTGCGGTGGACGGGCCGACCAACGCCGTCGTGGTGGAAGGCAACTTCTCGGGACGGCTGCTCTTCCAGGGCGCCGGTGCGGGGGACGGCCCGACGGCCAGCGCGGTAGTTGCCGACCTGATCGACATTGCCCGCGGCCAATCGACGGCGCCGTTCTCGGTGCCGGTCAACGACCTCGAGGCGCTGCAGCCGGCAGACGCCGGCCGTCGCCGTGCTCGTGCTTACTTGCGCTTCACGGTCACCGACCGGCCCGGCGTGCTCGCTGAGATCACGGCCGCGATGCGCGACGCTGGCGTTTCGATCGAGAGCCTGATCCAGCAGGGCAGCCCCGAAGAAGGGGGTGAAGTTCTGGTGGCGATGGTCACCCACGACGGGCCGGAAAGCGGCGTCTCCCGTGCGCTTGAGCTTCTCGAAGGGTCGCCGAGCATCACGGAACCGCCGCTGGTGATGCCTCTCCTGGGCTAGGAAACGCGGGCGGCGCTCGTCCGAGCGTGTCCGCATTGGTACTGGCGTATCCCGGGTCGTGGCCGCTACCGACCAGTTGAGGCGCCGCTGAACAGCCGTTGCTCGACTTTGCAACATTGTCAGCTTACGTCTTTGATTCATGCAGGATCGAAACGACGCCGCAACCAGCCATGTTCTCGACCGCGTGCTGGTTCTCGAAATGGTGCGCGTCACCGAGGCTGCGGCTATCGCCGCTTCAGGGCTGATCGGTCGCGGCGACGAGAAGGCCGCGGATGCTGCCGCGGTGGAGGCGATGCGGCGGGCGTTCGATATCCTGACGATCGATGGCACGGTGGTAATCGGTGAGGGCGAGCGCGACGAGGCGCCGATGCTCTACATCGGCGAGAAGGTCGGCGGGGCTCCGGGCACGGGTCCGAAGATCGATATCGCCCTCGACCCGCTCGAAGGGACTACGATTACTGCCAAAGCTGGGCCCAACGCCTTGGCCGTGCTCGCCGCCGCGGAGGAAGGCTGCCTGCTCAACGCACCCGATGTTTACATGGAAAAGCTTGCGGTCG
>JAJUJV010000158.1 GCA_029265155.1 Altererythrobacter sp. | reverse complement strand
GCCGCCGCCTGCGCCGCCCCGCCCGGCCGAGCGCCCGCCGCTGACCGAGCCGCCGGTGCCGCCGCCTCCGATCGAAGCCGTGCCCGCGCCGGTCGAGCCGGCCGGGGGCACCTCGCAGTTCGACGCAGCCCCTCCCTTCCGCCGCCGCCGCAACTCGCTGAAGCTGTGGACCTGGGCCGCGGCGATCTTCGCGCTGCTGGCGGTCGGCACGATCGCGGCGGTCTCCTATTGGGGCCTGCCGGACTGGGTGCCGATCAACCGCCCGACGTTCGCTCTCGCCGAGCCCGACCTGCAGATCGACTTCCCGGCCGACCGGCAGGAGCGGCGCCAGTTGCCGAACGGCACCGAGTATTTCGGCGCCAGCGGCACGATCACCAACATCGGCGCTCAGGCCCGGGACGTGCCGCCGATCCTGATCGTGCTGCGCGATGCACGCGACCGGATCGTCTACAGCTGGGAAGTCCGCCCGCCGAAGCGCACGCTCGCGCCCGGGGAAAGCGTGACCGTCAACGAAGCGGTGACCGACGTGCCGCGCTCGGCCCGCTTTGCCGAGATCGGCTGGAAGCCCCAGTAACGCCCCCGTTCAGGGCCGTTCTCTCCGCAGCCTCTGCGCCCGGTGAAATTGTTATGAGAGCCGCGCTTGCGGCCCCGTGGTCCCTTTGCTAAGGGCGCGCACCTACCAACCGGGGGCCGCCTTCATGGCCCTTGTCGATGTGCGGTCGTGGCGGAACTGGTAGACGCGCAACGTTGAGGTCGTTGTGGGCGAAAGCCCGTGGAAGTTCGAGTCTTCTCGACCGCACCATCCCCCGGTCACCAGATGGGCAGCGCCCCGTCTGACCCCCAGATCGGTGCAGCTATTGCCCCCGGCTCAGGCCGCGCGGCGCAGCCGATAGCGGTCGCCTTCCGCGGCGACATGGCCTAGCCGCACCAGCGCGTCGAGCGTCGCGGCGATGCGGCGTTCGCCCTTGCGAATAGCGAGCGGCGATCTCTCCCGCCCGCAGCGTCCCCCCACCGCGCAAGTCGGCGAGCACGGCAGCGGTCTGGCCGATCGCGTCGCGCGGGAACGCCGGCTTCTTCGCTTTGGCTTCGGGAAGCAGCGCCTCGATCTGCTCGGCCTTGCCGCGCGTCGGCAGCTGGGTGAGGCCGGCCCGGGCGATCTGATAGTCGGGGCGCAGCCAGCGGACTTTGCCCTGCTGCTCTTCCGCGTGGCGCTCGGCGTTGAGCGCGACCAGGCGCTCGACGATCTGCTCGTCGGTCAGGTCATGCGGCCAGCCATAGGCATCGGCGACGGCGGCATCGATGCGATCGTGCAGCTCGGCGATGATGTCGATGCGGCCGCGCCGGCGCTGGTCCTGCTCCGCCTCGGTGAACGGCTCGCCCTTCACCAGCTTCTCGCGCAAATTGTAGAGGCCGGTCAGCGTGAGGTCGGAATGCTCGGCGAGGACCTCCTTGCGGGTCGCGTCGAGCTCTTCGGCGAGGTCGCCGATGGCGTGGCGCTGCTCAGGGGTAGCGTCGGGAAAGGGAAAGGGGTCGAAGACCTTGGACTTCGAGTATCGAGGATCGTTCCCGACTCCAAGCCAGCCGCCAGCGGCTAAGGCCCAAACGACGCTCGCTCGAGATGAAAGAACGCCAAGAGCGTGATTGTCATCGAGACCGATGCAAACCAGCATATTGTCAGGAAGAATGTCCGAATTGAGAAACTGGAACACTCGATGTTTCGAGGTCTCCACCGTCGCAATGTACCGAGGAAGGTCGGCGGCGTAGTCTCGAAAGGCAGGCGCAGTTTCTCCGAAGAGCCACCAATTGTCCCGTCGAACCGCACGACGGTTCAGATCGCGCTCCGGTTTCACCGTGACTAGAAGATGCTGGTACACCTCTGGAAAGCTCCGCCGCGTAGTTCCTTCGTCTAAGCCTTACAGATCAATAACCAGGGGATCGCGAGAACGAGCCATCAAATCGCGTCCATTGCGATAGGGGCGAATGTGCCGCTCCAGCCCTTCTCGCCGACCCAACCCAAGGGTCACTGCATCCTTTGGCGTAAGGATGAAGCCCCGGCCGTGCAGAGCTACGCCGCGCGAGCATATCCACTCATTGGACAACAGCGGCCGCGCGGCAGTGACATTCGCTCCTGCGGTCAAATCGGCGTGGACATCGCCAGTCGATGCTTTGAGGACCACCTCCGGCGCATCGCTATCCAGCTCCCGCTCCGACACCACCTCCAGCAGCGTCCCCTCGTGCTTCCCGGCTTCCGCCACGGTCATCGCGATCCGCACCGCCGCCGCGTCCCGCGTCGCCTTGGTCCACGGATGGTCGGGGATCGCCATAACCAGGCTGACCGGCGGGCGGCCCTCAAGCCGCTGCGCGATCACCCGGCGGCTGAACTCCTGCGTGATCGAATTGGTGGTGACGAAGCCGAAGCGCTTGAGGCGAGTGCTCTTGCGGGTCAGCTGCTCGGCGGCGCGGTCCCACCAGTACATCACGAAGTCGGCCGATTTGTTGATCTTCGGGTGCGCCTTCCACAGCGCGGAGGCGTAAGCCTCGCCCAGCCGCGAGCGGATGTCCTTGCCGCCGATGAAGGGCGGATTGCCGACGATGTAGTCCGCCTCCGGCCAGTCTGGCCGGCGCGGGTTGGGCAATTCGGTGCGGCTTCCGTCTTCCTTCGGCCGCTCGGGATCGTGCCTCAGCACCGCGTCCATCGCCTGGATGTTGGACAGCTTCTCCAGCACCGGATCGCCGATCTCGGCCTTGTTGCGCAGCTGCCACTGCAGATAGCCGAGCCACAGCACCAGCTCGGCAATGGCGGCGGCGCGCGGGTTAAGCTCCATCCCCAGGAAGTTGCGCGGGTGGACCGTCTCGGTCTCCAGCGCCAGCGCCTCCTGCCCGCCGAGATCAGCCAGCACTTCGAGCACGTCGCCTTCGAGCCGCTTCATCAGCTCGAGCGCGACATAGAGGAAGTTGCCGGTGCCGCAGGCGGGATCGAGCACGCGGGTGCGGGCGAGCTTGACGTGGAAATCGTGCACCGCGCGGATCGCGGCCTCGGGCTCGCTTTCGCGCTCGCGCTCGACCGTGCCGAGCACCGCGCCTTCCCATTCGTCCTTGAGTGGCTGGATGATCGTCGCTTCGACCAGGCGTTCGACATAAGCGCGCGGCGTGTAGTGCGCGCCGAGCCGCCGCCGCTCGTCCTTGTCGAGCGCCTGTTCGAGCAACGTGCCGAAGATCGCCGGCTCGACTTCGGTCCAGACGTGCTTGGCCGCCTCGTAAAGCTCGCCGATCTCCTCCTTGTGCAGCGGAATGGCGCTCCGCTCGGCGAACAGGCCGCCGTTGAAGCGGCGGACCGCGCGGCGCAGCGTCGTGGAGAACCCACCGGTATCCATCGTCCGCCACAGCTCTTCGAGCATCGGCGCAAAGCTCTCCGGATTGTTCCGCGCGTCGGCCAGCACGTCGAGGAAGCTGCCCTTATCCAGAAGCCCGCTGTCTTCGGCGAACATCGTGAACAGGCAGCGCATCAGGAAGTGCGCGACCGGCTCAGGCTGGTATCCGCGATCCTCGAGCAGCTTGCTGACGTGCGCCAGCCGCCGGGCCATGTCGCGCGTGACTTCGGCCGCGTGCTTCGCCGGATCGAGCGCGTGCGGATCGAGCCAGATCGCCCGCAGCCGCTCCCGAACCTCCTCGCTGCGCAAGTCCTCCAGGTAGATGCGGAAGCCGGCCCGATCGGGGAACTGGCGGTAGTTGCGGCCCTGGCCGGAGAAGTCGGCGAACACCTCGATCGCGTGGCCCACGTCGCAGACCAGGATAAACGGCGGCCAGACGTGATCGTCGGGGAGCGCGCGCGCATATTGCTCCGCCTGCTCGCGGGCGTTGCGCATCATCACGTCCCAGCCGCGATGCGCGCTGCGTCGGCCGCGGACGGGCGCGGCGTCGAGCCCGGGAAGCGCTTCCTGCGCGGCGCTGAGCGCGACTTCCTTCTTGCCGCCCTTCTGCCGGCTCTGCTTGGCTTCCAGAACGAAGCAGCCGCGCCGGTATGGTCGATCCGGCCGTGCCCGGTCTTGCCCGCCTCGTCGCGGAAAGTGACCGCGCGCTCGAACACGTAATCGTTGTGTTCGTGCGTCGCATCGGCCGGATCGGGTCGCGGCAGATCGAGCAGGTCGCACAGCTCGGTCAGGAACAGCGGAAAGTTGGCGCGCTCCGCCCCGCCCTCGTTCCTGCTCCAGCGCTCGATGAACTCGTCGACGGTCACGCAATCCCCTCACCCCCACCTTGGCCGGGGAAGGCAGGCGCGATCAAGGAATTCGTTCAGCAGGCCATGTCGGCACGGCCATTGTCGACCAGCCGCCGCAGCGCCGGCCGGCAGGAGCCGCAGTTCGTCCCGGCCGACAATGCTGCGCCGACCGCTTCGACGCTGGTCAGGCCTTGGCCGGCAATGGCCTCGACGATGGTGTTGAGGCCGACATCGAAGCACGCGCAGACGATCGGGCCGCGATCGGGCTGCGGCGCGGCGGAGCGGCCGGCGAGCAGCTCCACCGACGAAGTCGGATCGCTCGCTCCCAGCCGGCCGATCAGCCACTCGCGGTCCGGCAAGCGGCCGCTGCGGGTGATATAAAGCGCCGCCCGCATCCGCCCTTCGTCCAGCACCGCCACTCGCAAGCCGCCGCGCGCCGGGTCGAGCGCCTCGACCTGGACGCCTTTCGGCAGCCACGCTTTCG
>JAJUJV010000191.1 GCA_029265155.1 Altererythrobacter sp. | reverse complement strand
CTTACATCGAAAGCCGCGCCTGACCCTTCAGGATCGGATGTTATGAAACGGCGCGGGAAGTTCGGCTTCCCGCGCCGTTTTCGTTCAGACGTTGAACTTGAACAGCATCACGTCGCCGTCCTGGACGCGGTACTCCTTGCCTTCCTGGCGCAGCTTGCCCGCCTCCCGCGCGCCGGCCTCTCCGCCGAGCGACACGTAGTCCTCGAAGGCGATCGTCTCGGCGCGGATGAAGCCCTTCTCGAAGTCCGTATGGATCTCCCCCGCGGCCTGCGGTGCCTTCGCGCCGTCCGGGAAAGTCCAGGCGCGCGCTTCCTTGGGACCGACGGTGAAAAAGGTCTTGAGTCCGAGCAGCCGGTATCCGGCGCGGATCACACGGGCGAGCCCGGTTTCGTCCAAGCCCAGCTCCTTCAGGTATTCGGCACGCTCTTCAGCTTCCATGCCGACGAGCTCGGCTTCGATCGCGGCCGAAACCACAACCGCCTGAGCGCCCTCGGCAGCCGCCTTGTCGAACACCTGGGCGGACAGCGCGTTGCCTTCGGCGGCATCTTCTTCGGCGACATTGCAGACGTAGAGCACCGGCTTGGCGGTCAGGAGCTGTGCCTGTGCAAACACGCGGGCTTCCTCGTCGTCTTTGGGCTCGGTCAGGCGTGCTGGCTTCCCTTCGCGTAGCAGCTCAAGCGCCTGGCCGAGCACGGAAGCGGCAATCTTCGCTTCCTTGTCGCCCCCGGTCGCACGTTTCTGCGCCGCGGGTACTCGCTTCTCGAGGCTTTCGAGATCGGCCAGCATCAACTCGGTCTCGACCACTTCGGCGTCCGCGATCGGGTCGACCTTGTTTGCGACGTGCTGGATGTCGTCGTCCTCGAAGCAGCGCAGGACATGGACGATGGCGTCGACTTCGCGAATGTTGCCGAGGAACTGATTGCCGAGTCCTTCGCCTTTACTGGCGCCTTTGACGAGGCCGGCGATGTCGACGAAGGCGAGCTGCGTAGGAATGATCTTGGCGCTGCCGCCGATGGCCGCCAACTTCTCGAGCCGTTCGTCCGGCACCGCGACCTGGCCGACATTCGGCTCGATCGTGCAGAACGGATAATTCGCAGCCTGTGCGGCCTGTGTCTCGGTCAGCGCGTTGAACAGCGTCGATTTGCCGACGTTTGGCAGGCCCACGATTCCGCAGCGGAAACCCATTTCGTCTCTCTTTCCGTTTTATCCTGAACTTCTCGAAAGGCTGTCGATACCGCACCGCGCTAGAAGAAGAGCTAACCCTTCGATAAGCTTGGCCGCCGTCGCTGGTTCAATCCTGCAGCCGCAGGGCTACATCGCTCATGAAGCGCGCATCGTCGCCTTTGGCTAGCCAGTCGGCTTCGGAGGCGATGGCCGCCAGCATGTCGGTGAGCTCGTCGAATTCCGCCTTGGCATAGTTGCCGAGCACGTACTTGGTCACCCGATCCTTGTGCCCCGGATGGCCGATGCCGATCCTGACGCGGCGAAAGTCGGGACCCAAATGCTGATCGATCGAGCGCAGGCCGTTATGTCCTGCAGTGCCGCCGCCGCGCTTCACTTTGACCTTGAACGGCGCGAGGTCGAGTTCGTCGTGGAATACAGTGAGCGCCTCTACGTCGAGCTTGTAAAAGCGCAGCGCTTCACCCACCGAGCGGCCGCTTTCGTTCATGTACGTCGCCGGCTTCAGGAGCAGCACTTTGCCGCTGCCGATCCGGCCTTCCTGCAGCCAGCCCTGGAACTTCTTCTGCACAGGCCCGAAGCCATGCATCTCGGCGATGACGTCGAGCGCCATGAAGCCGACGTTGTGCCGGTGCATCGCGTACTGCGGACCCGGATTTCCGAGGCCAACCCAGAGTTGCATCGGGGCTCCCTATAAACAAACCGCCGGCCCCGCTAGGCAGGACCGGCGGTTGTTCTGATACGGAAGCGAGATCAGCCGGCGGCTTCTTCGCCTTCCTCTGCTTCGCCCTCTTCGCCGGCGGCCGCATCGGCCTGCTTCAGAGCGGACGGCGCAACGACGGTCGCGATGGTGAAATCGCGGTCGGTGATGGCGCTTTCGCTGCCGGTGGGCAGCGTGACCGAGCTGATGTGGATCGCATCGCCAACCTCAAGACCGGCGACGTCGATGGTGACGTCGTCAGGGATCTTGTCGGATTCGCAGATCAGCTCCAGCTCGTGGCGCACGACGTTGAGTACGCCGCCGCGCTTGAGGCCAGGGCTGGCTTCTTCGTTGACGAACACGACAGGCACCGCGACCTGAATCTTGGCATCCTTCGCCAGACGCAGGAAGTCCACGTGCAAGGGGCGGTCGGTAACCGGGTGCACCGCGACGTCCTTCGGCAGGGTGCGGACCGGCTTGCCGTCGATCTCGAGCATAACGATCGAGTTCGTGAAGTGGCCGGTGTTGAGCAGGCGCATCAGCAGCCGCTCTTCCACGTGAATCGGAGTAGGTTCTTCTTTGCCGCCATAGATCACGGCGGGTACACGGCCATTGCGGCGCAGCTCGCGGGAGGCTCCCTTGCCAGCCCGTTCGCGCAGCTCGGCCGGCAGGGTCAGAGCGTCGCTCATCTCGGTGCCTTTCGGTTGCGTAGGTTGTGCTTCACCGTCACGCCTCCAGGGATGACCATGACGGGAAGGGCGCGCCCCTAAGCGAAATCGCCTGCAGGCGCAAGCCTAGTGCAGGCGGCGGACCGTGTATCCTTGCTGCTCCAGCAGCGCCACCAATCCATCCGGTCCCAGCATATGCGCAGCGCCCACGGCGACAAACGGCCGGCGACCATTGTCGAGGTACGATACGATCCGTTCAACCCAGGCGGTGTTGCGGTCGATCAGCAGCGCTTTCCGCAGTTCCGGATCGCTCAACAGCCCGCTGTTCATTTCCCGCTCGATCGTTTCGGTATCCCCGGTAATCCAGGCTGTTACCAGCGCCCGCTCCGCCGCCGGCGTGCTCCGTTCGGCCGTGTCGACCAGCAGGACCTGCTGATCTTCCGGGGCGAGCCGATCGAACATCGCAAATTGCTCCACGTAGCTCTCCAGAGCGACGGTCCGCATCCCGCGCGACAGCAGCGCCCGGTCGACTCCGTTGGAACTGCTGCCTGACCGCAGGGCGTTGGCGATCAGCAGCGCCGCGGCCCAGCTGTCAGTCGCG
>JAJUJV010000143.1 GCA_029265155.1 Altererythrobacter sp. | reverse complement strand
CGTGCCGATCACGCCACTTGCCGAAACGAAGCGGGTCGCGGGAGCGCAGTAGGAACATCGCTAGACGGTCATTGTAATAGCGCTTCTCGCCGATCTGCTCGCCCTGGAAGAACACCGGCACCGCGACGCCATTGATCGCGCGCGACAGCACCGCGTCGCCCAGACGGCGGATCGCATAATCGAGCGCGGCGTCCCAGGCGTTGCGGAAACTGACCGCATCGGCGCGGGCCGCAAAGCGTATGCCGATTGCCGCGACATGCCGACGGCCTGGCAGGCTTCGGTGATGCAGCCGGTTTCGGCCAGTGCCTCGACGAACCGGACCTGGCGCTCGGCCGTCCAGCCGCTGAAGCGGCGGCGGGGATGGCAGGGCTCGAACTCCGGGGGCTCGAACTCAGGAGGATCGAACTTCGATCGGTTGAACTTACGGGAGTCGGGGGAATCCGCCGACGCCCGGTGCGGGCTGGTGGGTGATTCGCTCATGGACCAGCTTGGAACATAAAAGGAACGTGTAGGAAAGCGATTTTCCTGTTGAGCTTGGAAGCGGCCTCGGTGGGGTGTTATCCAATGCATCGATGTCCGCTACCTGGCGGCCAGTTCATGGGGAGAACACGATGCCGACCGAATTGCTCGTTCTCGCACTTGCGGCGGTTCTGCTGATGGTGCACGTGATGCTCGCCGGTCATATCCGGACGCGGCAGTATGGTACCGAATGGAACATGGGCGCTCGCGATGCCGAGATGCCGCCGCTGAACCCGCTGGCTGGCCGGCTGCTACGGGCGCAAGAGAACTACCAGGAAACCCTGGCGGTGGCGGTGATCGCGCTGCTCGGGGTGGTGGTGGCCGACAAAACCAGCGCCCTTACCGCCGCCGCGGCGTGGGTCTGGCTGGGCGCGCGGGTGATCTATCTGCCGCTTTACGCGAGCGGCGTGCCCAAAGTCCGCACACTGGTCTGGGCGATCGGCACTTTGGCCATTCTGACCGTGCTCGGCGTGCTGCTGCTTGGGTGAGGCTGACCGCGCCTAATCCGAAAACACGGCGTTCTCTTCGTGGGTAATCCGCCATTTGAGCCGAGGAGGTCCCCGCTTTCGCGGGGATGACGACGAAGGGGATCGAGCCGACTGGGTCCCCGCTTTCGCGGGGATGACCATGGCGTTCGCGAAAATGACGACGGAGGGGATAAGCTCCCCTGCAGACCGGGATTAAGCCCCCCCGTGCGCCGTGCCGCTTATGCCGCGAGTTCGAAGGGCTCGATCTCTCCGGCGAGGTAGAGCCGCTTGGCCTTGGCGCGGCTGAGCTTGCCCGAGCTGGTGCGCGGCAGGGTGCGCGGCGGGACCAGTTCGACGACGCAGTTCATGCCTGTGATCGAGCGGACCTTGTCGCGGATCGTGTCGCGCAGGCGAACGCGCTCATCGGGATCGGATACGCGGCAGTGGACGAGGACTGCCGGAGCTTCCTCGCCGTTTTCCGTTTCGATCGCGAAAGCGGCGATGTCGCCGTGGTTGAAGCCCGGCAACTGCTCCACCGCCCACTCGATATCCTGCGGCCAGTGGTTCTTGCCGTTGATGATGATCATGTCCTTCGCCCGGCCGACGATGAACAGGTAGCCATCGGCCATGTAGCCCATGTCGCCGGTGTCGAGCCAACCATCGACGAGGCACTCGTCGGTCGCTTCCTGGTTGCGGAAGTAGGAATGCATGACGCTCGGGCCGCGGCACCAGACCTTGCCGATCTGGTGGTCCTTCTTCGCTTTGCCGTTCTCACCGCGGATTTCGACTTCCATGTCGGGCAGCGGCTTGCCGCAATTGACGATCGCCCGGTAGCGCGCCGGGCGCGACAGATCGCGGCGGGTCCCCGACAGCCGCTCTTCGGCGACGAGCTCCACGCGGATACCTTCGCCGGGCGGCATCACCGTCACTGCCAGCGTCGCTTCGGCCAGACCGTAGCTGGGCGTGAAGGCGCTCGCCTTGAAGCCGGCTTCAGAGAAGGCGTTGACGAAGTTCTGCATCACGTCGGGCCGGATCATGTCGGCGCCGTTGCCAGCGAGACGCCAGCGCGACAGGTCGAAGCGTTCGGCGACGCTCGACTGGCTGGAAATGCGGCGCGCGCAAATGTCGTAGCCGAATGTCGGCGAATAGCTGAGCGTCGTGCCCTGGTTGCGGCTGATCAGGTCGAGCCAGGCGAGGGGGCGGCGCGCGAAGTGCTCTGTCTTGAGATAATCGACCGAGACCTGGTTGGCGATCAGTGACAACAGACAGCCGACCAGGCCCATGTCGTGATAGAACGGCAGCCAACTGACGCCGCGGTCGCCTTCGCCGATGTTCATCGTCTCGGCGTGGCCATAAAGATTGTGCAGCAGCGCTCGATGAGTGACGGCCACTCCGGTCGGGAAGCGTGTCGAGCCCGACGAATACTGCAGGTAGCAGATGTCGTCCGGCGTGGCGGGCGGCAGCTCGACCTCGATCGCCGGGCGCTGGGCGAAGGTGGCCCAGTCGATGCCGTCGCAGCCTTGGCGACCGGCGGCAGCGGACGCCATCTCGGCGATCTCGGCCGGATAGAGCAGCAGCTTGGGATCGGAGCTTTCGAGCTGCACCGCGAGCTGCTCGATGTAGTTCTCCTTGCCGCCGAACGTGGTGGGCAGCGGCAGCGGCACGGGCCAGGCGCCGGCATAGACTGCGCCGCAGAACAGCGCCGCGAACTCCGGCCCGGTCTCGGCGATCAGCGCCACGCGATCGCCTTTGCCGATGCCGGCCGCGATCAGCCGGTATGCAGCTTGGAGAGCATCGGCGCGCATCTCGCTGTAGGGATAGGCGCGGATCAGCGTTCCGCGCGCATCGTGGAAATTCAGCCCCTTTGCGCTCTTCGCCGCGTAGTCCACCGCCTCGTTAAAGGTGGCGAAGTCCGCCCGGCGCCGTGGCAGGGGGCAATCGTTGGGAGTAGGTACGAGTTCGGTCATCGTTTTAGTGGCAATCCCGTCTTGTGCGCTCTTTCCGGCGCTTCCCCATCCTGGCGCGGGGAGCATGAACCGAACGGCCCCGCGACAAACTTTACCCATTTGTCAACGACTGTGGCACGAATATGACCATGGCCCGCGATCGACAAGCGCCGAAACGAACCGGCCGAGTTCCAACCCCGCTCAATGCGGCGCGCTTGAACGAGCTTGCCTTAACCTACGTTGCACGGTTCGCCACGAGCGCCGCGAAGCTCCAGCAATACCTCAAGCGTAAACTGCGCGAGCGTGGTTGGGAAGAGGAGGGGGAGCCGGACCTCACAGCTCTGGTCGATCGGTATGTGGAACTGGGCTACATCGATGACGAAAGCTTTGCCCGGGCCAAGGCGGGGAGCCTGCTGCGGCGCGGCTACGGCGCCCGCCGGGTCAATGAAGCGCTGAGCCAGGCGGGCATTGCCGAAGCGGTGCGGGACGAAGTGACGCCCGGCGAGGCCGACAAGCGCCACGCCGCGCTCGCCCTGGCGCGCAAGCGGCGGTTCGGCCCGTTCGGTCGGGAAGCGCTCGGGCCCGAACTTCGCCAAAAGCAGATCGCCGCCATGCTGCGCGCCGGCCACCCGCTCGACAGCGCGCGCGAAATAGTCGATGCCGCGAGCGAAAGCGCGGCCGAGCAATGGGCCGCCCAATACGACGACGAAGGCTGACACCGATGCGCATGCTCTTGCTGCCCCTGCTGCTCCTCTTGCCCGCCTGCTCGCAGGCTGCGGACGGAACCGGCGCGCCGGCTACCGCCCCGCAACAGGCTTCGGTGCACCCGGTTTCCGGGCTGCAGGTGATCCCGCTGACGGTGACTGCGGGTGACACGACGCACGAATTCAGGGTCGAAGTCGCGCGGACGCCGCAGGAGCAGGCACGCGGCCTGATGTTCCGCACCGAGATGGGGCCGAACGAGGGAATGCTGTTCCCTTACGATCAGCCGCGCATACTGAGCTTCTGGATGAAGAACACGGTGCTTTCGCTCGACATCGTGTTCATCGGCCCCGACCGGCGGGTGATCAACATCGCTGCCGAAACCGTGCCCTATTCGGAAGAAAGCGTGCTGTCGGATGGACCCGCGATCGCGGCGCTGGAGCTGAATGGGGGACGGGCGGCCGAGCTCGGCATCGTACCGGGCGCGCAAGTCGACTGGTAGGCGCCAGGATTGCTTGCTTAGCAGGGGGCGTTGGCGCTAACGCGCGGCGCATGGGAATCCTCGCGAAGATCTTCACCTGGTGGAACGGTGCCACGATTGGCACGAGCCTGTTCAGCGCCCTGAACGGCGAGCACGTCGGCACCGACGCGCAAGGCAACAAGTACTACCGCGCGAAGAAGAAGGGCGGCCGCGGCACCTCTGACGGACGCGAGCGGCGCTGGGTGATCTACAACGGCGCGAACGATGCCAGCCGGGTGCCTGCGGAATGGCATGGCTGGCTGCATCACTCTTACGACGCGCTGCCGGAAAGCCACCTCCCGCCGCCCAAGATCTGGGAAGCCGACTACACGCCGAACCCGACCGGCACGCCGGCGGCGTACTTGCCGCAAGGCGCGCTGGAGCGCGGCGGCCGGCGCGCCCGCGCGACCGGCGACTACGAAGCTTGGACGCCCGACGCGTGAGATCGGCCGGCGCTCTCAGCGCGCTGGTGTTGTTGGCCGCCTGCACGGGCGAAGCGCCGGCGCCCGAACCCGAAGCCACCGAAGTCCCGGAAGAGCTGGCGGGTGCCAGCCAGCCGCTCCCCGCTGAAACGGGCATCGGCACGCCGATGGAAGAGCGGGTGGCGGTGCTCGGCCTCCTCAACAAGCGCAACAACATCTCGCGCGACATCGAGATGAAGCCCGGAGACGCGCGCCGGGTCGGTGACGTCGTGGTCCGGCTTTCCGCCTGCGAGCGCACCGCGCCGTGGGAAGAGCCGCCGGAAACCGGCGCTTTCGTTCAGGTCAACGTGCTGGAGCGGGCCGATGCGGATTCGGAGCCGGGCTGGCGTCGGGTTTTTTCCGGCTGGCTGTTCAAGAACTCGCCGAGCCTGAACGTCGTCGAGCACCCGATCTACGACGTCTGGGTCAAGGATTGCAGGATGAGCTTCCCGGGCGAGGAAGCGTCTGGCTCCAGCGGCGGGACCGGGGCGCAGCCTGCGCCGTCAGCCGCGCCCGCTCCCTCGCCTGCGCCGACGGCGAGCCCATCGGCGGATCCGGAGCCCGCCGCGCCGGCCGAGCCGACCAACGAGGCGTAAGCGTCGGCCAGGCTCGGTGCCGGACCGGCGGCGACGGCCTCGCTCAACCGTTCCAAATAGGCCGCGCGGCTGATCGGGATCGCGCCGAGCGAGGCGAGATGCTCGGTCATGAACTGGCAGTCGAGCAATTGGTAGCCGGCGTGGCGCAGCAGCGCGACCAGCCAGGCAAGCGCCACTTTCGAGGCGTCGCGCTGGCGGCTGAACATGCTTTCGCCGCAGAACGCGCGGTCGAAGCCGACGCCGTAGAGGCCGCCGACGAGTTCATCGCCG
>JAJUJV010000099.1 GCA_029265155.1 Altererythrobacter sp. | reverse complement strand
GCGCCGTGCGCCAACGCGAAATCACCCGCCAAGCTGCCGAGGGAGGCGCAGAACCGATCGACTGCCGCCGCGGCTAGCTGGTCTTCACGGGCGAGACCGCGTTCCCAGATTGTCCGGTCATCGAGATCGTCGGCGGTGCGATGCTCTCTGGCCGCAAGTGCATGATAGATTTCGCAGATGCCGGGGCCGGAGTGGACCCGTTCGGTAGAGACCCGCAAATGCTGGCGCCGTAGCCGCGCCAGCATCCAATCATCTATTTCGTCGAGCGGGGCGAACTCTATATGTCCACCCTCCGTCGACTGGACGTGATAGCTGCCGCGGTGACGGTGGAAGTGCGCGACGCCCAGGCCGGTGCCCGGTCCCAGGACGCTTATGGTGCCCTCTTCCGGCAGCGGGCGCGCCGGACCGGTTATATGGATCAAGTGGTCATCCGGCACGGTCGCTACCGCGTGCGCGACCGCTCCGAAGTCGTTGATCAGCGTCACCTTCTCCAGCCCGAGCTGCTCGTCGAGTGCGCCGACGTGAAAGATCCAGCTGCTGTTGGTCATGCGGATCGTGTCACCGACGATGGGTGCTGCTATCGCAATGGCCGCGTTGCGTGGCACCGATGATCCGGCGCGGCGCTCGAATTCCTCCCACGCCGTTTGCAAACTGACGTAGTCGCCGGTCTTCAAAGTGATCGGCTCGCTGAGCGAGATCGTTCCGCTGCTGTCGATCGACGCTAGTGCAAATCGCGCGTGAGTCCCGCCGACGTCGAGAGCGACGAGTTCGGTCACAGGCCTGCCAGCGCCATCATTGCTGATCCGCCGCGCTCGGCCTCATCCGCCCCCGTGCGGAACATAGCGAAGAGCTCCCGCCCCGTGCCGAGCTCCGTCTCCCGCATCCGCGCTGGTTCACGCCCCGAAAGATCGGCGCTGGTCGAGAGCGAGCCTTCTTCGGCGGACAGCCGTATCACGTCACCGTCGCGCAAGTAGGCAAGCGGCCCACCGCCTAGCGCCTCGGGACTGACGTGGATCGCGCCGGGCACTTTGCCGCTAGCACCCGACATGCGCCCATCGGTGACCAGCGCCACGCGGTGCCCACGATCCTGCAAGACGCCCAAAATAGGGGTCAGCTTGTGAAGCTCCGGCATGCCGTTGGCCTTCGGGCCCTGGAAACGAACGACGACCACGACATCCATGTCGAGCTCGCCCGCGGCGAAAGCTTGAGCCACATCCTCCTGCCGCTCGAAGACGCGGCACGGCGCTTCGACGGTCCAGCGCGACGGATCGACGGCGCTGGTTTTCGTGATACCGCGGCCGAGATTGCCTTCGACGAGCCGCATGCCGCCTTCGGGAGAGAACGGATTGCTGGCGGGACGCAGCACCGTTTCGTCACCTGAGGGGCCCGGATCGCGCCAGGCGAGCCTGTCGCCGTGGAGCCAGGGCTCCTGCGCGTAGGCGCCGAGATCGTCGCCGAACATGGTCTTGATGTCGCGGTGGAGGAGGCCGGCGCCGAGCAGTTCGCGCACGACGAAGCCCAGACCGCCCGCGTTCTGGAAGTGGTTCACGTCGTCGGGCCCGTTGGGATAGACCCGGGCCAGCATCGGCACCGCGCTGCTCAGTTCCGAAAGATCGTTCCAGTCGATCTGGATCCCCGCCGCACGCGCGAAGGCAGGCACGTGGATGGCATGATTGGTGGAGCCGCCTGTCGCCAGCAGGCCGACCGCCGCGTTGACGATCGACTTTTCGTCCACGCATTCCGCCAGAGGGCGATAGTCGTTGCCGTTGCGCGTGACTTCGGCCAGCCGGTGCACCGAGGCGCGCGTCAGCGCCTGCCGCAGCGGCGTGCCCGGGTTGATGTACGCCGCGCCTGGCAGCTGCAAGCCCATCATTTCGAGCATCATCAGGTTCGAGTTGGCCGTCCCGTAGAACGTGCAGACGCCGGGCGAATGATAGCTCCTGGCCTCGCTCTCCAGCAGTTCGGCGCGCGTGGCTTTGCCTTCGGCATAGAGCTGCCGGACCGCCTGCTTTTCCCGGTTGGAAATGCCCGTCGGCATCGCCCCTGCCGAGATGAACAGCGCCGGCAGATAGCCGAAGCGTAAGCTACCCATGAGGAGCCCCGGCACGATCTTGTCGCACATGCCGAGGATCGCGACGCTGTCGTACATCACGTGGCTGAGGCTGACAGCCGTGGCGAGTGCAATCACGTCGCGGCTGAACAGCGACAGCTCCATGCCATCGGTGCCCTGGGTCACCCCATCGCACATCGCGGGCGTGCAGCCGGCCACCTGGACCGTCGCCCCGACCTCGCGTGCCCAGACCTTCATCTGCGGCGGATAGGCGCCGTATGGCTGATGCGAGGAGATCGTGTCGTTATAGGCGCTGACTACGCCGATGTTCGGGCCGGCCTGGCTGAGGATGGACGCTTTGTCCTCGCCCATTGCGGCGAACCCGTGTGCCAGGTTCGAGCAGGGAAGGGCGACGTTGCGATCGGCGTGTTTCTCGCCCTCTATCCGCATCAATTCGAGATACCGGCGGCGGCTGTCGCGAGACTTATCGATGATCCGTTCGGTGACGCGGGCTATCGTTGGATCGAGGTTACTCATGCCAGCTTACTCCGTCGCGCTCGGTCAGCGCGATTGCCGCGCTCGGGCCCCAGCTTCCGGCGCTATAGGGCTTAGGGGCAAGCCCTTCCTTGGCCCACTGTTCCCGGATCGCGTCGATCCAGGTCCATTGCGCTTCTACTTCGTCGCGGCGGACGAATAGCGTCTGGTCGCCTTCCAGCAAATCGAGCAGCAGCCGCTCGTAGGCGATCCGCCGCTCGACGCCGGAGAACGCGTCCGGGATGGCGATGTCGAGAGGGACTTCGCGCAGCGCCAGACCGTCGCGGTCGAGGCCGGGTACCTTCGCCATCAGCGAAAGGGTAATGTTTTCTTCCGGTTGAATGCCGATCAGCAGCTTGTTGGGCTTGGTCCGCGCCTGCTTGAAGATCGAGTGCGGAATGGCGCGAAACTGGACGACGATCTCGGTCACCCGTTCGTGCAGCCGCTTCCCGGTGCGCAGGTAGAACGGAACGCCGGCCCAGCGCCAGTTGTCGACATGGGCCTTCAAGGCCACGAAAGTCTCGGTCTGGCTGTCGCGGCCGAGTTCTTCGTCGTAGCCTGGCACGATCTTCCCCTGCACCGCGCCGCCGCGGTATTGGCCGGTCACGCTCTGGCCCGGGGCGATCGGCCGCAGCGCGCGCAGCACTTTGACCTTCTCGTCGCGCACGGCGGCATCGTCGAAGCTCGACGGCGGCTCCATCGCCACCAGCGAGAGCAGCTGCAGCATGTGGTTCTGCACCATGTCGCGCAGCGCCCCGGTGCCATCGTAGAAGTCAGCGCGCTTCTCGAGCCCCACGGTTTCGGCGACGGTGATCTGGACGTGCGCGATGTGCGCGGCATTCCACAGCGGCTCGAACATGAGGTTCGCGAACCGCAGCGCCAGCAGGTTTTGCACCGTCTCCTTGCCGAGATAGTGGTCGATCCGGAACGTGCGGCTTTCCGGAAAGGCGATCGCCACCGCGTCGTTGATCTCCCGGCTTGAGGTGAGATCGAGCCCGAGCGGCTTCTCCAGCCCGATGCGGGCATGTTCGCCAGCGAGACCTGCGCCTTCGAGCCCGCGGATGGTCTGTTCGAACAGATTGGGAGCGGTCGACAGAAAAATCGCGACGCGCTTGCAACGGTCGCCAAGCCGATCCGCCAGTTCGGCAAAGCCCGCGGGCGTGGTCACGTCGAGCGGTTGGTAGTGCAGGCGGTTCAGGAAATCGGCCATGCTGCCGCGGCGGTGCGCTGGCAGGAACTTCTCGATCGCCTCGCGCGCGAAGTTGCGGAACTCGCTGTCGCTCAGTTCCGAGCGCGCGGTGCCGAAGATCTGCACTTCCTCGCCGAGCAGCCCATCGGCGTGGAGAGCACAGAGCGAGGGAAGCAGCATGCGCTGGGAGAGGTCCCCCGTAGCGCCGAACAGCAGCAGAGTGTCGGCTTTGGTGTCCATTGGCTCGCTGCCTTCCCCTCTCAGCGGTTGTCCATGCTGCACTGCGAGTGCGGTCGCTTCATGTCAAAGGTTCGGCCGTATTGGTAGCGCTAACTTTCATTGCGAGAAGCTGTGCTTGCCCAAACACCGTCAGGAAGCTGACGTCCGCTGCGTCGCGGCCGACGCCGATCTTTACCGTGTTCGCTGGCTCCGCCATGCCCGTCGCGTCGACCGGATACCAAGCGCCGCCGTTATCGTTGTTCGGATCGGCCAGGAACACTTCCGCGACCGCGTGGAAGTCAGGCGGCTCGACGCCCGGCGCGTAGCAGCTCACGTAGCGAGCGGGGATGGCGTTGGCGCGCGCCAGGGTAATCAAGACATGCGCATAGTCGCGGCACACGCCGCGCCGTTCAACGAAGCTGTCGAGCGCGGTCGTAGTGGCGGTACTGACCGGCGCATAAGAGAAGTGGTCGGCGATCCAGTCGCGTATTGCGGCGATCCGCGCTCCGCCGCGCGTGTCGCCGAACTCGGCTTCCACAAACGGTTGAAATCGGTCGGCCGGGCAGTAGCGGGAATCGAACAGGTACTGCACCGTTTCGGCTGGCAGCCTATGCGGGTCGAGTGCATCGAGAGTGGCAATGTCGGGTGCCATCCGTTCAATCTCGACGGTGGCCGCATAGTGGACTTCGAACTCTCCGCAGGTGCGCACCCAAATCCGCTGGCCGATGTCGTCATGCGCTGGAATTGACGCGACATGCTCGGCCTCGCCGAGTGAGCGGTCCTGCCTGAGGATGCTCTGCTCCGGAATAGCCGCCGCCTCGAACTGCAGCAGCACGTCGGACGCACGCTCGAGGACGAAGGAAAAGCTGGCCGAGACGTCGATCCCCATGACAGCCGAACGCGCCGCCGCCGGGGTTGTTTCGCCTTCCCGCAAACTCACTGGCCGGCGAGATGCATTACCACCGATCGCCGATGCGGCGCCCGGCGAAATTCCGCCAGGAACAGACCCTGCCACGTACCAAGCATGATCCGCCCGTCCGACACGGGTACGGTCACGCTGTTGCCGGTTAGCACGCTCTTCAGGTGGGCTGGCATGTCGTCGGGCCCTTCGTCCGAATGCTCATAGTGATCCCCTTCGGGCGCGACGTGGCTCATCCAGCGCTGCAAGTCCCGCCACACCGCGGGCGAGGCGTTCTCGGTGATCAGCAGCCCCGCACTGGTGTGCCGACAGAACACAGTCAGCAACCCGAGCTGGAATCCCGTGCCGCGCACCCACCCGGCCACATCGTCGGTGATCTCATAAAGTCCGGCTCCGCGGGTGGAGACGGCGAGGATATCGAGCGCCTGTTGCATCGTTCCTATATAGGCGGCGATGAGCAATCAGGGCGAGCTGTTTGGAACAGAGCCCCCGGCGGTGCCCGGTCTCACCCTGGTGCGCGACGCAGTCAGTGTAGCGGAGGAGTCCGAACTCGCGGCGCGGATCGATGCGACGTCCCTCGAACCGTTCAAGTTTGGTCCTTGGCAAGGCAAGCGGCTGACCATGCACTATGGGCGGGCTTACGATTTTACCCGCGGCAGGCTCGATCAAGCCCCGCCGATGCCGGTTTGGCTGCTCGCCCTGCGTGCCAAGCTAGCGCCCTTGGCCGGCTTCAATGCCAATGACCTCGAAGCGGCCTTGCTGATCCGATACGATCCCGGGGCCGGCATCGGCTGGCACCGCGACCGGCCGCAGTATGAGGATGTGCTTGGCCTCTCCCTCGGTGCGGACTGCACGATGCGCCTGCGCCGACGCAGCGGATCTGCGTTCGAGCGCCGCTATCTGCAACTGCCTTCGCGCTCGCTCTACCGGCTCTCTGGAGAGGTTCGTTGGGGCTGGGAACACTCGATCGCACCCATGGCTCAAACGCGGCGTTCAATTACGTTCCGAACGTTAAGAAGCCGGCCAGCCAAGGACTAATCGATGTCAACCGCGGAACATTGCGGGGCCTCATTCGCTTGGAAGTCAACGATCATTTCGCAAGGATTACCATGGCTTCCCATCCTCTTGCGCGCGAGCAGCGCTCGCAATTTCTGAACGATACCTTCCAGCGACGCCTGGCGCACTGGAACCGGGAGCGGCTTGAGCCGCAGTTCCCGACCGCCGACTGGCAGGCCCAGATAGCGGCCGACGCGACGATGCTCCGGCTCGAAGGCGGCTTCGTCGAAGAGCTGCGACAGGACATCATTGCGGAAGCCGCGCAGGCGCCGACCGATCCCGACGGCTTCATCGAATGGTTCGAAGCGCTGAAGGAGAATGGTCCAGGCCAGGGCGACCCGCTATTCCCCTGGCTCGCCGAGGAAGCCTCGCGCGACGAGGTCCGCTGGTTCGCCGAGCAGGAAGCCGCCGGCGAGGCGGGCTTCGACGATCTCGTGGCGATGACTCAGGTCAAGCTGCCGACCCGGCCGAAGCTGGAACTGGCGCGCAACTACTGGGACGAGATGGGCCGCGGCCAGGAGAAGGGCATGCATGGCCCGATGCTCGCCAGCCTTGTGGATACGTTGGAGCTTGAACCCACGATCGAGAACACCGTCTGGGAAAGCCTCGCGCTTGCCAATGCGATGACTGCCATGGCGACAACTCGGCGCTATGCCTGGCACAGCGTCGGCGCGCTGGGCGCCATCGAACTGACGGCGCCCGGCCGCAGCGCCTGCACCGCCGCCGCGCTGAAGCGCATTGGACTGAGCGGCAAGGAGCGGCGCTATTTCACGCTCCACGCCGTGCTCGACGTCAAGCATTCGGAAGATTGGAGCCGCGAAGCGATCCGTCCCGCGGTCGAGGAGGATCCGCGCCGCGCTACGGCGATGGCCGAAGGCGCGCTGATCCGCCTGAAGTGCGGCGAGCGCTGCTTCGAGCGCTACCGCGCACATTTCGGACTCGCCTAACGCTTGCCATGAAGGCACACTCCTCCTTCTGACGCTGGCTGGCAGGAGGGGGAGTGTGCATTTGTCCGGACTGATCCGCTCGATATTGGTAGCGCTAACATTATTAGCGCTGTCCGCGCCCGCCGCATCTCAGTCTGAGGCGGCTTCCGAAAACGCTCCGGACCTCGACGATCTGATCGCTCGCATGACTATTGTCGAAAAGGTGGGGCAGCTCGTGCAGCGCATGGGCGGGCGTCAGCGCGCGCTCAACTCGCGGCTGGGGCCCGAAGAGCTCGACAAGGTCCGCCGCGGCGAGGTCGGTTCCTATCTCCACGTCGCCGGCGCCGAGCCGCTGCGCGAGCTGCAGCGGGTCGCGGTCGAGGAAAGCCGGCTCGGCATTCCGCTGCTCTTCGCGATGGACGTGGTGCATGGCTACCGCACGATCTTTCCGGTGCCGCTTGCGATGGCAGCGACCTGGGACCCCGCGGACATCGAGAGCCACGCGCGGATCGCCGCGCGGGAGGCGAGCGCGGCCGGGCTGCACTGGACTTTCGCGCCGATGGTCGATGTCGCGCGCGATCCGCGCTGGGGCCGCGTGGTCGAAGGGTCGGGCGAAGACGCTTTCCTGGGCGCGGCAATGGCAGCGGCACAAGTGCGCGGATTTCAAGGAGAAAATCTTGCCGCGGCCGACACAGTGATGGCCGGGACCAAGCATTTCGGCGCCTATGGCGGGGCCGAAGGCGGGCGCGATTATGCGGGCGCGGACATCTCCGAACGGACGCTGCGCGAAGTTTATCTCCCCCCGTTCGAAGCCGCCGCCGCGGCAGGAACGGCCAGCTACATGACCGCCTTCAACGCCCTCGACGGCGTCCCGACCACTGCGAATGAAGCGCTTCTTCGGGGGCTGTTACGCAGTGAATGGCGTTATGACGGCGTTCTGGTGTCCGATTGGCGCTCGATCGACGAGCTCATCGCCCACGGGGTGGCTGGAGACCGCGCGGAAGCCGCCCGGCTGGCGCTCGCTGCCAGCGTCGACATGGACATGGTCAGCGACGTCTATGCTGACGAACTGGCCGCGCTCGCCGAAGCCGACCCGCAGGTGATGGCGCAGCTCGACGAGGCGGTGCGGCGCATCCTGGCCGTCAAGCGCGACCTCGGGCTGTTCGCCGATCCCTACCAGTACCACGACACGGCGCGCGAGGCCGCGGTGATGCTAACGCCCGAGCACCGCGCCGAAGCGCGGCGCATTGCCGAGCGGTCGATCGTCCTGCTCGAGAACGAAGGGGACGTTCTCCCAATAGCGAAGGACGCTGGCCGAATAGCGCTAATCGGCGCCCTTGCCGACGACGCCTTTACCCAGCTCGGCTCGTGGCGGGCGCGCGGCCAGGAAGAGGACGTGGTCTCGGTTCGGTCTGCGCTGGAAGCGGCGCATCCCCGGGTCAGCTATGTTGCCGATGGTGTGGAGGCGGCCGTTGCGGCAGCGCGGGAGGCGGACGTCGTCGTCCTGGCGCTGGGCGAGGACTTCGACCGCACCGGGGAAGCGCGCAGCTTTGCCGAGCTCGGTTTGCCCGCTGAGCAGAAGGATCTGCTCGCCGCCGTGGCCGCGACCGGCAAGCCTATCGTGGTGCTGCTGATGGGAGGCCGCCCGCTTCCGGTGCCCGAAGTCGCGGAGCAGGCG
>JAJUJV010000057.1 GCA_029265155.1 Altererythrobacter sp. | reverse complement strand
GGGTCGAGGCGACCGGGCATGCCGATTTCGTCAAGCTCGACGACGGAAGCTGGTGGGCGGTGTTCCTGGCGACGCGGCCGTTCGCGGAGCAGGCGACGCTGCTCGGGCGCGAGACCTGGCTGCTGCCGGTGACCTGGCAGGACGGCTGGCCGGTGATCCTGGAGAAAGGGCAGCCGGTGCCGATGGAAGCGAGGCGGCCGAACCTGCCGGCGGACAGGCCGGTCGACTGGTCGCGGTGGAGCGACAGCTTCGACGGCGCGCGGCTCTCGCCCGAGTGGCTGCAGATGCGCAATGTCGCCGACGTGCAGTGGTATGCGCTCGACCGCGACCGGGACGAGCTGGCGCTGGTCGCCGGGACGGATGCGGCGAGTACGACGGGCCAGCCGCACTTCCTCGGCCGGCGGATGCGCCAGCACAGCGGCGAATGGACCACGCGCCTTGCCTTTCAGCCTGAGCGCGAGGGCGATCTCGCCGGGCTGATGGCGTTCATGGACGAGGAGCATTTCCTCGTCGCGGGGATCGAAGGCTCCGAAGCGGGATCGCGGCTGGTGGTGCGCCGCCGCGATGGCGAGGCCGGCGGGCCGAACGGAGTCATCGCCGCCGAAGCTCCGCTGCCGGCGGGGGTGAGCGAAGTCGACCTCCGGCTGAACATCGACAAGGGCACGGCCAGGCTCGACTGGCGTCTGGCGGGACGCGGCGTGTGGCATGCGCTCGCCGCCGACGTGGACGTCTCGCACATGGCTTCGGTCAACGCCGGGCTGTTCGCCGGGACGATGGTCGGGCCGTACGCTTACCGGGCGGCTCGATAACACCTGAGGCCTAGCTACAGGGCAGCATCACTTCCGCGTCGGTGCCGAGGCGAACTTCGGCGAGGGCGATGTCGGTGGGGCCCTTGGTGGCGAGGACGAACGGGGTGCCGATCTTGGTCATGTCGACGCCCTTGTCGCGGAAGCACTTCAGCGAGACGCCGTAGCGGACGAAGTCCTCGTTCTGCGGGAGCGTCACGTTGACGAGCTGCGCCGAGGAACCCTCGTGCGCCATGGCGAAGGCGGCCTGTTCGGGGGCACGCAAGACCTTGGCAGACACGAGCAGCATGACGTCGCCGTTGGTCTCGCGGTTGATGTCGATCGGGTCCAAGGTGCTGAGCGAGAGGACCGCATCCCCGCCGTCGATCTGGAAGCGGCGGGCGCCTTCCTGCACGAGCCCTTCGGCGACGCTCATCCGCGCGCGACCGCCGAGCGCTTCGGCGGGGTAGGTGGTGAGGCGGGTCTGGCTGCCCGACTGGCTGGGATCGGCGATGTGCAGAGACCAGCTAGAGGCCGGGACACCCGCGGCGAAGAAGGTTCGCGCGTCTCCGGCGGCAGCGACGCCGGCATCTTCGGGGAGCGCGGTCCAGGCGGTGGCGGGGGTGGCATAAGTCAGGCCGTGGCCGAGCGGGTAGAGCTCGCCGTCGGCCATGTCCGCGGTGCGCGGCCAGGCGGCAGGGAGCTTGCCGGAGAAGTCGAAGCGCGGCTTGCCCTCGGCGTCGCCGACGATGACATCGGCGAGCCCTGCGCCTTCCGAGCCGGGCAGCCAGGCGACGACGAAGGCGTCGGCGGCGTTGAGCGCCGGGTTCACATAGAGCGGCCGGCCCGTGATCATGACCGCGACGACCGGGATGCCCTGCTCCTTGAGCTTGCGCATCGTCTCGTACGGCGCGGCAAGCTCGGGATCGAGCTGGAGCGAGGCGCGGTCGCCCTGGAACTCGGCGTAAGGCTTTTCGCCGAAGATCACGACGGCGGCGTCGGGCTTGGCGGTGAAGCTGCCGTCGGGCGACAGCTCGGCGAGGCCGCCGGCGCTGACGACCGCCTGCTGCAGGCCGGCCCAGAGCGACGTCGCGCCGGGGAAGTGGCTGTTGTCGACACCGGTGCCCTGCCAAGTGAGAGTCCAGCCGCCCGACTGGCGCGCGATGTCGTCCGCGCCGTCGCCGGCGACGAGCAGGCGCCCGCCCGGCTTCAAGGGCAGCACGCCCTGGTTCTTGAGCAGGACGAGCGACTTGCGCACCGCTTCGCGCGCAAGCTCGCGGTGTTCGGGAGCGCCGAGCAGCTCCCATTCGCCCGACATCGCGCGGGCGGACGGCTTGCCGGCTTCGAACAGGCCGAGCCGAAGCTTGACGCGCAGGATGCGCGCGACGGCGTCGTCGATGCGGCTCATCGGCAGCTCGCCGGCCTTGGCGCGGGCGAGCAGGTCTTCGTAGATCGGCTTCCAGGTGTCGGGGGCCATGTACATGTCGAGCCCGGCGAGCAGCGCCTGCGGGCAGGATTCGTTGGTGCAGCCTTCGACCTGGCCGTGCGCGTTCCAGTCGGAGACGAGGAAACCCCCGAAGTCCATCCGGTCCTTGAGGACACCGGTCAGCAGGCTCTCGTTGGCCGTCATCTTTACGCCCTGCCAGCTCGAGAAGCTGGCCATGACGGTACCGACGCCTTCTTCCATGGCCGGGCCGTAAGGCGCGCCGTGGATGTCGCGCAGCTCGGCTTCGGAGATCTTCGCATCGCCCTGGTCGACACCGTTCTCGGTGCCGCCGTCGGCGAGGAAGTGCTTCGTCGAGGCGATGACCTTGCCGCGCTGGAGGATGCGCTGGTCGTCGGGCGGGCCCTGGAGCCCGCGCACCATCGCGCCGACATAGGAGGCGACGAGCTGAGGGTCGGACGAGTAGCCTTCGTAAGCCCGGCCCCAGCGGAAATCCTGCGGCACCGCGACGGTGGGCGCGAACGTCCATTCCTGGCCGGTGACGCGGATTTCCTTGGCGGTGGCTTCGCCGATCCGCTCGATCAGCGCGGGATCGTGCGCGGCGCCGAGCCCGATGTTGTGCGGGAAGATCGTCGCCCCGATGATGTTCGAGTGGCCGTGGACTGCGTCGGTGCCCCAGACGATCGGGATGCCGACCCCACCGTCCGAAGTGTCGACCGAGGCTTCGTAGAACTCGTCCGCCAGCTTGAGCCAGTCGGATGCGGGCGCGAGGTCCTGTCCGTAAGGGCCACTGTTGCCGCCGTTGAGGACCGAGCCGAGGTTGTAGCGCTTCACGTCCTCGGGCGTGACGCAGCACAAGTCAGCCTGCACGAGCTGGCCGATCTTCTCATCGATCGTCATGCGCGAGAGGAGGTCGGCGATCTTCGCCTCGTCCGCAGCGAGCTGCGGCACCGGATATTCGTACTGCGGCCATACCGAGGGATCGGCGACGCCGTCCTGGGCGACCGCGGGAACCACCGATGCAGCCGTGAGAGCGATGACGGCGGCGGTGAAACGAAGGCGATTCGGCATGATCTCTCCCCTGGCTGCAGCCTGTTCCGGCTGCTCGTCGCCCTCTTTGGTAACGCTATCATAGGAGAAGGGGAAGAGTGCGATTGACCCTGCGGCCCGACTTCCCCGAAAGCGCTGGCCACATCCTGGACAAAGTCATAGAAACTCGTGAAAACGGGTTGAGAGAGGGAGATTTCATGAGACATTCAGGTTTCGCGTCGCGGATCGCCACCGCGGCTTCGGCGATCGCCTGCGCCGCCGCGCTCGCCTTCGGCGCGAACAGCGTCGCCGCGCAGGAACGGCCTGCCGACCCGACGGTGCTGCCGCCGGTGCCGACCGACTATCAGCCTCCGCGGACCGCGTGGGGCGATCCGGACATCAGCAACAGCTACCAGATCGAATACCTGAACAACGCCCGCATCCTGTTCCAGCGGCCGACCGAATACGGGATGCGCTTTTGGCAGACCGACGAGGAGCACGCCCGCCGGCTCGAAGCGGCCGAGCGTTCGGATGGCAACTTTGCCGCGGCCTCGGAGCGCGGCATCGGCACCTCGGGTACCGAAGGGCTGGCCGATTGGGTGAGGAACTCGCCGTTCGCCAAACGCACCTCGATGCTGGTGAGCCCCGCCGACGGGCAACTCCCGCCGTTCACCGCGCAGGGCAAGGCGCTGCACGAAGCCGGCCGTTCCGGCTGGGTGCCGGGCATCGAATACGACTGGGTCTCTGACTTCGACTCCTGGGACCGCTGCGTCAGCCGCGGCTTCCCGGCCTCGATGTACCCGTTCCGCTACAACAACGGCATCCGCGTGTTCCAGTCGCCGGGCTATGTGACGATCTATCTCGAGATGCTCGGCAACCGGGTGATCCCGCTCGTCCCCAACCGCGAGGCGGCGAGCGCCTATCGCTGGCCAGAGGCGACCGAGGCGTGGCTCGGCAACAGCGTCGGCTGGTGGGAAGGCAACACGCTGGTCGTCGAGACGACCAACATCAAGAGTGGCGACAGCGTTTCCGCGGACCACTTCGCCCGCAACGGCTCGCCGCTCAACATCGCGACGCAGGCGGTGCCGCCGTTCAACACGATCCCGACCAGCAAGCAGGCCAAGACGGTCGAGCGGCTGACGATGACCGGCCCGAACAGCCTGATGCACGAGCTGACTTATTCGGATCCGGAAGTGTTCACCGCGCCGTGGACCACGCGCGTCGAGTGGATCCGCGACGACGACTACACTTTCTTCGAATACGCCTGCCACGAAGGCAACCGCATGCCGCGCGACTATATCAGCGCTTCGCGTGCCAAGCGGCGCGACATCGCGGCGGGCCTGGTCGATCCAGATGCGCCCGACGATCGCGCGCAGTGGGCGCGGATCTTCGACCGCGATCCGGCCGTGGGCCCGCCCCCGGGCGCTCCGGGTGCCGGCGGACAATCCGGCCCGCCGACCCGCAGCGGCGGCAACTAAAAGCATAAAGCCACGATAGCGGCGGGCGGGGTCTCCCTCGTCCGCCGTTTCGTTATGCAGGAAAGCCGCAACCGGGAGCGGCATAAGACGCCCGAACTCTGCCGGAAAATATAATCGGCATGCGAGTACCCAGTTTCCTCTCCTTGGGCGCTCTTCATTGTCGGACCCCGATCGCAGAATACGGGGCCGCGTGGGAGGAGAGGGGATATGCGCACCAAGCGCCACGAAAACACGTCCGCCGCATCGATCAGCCAGGTCCTGCGAGCAGGTCTGATGGGATTCACAAGCCTTGCCGCTATCGGCGCCGTGATGCTGCCGGCCAGCGTCGCCGCCCAGCAGGCCAGCGCGGCCCAGCAAGTCGACATCGCGATACCCGAACAGTCGATGGCCAGCGCGCTGCGCGCGTTCGCGCGGCAGGTGGACAAGCAGATCGTCTTCTATTCCGACGATACCGAGCGGCTCCGGGCAGGACCGCTGAACGGCCGCTTCACCGAAGAGGAAGCGCTACGGCGGATCCTCGGCGATTCCGGGCTGGAGTTCACTTACGTCAACGAACGGACGATCGGCATCGGCCGCCGCGATGCCCGTGGGCGCTTCATCGGCAGCGGCCAGACCTCGGATGTCAGTGGATCGACCACCGCAGCGGGCGCCGATCCCAACGTCATCGTGGTCAGCGGGCGCCTGCTTGACGCTGAACTGTCGATCCAGGCCAAGCGCGACGCCGACCAAATCATCGACGTGCTGAGCGCCGACCAGGCCAGCCAGCTGCCCGACCAGAACGTCGCGGAATCGCTTTCGCGCATCGCCGGCGTGTCGATGATCCGCAACAACGAGAGCGGCGACGGCGAATACATCTCGATCCGCGGCCTCGACTCGGCACTGTCGAACATCCAGTTCGACGGCGTGAACACCGGGCAGGTCGGCGGCGCGCGGCGCTACACGCCGAACCGCAGCGTGCCGCTGCAGTCGATCGTCGCGGAAAACATCAAGGAAATCCGTGTCGCCAAGTCGCTGCTGCCGGAAGACGAAGGCGAAGGCATCGGCGGATCGGTGAACATCATCGCCCGCACGCCGCTCGACGGAGACCGCGACCGGATCAATTTCGACGCCTCGGCCCGCTACGGCGAGTTCGCCGACAAGGTCGGCTTCGACGGCGGGTTCAACGTCACCAAGATCTTCAGCGACAGCTTCGGCGTGAACCTCGCGGGCTCGTTCCGGCGCCGCTTCATTCACAACTACGAGATCGAGGCGGGCAGCGCCTATCTGCCCTTTCTGGATTCCTTCGAGAACGCCGCAGGAGAAACGCTGACCGGCGCCGACCTGTGGGATCTCGGCATCACGAACCAGAACGCCTTCTACGACATCGATCCGGGGTTCTTCTCGCCCGACCAGATCATCTACGAATCGTACAACTACCAAATCCAGGAGCAGACGCGCGACACTTACGCCGCGTCGGGCGCGATCGACTGGCGCGTCAGCGACACGACGCTGTTCACGCTCAGCGGCCGCTACAACCGGACCGAGATCGGCGGCGGCGAGTGGGACCTGGGCTTCGACCAGGACAACAACAACTATACCCTGGTGGGTGACCGGCTGGTCGGGCAGTTCTTCGATCTTGAGCTCGACTACAACGCCCAGCTCGAGGATTCGGTCGATACGATGGCGACCGCGTTCCTGAGGGGCGTGACCGAAACCGACCGCCTGCTGCTGCGGTACCAGGTCAGCTACTCGAAATCGAAGACCTCGAACCCGCAGACCGACCTGGTCTTCGATACGGACTCCGAGTTCGACGATCCGGAAGATAACCTCAACTATATGCCGTACAGCTTCGTCAACGGCTTCATGCCGGTGCCGAACGCGTCGATCCTGAACAACGCCGAATTCGCGCAGGCTTTGCAGAACATCCCTGAGAACGTGCTGCTCGACCCGTTCGGCCTGCGGCTGTTCCAGATCGACATGACCAACGAGCGGTATATGGCGCGCGTCGACGCCACTTACCGGACCGATGCGGAGATCTTCGGCGGGGTTCTGAACAACGTCCGTGTCGGAGCGAAGGCAGAGCGGTCCGACGTCTACAACTTCTTTGACTACTACAGCCAGGAGACTGCCGGGTTGAACCTCGACGGGACCTACACGTCCGGCGGCGGGAACGTGGTCCTGCCAGGTGGGACGGACCCCACCACGCTCGCGGACTTCACCAGCCTCGACATCGGCACGATCGATTTCAAGCCGATCGGCTCCCCGCTCGCTCCGCTCGGCATCGTCACGATCCCCAAGTTCGGGAAGAAGGCCTTCAAGCGCTTCGCGGACAACTTCCGCGAGACCTTCGAGGCGTCCGGCGACCCATCGGTCTTCGAGCAGTTCTTCGACGGCCAGGAAGACGTCTACGCCGCTTACGGGCAGTTCGACTTCGAAGCCGGGCCGTTCCGGTTGATCGCCGGCGCCCGCGTCGAACACTACGAAGGAAGGTTCTCCGCCCCGCTAACCCTGCAAGGGCAGGTAACGCTCGAAGGGGCGGAAGGCGAGGAAGGCCGGGCCTTGCAGCTCACCACCCCCGGTGCGCCGCAGGAAGTGGTCGAGGCCAAGGCGAGTAACACCGAAATCCTGCCTCGCCTTGCCGCCAGCTACGATGTCAACGATCAGCTCAAGCTGCGCTTCGGCGCGGGCTATTCGATCGCCCGTCCGAGCTACAACCAGTTGGGGCGCGCCAGCTCCGTCAACATCTCGCTGAGCGCGGAAGACCCCGACGGCGGCGTGATTCTGCCCGGGGTAGACACCATCGAGGAGGCGATTGCCGCAGGGGGTCTGACGCCCGAACAGGTCAGCGACGTCACGCTCAGCGTCTCGTCCGGCAACCCCGACCTCGAGAACGCGCGCTCGCTCAACCTCGATGCGTCGATCGAGTTCTATCCGAGCCGCGGGACGATGCTGTCGGTCGGCCTGTTCTACAAGGAGATCAAGAACTTCATCTTCGTCGGCTCGGAATCCGACGGGAGCAGCATCGACGTGGAATTCGTCGAATCGCTGCTGAGTCCGCAGGGCCTGGAGCTTCTGGCCTCGATCGGCGGCGTCCAGGCGCTGGTCAGCGAAGAGTTCGAGCCGGAGCTGTCGATCTCCCGCCCGGAGAACGGCGGGACCGCCACGCTGAAGGGTGTCGAGGTCGGCGTGAACCACCGGTTCAGCTGGGCGCCTGGCTTGTTGCGGAACATCGCGGTCAACGGCAACCTGACCTACACCGACAGCGAGGCCGAATTCGTCGTCGACTCCGGGCTCGATGCGACCGATGCGGTGGTGCTCCTTGGCTACTACGAGGAAGGCGAAAGGCTGCTGCGCCGCTCGTCGTTCTTCCGGGCTCCCGAGATCACCGCCAACGGCTCGCTGGTCTACGACGACAACACGTTCGAGACGGCGCTGTCGGTCAACTACCAGTCGGAATCGTTCCGCGGCGCGGACCGGTTCGGGCTCGATTCGTTTACCGGCGCCTACACCCAGCTCGACCTGTTCGCCGGCTATACCCTGCGGCCGGGCCGGGGTGAGTTGCAGCTGTTCTTCGAAGTGGCGGACTTGCTCGACAGCGGCACGCACCCGGCCGATCTCGCCACGCTGGGGCGGCCTCGCACGGCTATCTCGGCGGTATCCTACAACGGCCGCGAATTCCGCCTCGGCTTGCGGGGAAGGTTCTGAGCCGTGCGCAAACCGTGTACACTGGCGGCGGTGCTCCGATCGGGGCACCGCCGAGGGGGGAGGGAAACTCGACCGTGATCGCTGACCGCCGCCAGTTCCTGAAAGCGACCGGCACGGCCTTTGCCGCGCTGGCAGCCAGCGGCTGCATGCGCGCCGGGCTTGCGTCCGCGCCGCCTGGCATCGGCTACGGGCCGCTGGTGCCCGATCCCGCCGGGCTGCTCGATCTGCCACCGGGCTTTTCCTATCGGGTGCTCTCCAGCCTCGGCGATCCGATGGACGATGGCAGTACGGTTCCCAATGCCGCCGACGGCATGGGCTGCTTCGATCTCGGCGGCGGGCGCCTCGCGCTGGTGCGCAACCACGAGCTGCACTCCGGCCAGGAAGGGACCGGCGGGGAAGCTCCCAGCGGCTATCGCCGCGACGCCGAAGGCAAAGTCATGCCCGGCGGCACGACCACGCTGGTGCTCGACGCGGCCACGCTACGGGTCGAGCGGCAGTTTCGCTCGCTCGCCGGAACGATGCGCAACTGCGCCGGCGGCATCACGCCGTGGGGAAGCTGGCTGACCTGCGAGGAGCCCGGCTTTTTCATGCGCCGAGCCACCGATCATGGCTACGTGTTCGAAGTACCCGCCGCGGCGACCGGCCTTGTCGATCCGGTGCCGCTCAAAGCGATGGGCCGCTTCAACCACGAAGCGGCCTGTGTCGATCCGCGGACCGGCGTGGTCTACATGACCGAGGACCAGAACGAAGGGCTGTTCTACCGCTTCCTGCCCAACACCCCCGGCCGGCTGGCCAACGGGGGCCGGCTCCAGGCGCTCGTCATCCGCGAGATCGGCGACAGCCGAAACTGGGAAGGCACCGCGCTGCCGCTGAACGCCTGGCACGAGGTGAGCTGGATCGACCTCGACCAGGTCGAAGCCCCGGAAGACGATCTGCGCGCCCGCGGCGCGGCGGCCGGCGCCACGGTGTTTGCCCGCGGCGAGGGCCTATGGATGGGTGACGGCGAGCTATACTTCTGCTGCACCGGCGGAGGCGCGGCCAAGCTCGGACAGATCTTCCGCCTGCGTCCGCAGCTTGGCGGAGCGGATCGGATTCAGCTGTTCTTCGAAAGCACCTCGCCCGAGCAGTTCAACTTTGGCGACAATCTGACGGTGGCGCCCAACGGGCACTTGGTGGTCTGCGAGGATCAGTACACCGAAGCGGTGGCCAACCATTTGCGCGGCATCACTCCGGCGGGCGAAGCCTATCCGCTCGCGCTGTGCCGAGTGGATAGCGAACTTGCCGGCGCCTGTTTCTCGCCGGACGGGCAGGTGCTGTTCGTGAACGTTTACGGGCCGACCCGGACGCTCGCCATTACAGGACCCTGGGTCGCCTAAGGTGGCGGGGCCGGCGCACGATGCTCGCTCTTTGCATCTCCCGCGCCGATCGGCCGCATCCAGGTCTGGCCGCTATGATTGAGCCGGTCTCGGTCGATATCAGCCCGGCCAAGTCGCGCGCGCGCTTTACCAGCGTCATCCAGGCTTATGCTCCGCGCCTGCTGCGCTTCCTGGAACAGCGTACCGGCAGCGGCGCCGATGCACAGGATCTGGCGCAGGAAGCCTATTTTCGCCTGTGCCGGGTGCGCGATCCAGACCTGATCCGCGAGCCCGAATCTTACCTGTTCCGCATCGCCTGTAATCTCGCCAACGAGGTGAGCCTGCGGCGCAAAGGGCAGCCGAAGCTGGTCGAGCTCGATCCGGCGCTCCCCGAACTGGCGGATGGGGACGAGGGCGATTTCGTCCGGTTGCTGGAGAACCGCTCGAGCATCGACCGGCTCGAAGCGATCCTTTCCGAGCTGCCGCCGCTCTATCGCACGGTGCTGCTACTGCGGAAGCGGGACGGCTACTCGCACGAGGAAATCGCCGAGAAACTCGGCATCTCACCGCATACCGTACACAAGTACTTGTCGCGCGCGCTGTTCACCTGCCGCGCGTTGTGGGCGGAGCGGCACCATGACTAAGGCCATCCCGAACCGGCAGATCGCCGAAGAGGCGGCCGATTGGGCGATCCGCATCGACGCCGGGCCGCTGGACCCGGCGCAGCGCCAGGCGCTCGCCCGCTGGCTCAAAGCCTCGCCCGCGCATGTCGACGAACTGCTCTACTGCGCCGCGATCCTCGGCAGCCTGGAGGGCGTCGACCGTGAGCGCAAGCTGGCGACCGAAGACGACGCGTTACCGCCGGAGCCGGAAGTGATCCCGCTTTTCGCGGCAGCTCCCGCGGCAATGGGTGGCGGCCCCTGTCGCCCAGGGCAGAGGGCGTTGCCGAAGCGTTGGGCTATCGCCGCCTCGGTCGCGCTGCTCGCTGCGGCGGCGCTCGCGCTCGCCGGCCTTGGCACCAGTCCGGCAGAGGAGCCGGCGCAGACGCTCGCGACGCGGCTCTACACCACCGATCTCGGTGAGCAGCGTTCGGTCACTCTCGCCGACGGCTCGGTGGTGTTCCTCAACACCGATTCGCGGGTCCGCGTCCGCCTGACCGACAGCGAACGCCGGCTCGACCTGCTGCAAGGCGAAGCGCTGTTCGAAGTCGCGCACGAGCCGGATCGCCCGTTCCGGGTCTATGCCGCGGGATCGGTCGCCCAGGCAGTCGGCACCAAGTTCAACGTCCGGCACACCGGCTCGGGCGTGCGAGTGGTGGTGTTCGAAGGGAAAGTGCTGGTCGACAACCGGGCCGTGCCGGCCCGCCGGGCGGCTCCGGCGGCAGCCGTTCAGGCGCTCGCGCCCGACCAGGCTCTGCTGCTCGCCGGTCAGCAAGTGGACCTCAGCGCCGCGTCGGGAGCGCCGCGCGTCGCCGAGGCGGATATCGTCGCCGCGGCCTCCTGGCGCATGCGGCAACTGTCGTTCGACGATGCGGGGCTCGATGAAATCGTCGCCGAGTTCAACCGCTACAACCGCATCCCGATCGTCCTCGCGGATCCGTCGCTGAGTGCGGCGCGATTTTCGGGCGTGTTCGATGCGAACGATCCCAAGTCCTTCGTGGCATTCCTCGAACTGTCCACGTCGGCCGAGGTCGACCGTACGCAGCCGGACCGAATAGTCCTCAGGCCGCACCGGCCGTAAAGCCGCTCAAACCGCCAGGGTCGTGGCGTTGAGGTGCGGGACCGACACGGTGCGCCGGCCGCCGAAGTCGGTGCGCACGACGATCGCCCCGCACTTCTCGAGGTTCTCGATCATCCGCCGCACCCGCCCGGGCGAGGCGGTGCCATAGACCTGGGCGAGGGTGTCGTCGCTCGGGCAGGCCTCGCCGTCGATGGCCGCCTTGGCGATCGCCAGGAAGGGGGCGAGGAGTTCCTCGGGCACCGAGCGGGACAGCGCGAAGATGCCCTGCGTCGCTTCATCCTCGGCGTCGGGATCGAGACCGGCGAGCGCAGCGGCGAAGCGCTTCCGGAACTCGACCGCATCGAGCCCGTGAACGCGGATGCCGCGCATCCGGCAGCGGACGCAGAAATCCTGGAACAGCGCCGCCGCTGGCTGAAACGTCGAGCCGTCCTCCTGCGCCATCTCGGCGAGCACCCGCTTGACCTGCGCGGCGACTTCTTCGGGCTCCGGCTCCTCGTGCTCGAACCCGGCCTGGGCGTGCGTTTCGATCCGGTCGTGCAGCACCTCGGCGCTGGCCGGTTCCGGCGTGGGCGCCAGGAGCGGGAGTTGCTCGCCCGGGTCCGGCGCGGCGTGGAGCAGCGCCTCCATTTCGGCCGGGGAGGAGGAGGGCGGCGGGGCAAGGCCGGCCGCCGCTGCTCGTGCCGCTGTCCGTACGCTGCCGATCTTCACCGCCACCGGCCGGCGGCTGATCGCCGGGCCGAGGCCGAGGAAGTGGCCGCGCTCGAGATCGCGGATCTGCTCGGCCTGACGGCGCTCCATGCCGAGGAGGTCGGCGGCGCGGATCATGTCGATGTCCAGGAAGGTTCGGCCCATCAGTAGGTTCGAAGCCTCGGCCGCGACGTTCTTGGCCAGCTTCGCCAGCCGCTGCGTGGCGATCACGCCGGCCAGGCCCCGCTTGCGGCCGCGGCACATCAGGTTGGTCATCGCTGCCAGCGAGGCGCGGCGCGCATCGTCGGCCACTTCGCCGGCGGCGGCCGGCGCAAAGACCTGCGCTTCGTCGACGATCACCAGCGCCGGATACCAGTGCTGCACCGGCGCATCGAACAGCGCCGACAGGAACAGCGCGGCACAGCGCATCTGGTTGTCGATCTCGAGGCCGTCGAGGGCCAGGATCACCGAAGCGCGGTGCTCGCGAATCCGCGTGCCGAGGCGGACGATCTCCGCGTCGGCATAGGCGGCGCCATCAATCACCACATGACCGAACGCTTCGGCCAGGCTGACGAAGTCGCCTTCCGGATCGATCACGATCTGCTGGACCAGTGCGGCGCTTTCTTCCAGGATCCGGCGCAGCAGGTGCGACTTGCCCGAGCCGCTGTTGCCCTGGACCAGCAAGCGGGTGGCCAGAAGCTCCTCGACATCGAGTTGAACGGGAGCCCCGCGAGGGTCGGAGCCAAGCACGATCTGCGTAGTCACCGCT
>JAJUJV010000073.1 GCA_029265155.1 Altererythrobacter sp. | reverse complement strand
GTGTTCTGCGGCCGCGCGATCGGCTTCACGCTCGGCATCTACTACTGACGCCCTGCTAACCGCATCAACCGAAAGGGCCGCCCGCAAGGCGGCCCTTTTTTGTTGGCGCTTGCTGTCGGCACCCACCGGGGCGTAGCTTCACCGCATACGGCGGGGGAGATCCCGATGGACGAGGCACCACGCATTCCCATTGACGTCGGTCACGCGGAGATTGCCGAAGCGGACGCGCCGAGCTCGGCCTACCGGGAGACGGTGCGGGAAGACGGTACGATCCAGATCGATATCCTGGTGCCCCAGGGCTGCGCGCCGGCCACCGACGGGGAAATCGTCGTCTGCGCGCACGCGGAAGGGATGCCAAGCACGCCGGTGCCGCCACCCCTCGAGCCTACGCTGATGGAGCGCGTCAGCGAAGCGCTCCACCTCAAGATCGGGCCGGTTGAGCTGGGCTCTATTCCCACCGGCAATGGGACGCGCGCCTTAGGCGCCCGCGTCCGCTTCTAGTCGGGCAACGCAAAGACATAGAGCGCGGAGCTGTTGACCGGTGGCAGCTGCGTCTCCGGGATCACGTCGGGAATGCCGAAGGCCAGCGGATTGCCATGGCCGGTCACGATCGCGACGTACTGCTTGCCGTCGACGGCGTAGGTGATCGGCGAGGCGTTCGGTACACCGGTCACGCCCGTGCTCCATAGCTCCTTGCCGGTTGCCTGATCGTAGGCGACGAACTGGCGGTCCATCCAGCCGGTGAACAGCAAGCCCCCGGCTGTGGTCAGGATACCCATGTCGGGCGTCTGGCGCCGGCGGGTTTCCCACACGATCTCGCCGGATTCCATGTCGAGCGCCTGCAGCACGCCAAAGCGGCCGTCGTGACCTTCTCGCGGGGCGTACTGGATGTTGACGCCGGTGGTCAGGAAGCCGGGAGCCGACGGGTCCGCAGTCGGCACCATGTCCATGCACACGTCGCGCGCGTTGACGAACAGCAGCCGGGTGTCCGGGTTGAATGAAGTGGGGCTCCAGTTGCGGCCCCCACCGCCATGGGGGCAGACAAACACCGCGCCTTTGTCGCGGCCGGGCAGTTTCTCGGCCTTGGGAAATTTGTCGCCGGTTTCCGGATCGATCCGCTCGATGAAGTCCTGAATGCCCATGTCGACGGTCTTGATGTACTGGCCGGTGGCTGCATCGACTGCATCGAACAGGCCTTCCTTGCCGCCGGTGATCACCACCCGCCGGGGACGCCCATCGACTTCGATCGTGCCCACCACTCGGTCGAACACCCAGTCGAGATCGTACTGGTCGTTCTTCATGTGCTGGAAGTACCACTTGAGCTCACCGGTGCGCGGCACGATGGCGAGCGTCGCATTGGTAAACAGTGCGTCGTTGTTCTCGCCGGGCTTCAGATCGCGCAGCGGGCCGGTGTCGTAGCTCTGCGCGACACCCCACAGCGCCAGCCCCGTCTCGGGATCGTAGGTGCCGCTGGTCCACTGCGAGCCGCCCTTGCGCTGATCGCCCGGCAGTCCGTTCCAGGTGTCCCCGCCGACTTGTCCCGGCTTGGCGACCGTTTCGAACTCCCACAGCTTGTCACCGGTTTCACTATCGAAAGCGACGATCAGGCCGCCGCCGGCTTCCTGGGTTGCCAGACCCTGCATCACCACGCCGTCAGCGGCGAGAGGCCCGCCAGGCACGCGGAAGCCCGACTTGTCGGTGAGCCGCACGTCCCACACCGGCCGCCCGGTGCGGGCGTCGAGTGCGACAAGGTGGTTGTCGGAAGTCGCCGTGAACACTTTGTCGCCGAACAAGGCGAGCGTCTTCTTCGAAGTCAGCGCGGTGCCTTCGGGAAGCCGGCGCTTGTAAGTCCACAGCATACGCCCATCGGCTGCATCGAACGCGTGGACGCTGTCGCCATAGCCGAACACGTAAAGCACACCGTCGCGGACCAGCGGCTCGTTCATATTCGCGCCCGGGGGCAGCGCTTGCGCCCAAGCTACTCGCAAGGTGCCGACGTTGCCGGTGTCGATCTGCCGCAGGGGGGAAAAGCCGAGGCCGAGATGGCTGCGCCGCCAGGTCAGCCAGTTCTGAGGTGCTGGATCGGACAGCATCGCCTGCGTGACGGGCGTGTAATTCGCGAAGCGATCGGGGATCTTCGGTCCTGGCGGCAGCGGATAGCGCCGCGACAGCCCGCCCACGCCTTGCTCGCCGGACATCCGCTGCAGCGGTGGCGCCGGCAACATCACTCGGGCGAGCTGCACTTCGTCGGCCGCCAGCGCTGCGGGAGCCGTGCCGCCATTCTCCTCAAGGATCAGCGCGGCGAGGGCGGCATAGGTTTCCTCGGATAATCCTCCGGCATTGGCCGGCGGCATCGAGGCGTGCATGTAGTCGAACAGCTCTGCCACCGGGCGGGTACCCCACCGCGCCAGGAATTCGGGGCCCTTGAGGTCGGGTGCGAACTGTCCCCCCGCCAACTCCGGCCCGTGGCACGCAGCACAATCCTTGGCATAAGCGGTTCGGCCAAGTTCGACTTGCGCGGCCCGATCGGCGGCTGGGGTCTGCCCCGCCTGAGCCATCGCAAGGCTCCCTGCGCCCAGCAACCCCGCGATCCCCGCCGAGCCCCACAGCAGCGCACGGCCGCGCGAGCCTATCCCCTTCATGCATCCTCCGTCCGGTTTGTTCTTTGGCCGGAGGATGAACTCAACCGCGGTGCCTGTCGAGCGGAGACGAACACGCCGGCCTTAAGGGCCGGCGCGTCGTGAAATAGGGGCGGCATCTTGGCGCCGCCCGAGGAAGGGTGAGCTCAGTTGCCGCTAGAGACGATGCCGAGCGGCCGCGCCACCCGAGCCTCGTACATCGCGCGGTACAGGCGATCCTTCGCCTCGCCGATCCACGGGCCCTTGCCCGAGCCGTCGGCGTCCAGGACCATCACTTCGTTCGGTCCCAGCTCCCGCGTCGCCGGCCAGGCCGGAAGGCCCGAGCCGTTCGGGTTGCCGGTCCGCGCGAAGTTCACGAAGTACTGCGATACCTGGTCGGCGAAAGCTTCCTCGCGCGGATTGCCGCACATCTTCTCGACCGATGAACCGCCCGGGAAAGTGCGCGGGGCGCACAGGTTGTTGAAGACGTACGGGATCTCACCCGTATGCGCCGCGCCGAGGTCTGGGCGTCCTTCGTCGTAAAGGGGGTCGTGGGTGAAGAAGTACAGCCACGAACCTTTGCCGATCTTGGCCTGCTGCTCGGCGAACAGCCGCATGTGCCAGGCCAGCGTGTCGCTGAACGGCTGCGGCGCTTGCGCCTGGGCTTCCTCGTCGGTTGCGGCGGGGTAGGCGGCGAGGCCGAGCTCGGCGAACTCACCCCAGCGCTGCGCGGCGCCGTTGCGCCATGCTTCCGCCGTGGTCGGTGGGCCGCCGGCGAAGGAGCCTTCATCCTCGTTCGAGCCGACCAGCACGTCGACCGGGTTCTGTCGGCCGTTCTCGAAGGTGATCGACAGGTCCTCGGTTATGATCTTCCCGTCGATGATCATGCCGTGGCCGCGCAGCTTCTGCTGCACTTCCTCGGCCGGAAGCGCGCGCAGCTGGGCCAGCGTGGGCGCGCCGATCTGACGGGCATTGGCGAGACCGCGCAGCTCGGCCGAAGGCGGCATGTTGCCGAACCCGCCAGGGCCACCTGGCGCTGGAGCCGGGGGAGGGGTGTCGGGTAGCGTGGCGCCCGGCACGTGGTTCGGCGTCATCGTCGCGATCCCCAGACCCATCCAGCCGCCGCTCTGTGCAATCGCCCGCTCGAAGGTGCCGCGCGCGCCGGCGGCGCCGACGAGGCCTGCGTTCATCGCCGCGCCGGCGCTTTCGCCGAACAGCGTGATGTTGTTCGGATCGCCGCCGAACTGTTCGACGTTGTCCTTGAGCCAGCGGAACACCGCGATCGCGTCACCGAGCGCCTGGTTGCCGGCGGCGCCGCCGCCTTCCGCGGTCAGCTCAGGGTGGGAGAAGAAGCCGAACGGCCCGACCCGGTAGTTGAACGTGACCATGACCACGCCCTTGGCGGCGAGGTGATCCCCTTCGCTGAATGGCGCGTTTCCGCCGCCTTCGTTGTAGGCGCCCCCGTAGAGCCAGACCATCACGGGCAGCTTTTCGCCAGCCTGCTTCGCGGGGGTCCAGATATTGAGGTTGAGGCAGTCCTCGCTCATCCCGGTGAAGTTTTCGCTGTCGGTCGCGCCGTTGGGCGGGAAGCGCTGCGGGGCAGGGTTCTGCATGCAGACGTCGCCGAACCGGCTCCCGTCGCGCACGCCTTCCCACGACGCTGCAGGTTGCGGCAGCTTCCAGCGCAGATCGCCGACCGGAGGCGCGGCAAAGGGAATGCCCTTGAACACCGTGACGCCTTGCACCTTGCCGGCCGTGCCCTGGACCAGGCCCTGCTCGATGCGCACCGGCGCGGAGACGCCGACCGGGGCCGCTGCGGAAGACGCGCGCGGTGTGGACGCTGCAGTCTGCACGCTGCCGCTCTGGGCGCAAGCTGCAGTCGCCAGAGCGACTAACGCGCAAGCGAGCGAGGTTCGAAGGAGGCGTGACTGTTTCATGAGCTAATCCCCGTTGAGAAGGCCGCGCGCGGCGCGTGACGAAATGATGTGGGCACGGAGCGGCACTTGGCTCTGGCGACTGGCCCTGTAGGCCAGGCGAGCATATGCCTCTCGCCCCGGGCCAGAGGGCGGAGCAGAAAGGAACGAAGGGGCAAGGGCCACCTCCGCGAGCATCGCGGGCCATGCCAGCGACGCTGCGGAGAGCGGCCTATGCCCCTGCGTCATAATTCCCCTCCCGAAGGCGGGGGGTTAGTGGCTGCCGCCGGCTTCGGCCGCGAGGTCTTCGGCAGAGGCTTCCTCGAGCTCACCGGCACGCGACGCGGTGATGTAGTTGCGCAGCTGCACGTTGCCTTCGTGGCAGGCGTACTCGAAGAACTCGTACTCGTTGTTGCGCGACCAATCGAGGCGGGCGGTGAACGGTGCCTCGAAGACTTCGGGGTCGGAGTAGGTCATCTCGTAAATGATCGAGTCCGGTCCGGTCATGGTCAGCCGCTCGACGACCTTCGCCTTAGAGCTGGTGGGGATCGTGTTCCACGGCGGCACGCCCATGGTCGCCATGTTGAGCGGCGAACCGTTACGGGCGAACGAGTCAGTGGTGGCGCTATCGCCGGTCTTCAGGTTGGTGGTCTCAATGACCAGCGTGTTGCCTTCCCAGCGGCCCCGGCTGCTGCCGAGCCACGCTTCGACCGGTTCCGGCCAAGGCTGGAGCTGGCCGGCGACCGGAATCACGCGCGTGCCGAGCATTTCCAGCGCGATCGTGACGTAGCCGGGGGACTGGTACACGCGAATGCCGTTGTTGTAGCGGAACGGCAGCATCGAAGCCGGGAAGCCGCGGGTGACGCAGCGGTCCCAAGCGTCGAAGTCGGTGACCCAGTTGAACTTGGTGTTGGGCGTCCAGCTCGAACGGCCGGCGCGGTACAGCGCTTCGGCTTCCGGCGTGAAGGCGGGAAGCTGACCACTGGCCGGCTCGACCAGCAGCGAAGTGCGGCGACCGGACGAGTTGGACTCGACCCAGTGGCCCATGCCGATGCGGCCCGCGCGGTCTTCGGCGTCGTAAGCCTGAGCCGAACGCTCAGCCTGCTGTTCGCGCTGCGCCATTTCTTCTTCGGTCAGCCAGAACCGGTCACCGAAGTTAGCCGGGCGGTTCATCGGCAGGCTGGCGATGTTGTCGATCGGCCAGGTGCCACGCAGGTCGGGATCGCCCCACGGGGTCTTCTTCGGCTGGTAATCGGTCGGCACCGGCGGCATCACCGTCAGGTCGGCGGGGACCGGCTGTGCCGTCGCCGCGCCGGTCGACAGGGAAGTGATGCTGACCGCTGCCAGCAGCGCGCCGGCCACGGTGTTACGGAACGTCTTGAGCGGATTCATTCTGACCTCTCCTGAATTCTGCGCGCTTGTGCCGCACGGAAGTCCAATTTCAAACCTCTAACTTGTCGAAATATGTAACCGAAAATACGCCTTGAGGGCCGGGTCGCGATCACTGCGCTCCGCTGCCTTGCGCCGCTTGCGCGCGTTCGGCGCGAGAGGCGTTGATGTAATTGCGGATCTGGACGTTACCTTCGTGGCAGGCGTACTCGAAGATGCCGAAGTCGTCGTCGCGCATCCAGTCGAGGCGTGCGCCCCACGGCTCGGTGAAGATTACCGGGTCTTCCCACGTGAATTCGTAAACGATCGAGTCCGGCCCGGTCATCGTGAAGCGCTCCGTCATCCGGGCCTGCTCACTTACGGGTGTGTCGTTTGCCGGCGGCGATCCGGTCGTGCCGATGTTGGTCGCCGACGGACCCGGCTTGAAGTTGGTCGTAACGACGACCAGCGTGTTGCCGTTCTCCCAGTGACCACGGCTCTCGCCCATCCAGTTGAGGATCTGGGTCGGAATGCCCGGACGGCCGTCGGTCGGGATGATCCGCGTCTCGTGCACCATCTCCATCTGCAGCGCGACGAGGCCGGGTGACTGGAAAATGCGCATCCCGTTGTTGTACATGAACGGGAACATGGACGCGGGCAGCCCGCGGGTGATACAGCGATCCCAGCTATCGAAGTCGCTGACCCAGTCGAACGGCTGGTTCTGCCGCCAGGTCGAACGCATCTCGTTCGACAGCCGCTGCCCTTCAGGAGTGTACTCCGGAAGGCGGCCGTTCGCCGGCGAGGTGATCCAGCTGGTCCGACGGTTGGCCGCGGCCACTTCGGCCCAGTGGCCGATGCCCATGCGGCCGCTCTCGTCCTCGTTCTCGTAGCGCCGGGCGAGCTGCTCGACCATCTCCTCACGCTCAGCGAACTCTTCGTCCGTCAGCAGGGCCCGGTTGCCGTGCTTCGGATCGCGTTGCAGCGGCGTCCGCCCATTGAGATGGTCGATAGGCCAACCGCCGCGGAAATCCGGCTCGCCCCAGGACGTCGCCTTGGGCTGATAATCGGTGGGAGGGGGCGGCAACACCGTCAGGTCCTGCTCCTGCCCGAAGGCAGGAGAAGCAACCAGGGTAAGCGCCGTGGCGGCGGCGAGAAACGACAGCGATCCTCTCATCGCTGGAGTCCTCACTGGCCGCTGCGAGCGGGCAGCGCGAAGGTCATGTACTGGCTGGGGCCCGGCTCGGGCAGTCCCAAACCGTTTGCGAAGTGGCCGACACCGCCGACCGGTATGGTCACGTACTGACGGCCGTTGACTTCGAACACCGCCGGGACGCCTTCGGTCGCCGCGGGAAGCTCATGTTCCCACAGCACCTGACCGGTATCGGCATCGCGAGCGCGGAACTTCCGGTCGGTCGCGGTACCGACGAACAGCAGGCCGCTTGCCGTTGCGACAGGGCCGCCGCGCGGCGCCTGGCTGCCAACGCCGGTGATGCCCTGCTGCTCAAGAGTCATGATCTCGCCGTTGGGCACCTGCCACATAATCTCGCCCGTGTTCATGTCATAGGCGGTCAGCGTCGAGAACGGCGGCTTGATCGCTACCATGCCATTGCTCTGCAGCAGGAAATTGACCGGCGACTTGTACGGGTTGAGTTCCGGATTGCCGTTCGGCATTTTCTCCAGCTCGGCCGGACGGTTATCCGGGTTGAGCTTGATCAGCAGCGGGATTTCGCGGCTGACCACGAAGACGCGCTGCTTCTTGGGATCGGACGCCACGTTGCCCCAGTTGGCGCCGCCGTTGTGCCCCGGCATCGAGATCGATCCGCGCAGGCTTGGCGGAGTGAACGGCCCCTCGTTGCGGCTTTCCCGAAGCAGCTGACGCAGGCTTTCCTGGTCTTCCTGCGACAGGTACGGGTTGATGTCCTCTTCGGTGAAGCGTTGGCGCGCGTAGGGCAGCGGCCAGGTCGGGAAGGGCTGAGTCGGCGATGCCTGCTCACCCGGCACGTCGGAAGCCGGAACGGGGCGCTCCTCGATCGGCCAGACCGGCTCACCGGTGCGGCGATCGAACACGAACAGATAGCCGTGCTTCGTGGCCTGGACTGCGACGGGGATCTTCTGGCCGTCCTTGTTGATGGTCATCAGCTTTGGACCCGTGGGAATGTCGAGATCCCACAGGTCGTGGTGGACCATCTGGTAGTGCCACAGCCGCTCACCGGTACGCGCATCGAGCGCGACCAGGCTGTTGGCGAAGAGGTTGTCGCCCGGCCGGTTGCCGCCGTAGAAGTCGTACCGCGCGGTGCCGGTCGGAATGTAAGCGATGCCGAGCTCCGGATCGACCGTGAACTCCGACCAATTGTGCACGCCGCCGAACTTCTCGCGGTCCTTCTCCGGCCAGGTCTCGGAGCCGAACTCACCAACGCGGGGCACCACGTTGAACACCCACTTCAGCTCGCCGGTGCGAATGTCGTAGGCCTGGATGTCCGCAGGGGACGAGGCGTAGTCGTACGCGCCGGCCGGCAGCGAGACGATGTAGGTATCCTCGAAAACGCGTCCCGGATTGTTCGTCATCAGCGGCCGCGGCGTTTCCGCGTGCCCTTCGGGCAGCGCGTCGCGCAGGTCGATGCTGAAGTTCGGGACGTACTTACCGGTGCGGGCATCGACCGCCCGGACCAGGCCGTCGTTCAGGAACACCAGCCGGCGGTCGGAACCATCCTGGCTTTGCCAGTAGTTGATGCCGCGGATGCCGATGCGCCCGGTGGTTTCGCTCTGCCAGATCTCGCGTCCGGTGGCGGGGTCGAGCGCCGCCAGCTTTCCATCGCTGCGCAGCACGTACATCATGCCGTTGGCGACAATAGGGTTGAACTGCGGCGGCTGTCCCTCGCCGGCCATATAGGTCCAGGCGAGCTCGAGCTGGTTGACGTTGTCCTTCGTGATCTGCGTCAGCGCGGTGTATTGTGCGGACTCGGGGCCGCCGAGATAGGCGTCCCAGTTCACATAGTCGAAGTTCTCGGCCGGCAGTTGCCCGCTCGACGCCGGAGCCGCAGCGGTCCGGGCGTTGTCGCCGGTCTGCGCCGTGGCGCAAGCTGTCGCCATGAGAGCGATCGTCGCCGGGGCCAGTGCGCGCACAAGGCGGCGTGCGGCCTGTCGGCGAGGCGAGTGTGCGCGCGTCGGAATGTTCACTTGAAACCCCCAGAATGTTTGATTGACCCGTCCGGTTGCCGCTCAGCCTAGCCGAGAACGCGCCGCCACAACAAGGGCGGAAATCAACACGACTTTGACAATATCCGTTTCGGCCCGAAGCTTATGGAGCTGGCGGGGCTAGCTCGCGCTCCTGTTGGCCGCCCTGATAGAAAACGGTCGAACCCTGGATCGGCCCTGCCGCGCGGACCGTCACTGTGACGTCCTCCAGCGTCCGGTTCTGCCAGTACCAGCCATGCAGACCGGAGAAGGCGGCGACGTAGCGACCTTGCATCCGTTCGCCCTGGCCTAGGGCATAGCCTTCGGTCAGCTCGGTTCCTCCTTCGAACGGGTGCGAGTGGAGGTCGTACTCGACCTCGTCGGTAGCGACCCATTCGAAGTCCATCGCGGCGCCTTCCTCGAGCGTGTACTTGAGCTCGATGCCCTCGTACGGCGCGAGAACGACCTCCCATTCGTCGTCCCATTCCTGGCGCTGCAAAGGCTGCTCGGAGAGGGTCAGCACGCCGGAGCGCCGGGCGCCGCGGATCTGCTCCTCGCTCATTTCGGGCTCGGCGGCCTTGGTGATGCCCAAGGCGCGGCCGGCACCCGTGGGATCGATCCCGTACGCGGCCGGCAGGATGAACGCGACCAAGGCGATAATCGCCACCAGCACAGCCCCCACTATACCGAGCATCAGCTTGTTGCGGGGAGGGGGAGAGGCGATCGGCTGTTCGGTCATGAAGTAAAATATCCCGTCAACTGATAGCCGACGAGCATCAAACCCGCGGCCAAGAGCGCCAGATTGGCATAGAACGCGCTCGCCGCAAACGAGCGCCTCTGACGCCACAGGTTGAACAGCGCGACTACGATGGTCAAGACCAGGACCTGTCCCACCTCAACGCCGAGGTTGAACGACAGCAGGTTCACCACCAGCCCGTCATCGTGCAGGCCAAGCTCCCGTACCTTGGTGGCCAGTCCCAATCCATGGAACAATCCGAACACGAGCACCGCCAGGCGGGTGTCGAGCGACAGTCCCAGTTTCGCGAACCCGCCGAGGTTCTCGAACGCTTTGTAAACTACGGAAATGCCGATGATTGCATCGACGACATGAGCATTGGCTCCGGTCTCGAACCATACGCCGCCGAGCAAGGTCAGCGAATGCCCGATCGTGAACAGCGAGACGTAAAGGATGACGTCACGCAGCCTGTAGAGGAAGAAGACCACTCCAATCAGGAACAGGATGTGGTCGATCCCGGTAACCATGTGCTTGGCACCGAGATAGAGGAACATGAATGGTGCCGGACCTGCGATCTGCTGAACGAGGGCGCGGTCCGCGTCCGAAATGTCGTGAGCGAAAGCAGGGGCGGCCGGGATCAGCAGGGTCAGCCATACCGCGGCGACGACCAGCAGCCATCCTCCCACCCATGGTGGGGCAGATGCGCGATCAATGCTCACAGAGCGGCCTTCCGCCCAGCTTATGCGGGCGGCGCACCCACCGGGGCATCCTCCGGCAAGCCTTCCGCCGGGGGATAGACCTGGTGGCAGGCGCTGCACACCGAATACATCGTGCCGCCGACTTCAAATACCTGTTCCGGATCGCGCGAATCTGCGGCCTGTTCGGCTAGACGCGCCACTTCTGCGAGCGAGTTGGAGAACTGCACCCAGTCCTCCCCGCGTCCCTCGGTATAGCCGGGCTCGGTCAACAAGTTGGCCAGTTCCACCATTCGGGTCGCAGCGTCGCGGGTGCGCTGCCAGTCGGCCTCGGTCTCAGGGCGGAAGTCGCGCTCTACGACCTCGCCATCGACGAGTTCGCTGACGTGTCCCACTGCGTTCCAATAAACTTCCGCCGTGGGCTGCACGTCCTCGGCCATCAATTGCTGAATGGTCTTGTCGGGCGCGGGCGGCCCCTGATTGCATCCGCCAAGCAATGTCGTTGCAGCAAGCGTCGCAAGTAGGGCCTTGTTCATCGTGGTTCCTCTAACTGTGATGATGCGTCTATACGTGCCCTCTACGCGTCCGTCATCCTTGACGATCCGCGACGAGATTGACAATGTCCGGAAACTCACGCGGGCGTAAATCCCCCATAAAGCTTGATTGTGGCAGGTCCTCAGGACAGGGCAGCGCCCTCCGACGAATTTGGGAAAGGTGAGAGACGTAATGGATCGACTCGTGAAAACTGCCGGAACGAAAGCAAAGCTCGGCCTGGGCGCGCTGGCGCTTGCGGTCGTTGCTCTGCCTGCCGCCGGTGCCCTGGCGTCCGCCGAGGATCCAACTGCTGCCCTTTCCGCCGAGCAGGTCGACAAGGGGCGCCAGTTGTTCACCGATAACGGCTGCAACGCTTGTCATGCCCTG